>JANLVB010000434.1:0-6639 GCA_031363785.1 Betaproteobacteria bacterium
TTTCTCGTCGTGTCCGCCCAGGCCGGGGAAGGCACCCCGCGCGCGGCCCAGCGCATCGAGTTCGTCGATGAAGATGATGGCGGGGGCTTTGGCGCGCGCCTGCTCGAACAGGTCGCGAACGCGCGCCGCGCCGACGCCGACGAACATCTCGACGAACTCGCTGCCGGAGATCGAGAAGAATGGCACGCGGGCCTCGCCCGCCACCGCCTTGGCCAGCAGCGTCTTGCCGGTGCCCGGCGGGCCCACCAGCAGCACGCCTTTGGGGATGTGTGCGCCCAGGCGCCCGTATTCCTTCGGGTGCTTGAGGAAATCCACCACCTCCATCAACTCGTCCTTGGCCTCGTCGACACCGGCCACGTCGGCAAAGCTCACGCCGGTGTCGGTCTGCACGTAGACCTTGGCGCGGCTCTTGCCAATCGACATCAAACCACCCATGCCGTCCTGCTTTTCGGCAAAGCGGCGGATCACGAAGAACCACAGCCCGACGAACACCAGTCCTGGCACGACCCACGACAGAAGGTCGCGCACGAACGTGTTGTCCACCACCCGGGTGTAGGGCACGTTGAACTTCTCGAGCCGAGCCGCCATGTCAGGTTCGACTCTGGTGGCTACCAGCGTGGTCTTGCGTCCGTCTGCTTCCTTAAGCCGGCCCGTGATCCTTCGGTCCGAGATCGTCACGTCCACGATACGGCCGTCGGCCAGCGCTTTTTCAAACTCGCTGTAGGGCACCGGTTCCACCTGATTGGCGCTCTGCCAGACATCCTGCGCCAGCACCAGCAGCAGCAGCGCGGCGGCCCAGTAGAGGATGTTCCAGGTCTGCTTCTTATCCATGCCTTCTTTCAGAAATCAACCCGTCCGCGCCAGTCAGGCACGGCTCACGGCGCTGGCAACGCGATGGCCGCTGCGTGCCGACTCCCGCGGCGGCCATCAGTGAGACATGAGCACCGGCACCGTCATCGACGCCAGCATGGTCCGCGTCACTCCGCCAAGCACCAGCTCATAGGCGGGTGTGTGGCCGTAGCCGCCCATGACGACAAGGTTGGCGTTCATGTCGGCGGCATGCGACAGCAGCAGTTCCGCGATCGATGCATCGACGACCGTCGGGGTCAGCATCCGTTCGCTGAAGGAAATCTCCCGTACCGGCTTGACCGAGCTAGTCGCCGGGACACCATGCGCGCGCAGGTAGGCGGCCACGGCATCGAGCGGCTCCTCGGCGCCAGGCTCCGGGGAGCCGAAGCGCAGCACCTCGACGGCTGCAGCGCGTTGCAGCATGGGCAACGCATCGCGCAAGGCTCGCGCGCTCTCGCGCGTGGCCGACCAGGCCACCAGCACGCGCGACGCGCAAGCGTCGATCGGCCCGACGCCTGGAATGAAGAGCACAGGACACCCCGCAGTCACCAGCAACTTCGAGGCAAAGCGCCGTGACGGGCCTTGCGGATCCTCTTCGAACGGTTGACCCAGCACCACCAAATCGGCCACCCGGGACCGCGCAATCATCGCCTTGATTGGGTCAGCGCCTGCTGCCTCGAATTCAATGCTCATGCCGCTGGCGCGAGCGGCATCGAGCGCGCGATCGCGGGCCCTCCCGGTACGCATGCGCTCAGCGTCCTGGCCGAGCTGTGCCGCCGTCATGGCGGTCTCGGGGCTGAGGTAGGCCCCCAGGTGCGGCGGATCTACCGCATGCACGGCGCGCAGGGTCGCGCCTTGCGCAGTGGCCACCATGGCCGCGCAGGACAACACTTCGCTCGACCGTTCGCTATCGCTGACATGCACGACCATGGTCCGGTATTCATTCATCTTGGGATTCCCTACGGTTGGCTTCGCTGGGCAGGCAGCGCCATGATAGGAGCGCGCGGCAACCTGCGCTTGACATGTGTCAAGGAGAGCATGCGACGGCGTCACGAACGACAATGTCCGGGCTGCCCTCGTGCCCAATCCCTTGAAGCCGACCCGGCGCCTCCACCCGAGGTTGCGCAAAATCATGACCCTGCCGCTCGCCGCCGGCGATCTCCTCGCCCTGCTCGCCGCCATTCCCCTGGCCGCGCTGGGCGGCGCCACCTTCCTCAAGGGCGTGCTCGGTGTGGCGGCGTGGCTGCGCCTGCCCCAACTGCTGGTCGCGACAACGCTTGCCGCCTTCGCCACATCCAGTCCCGAGCTGGCCGTATCGACTCTGGCGGCCTTGTCCGGCAAGCCAGAGATCGGCCTGGGAGACGCGCTGGGGAGCAATGTGGTCAACGTCGGGCTGATTCTGGGTATCGCGCTGCTGCTCACGCTGTTTGCGCTCTGGCTGATCCTGGTCGCCCGGCGGGCCACGAGCCAGCGCCAGGAGGCCACGGCGAGCGCGCCAGCGGGCAGTCCGGCATCTGCGTGGCTGTTTTCGCTTGCCGGCCTCGCTGCGCTGGTCCTGGCCGGGCGGCTGTTCGTCACTGGCGCTTCCGGCATCGCCGTGGAGATAGGGGTGCAGCCCTATCTGATCGGCGTGACCGTGGTGGCTGTCGGCACCTCGCTGCCGGAACTGGTGACCGTGCTTCTTTCCCGCCTGCGCGGCCACGACGACGTGGGCTTGGGCACCCTGCTCGGCAGCAACCTGTTCAACGGACTGGCCATCGTCGGCGTCACCGCCGCGATTCACCCCATCCGTGCGCCGTTGGCCGAGGTCGCCACGGCCCTTGCGTTTGGCGTGCTGACGGTGTTGCTGATGCTGCCGCGCGCCGGCATGATCGCGCGCTGGCGCAGCCTCGCCCTCTTGGCGGCCTATGGAGCATTCGTGTTCGTGACGCTGGCCGCGCGTCCTTGACAAGCCATGACCGAACGTGCCTCGAACCCCATCGGCCCGTGGCATGCGCTCGATGCCAGATCGGCGCTGGAGCGTCTGGACTGCGAGGCGTCGTCCGGCCTGTCGTCCGCGCTGGTCGCGCAGCGCAGCGCGCGGCACGGCCCGAACGCCCTGCCCGAGCCGCCCAAACGTTCGGTCTTCCTGGTCTTCCTGCGCCAGTTCAAGAGCCCGCTGATCTACATCCTGTTCGTGGCGGCGGCGCTGGCCGCGGGTCTGGGTCACTGGGGCGACGCGGCGGTGATCCTCGCGGTGGTGCTGGTGAACTCGGCTGTCGGCTCCTTCCAGGAAGGGCGTGCCGAACGCTCGATGGCGGCGCTGCGCCGGCTTTCGACGCTGCAGGTGCGCGTGCTGCGCAACGACCAAGAGCAAGCGATCCCGGCGCGCGATCTGGTCCCCGGCGATCTGCTGCTGCTGGCCGCCGGCGACGCCGTCGGCGCCGATGCGAGGTTGATCGAGGTGGCCCAGCTGCAGGCGGCCGAGGCGGCGCTGACGGGCGAGTCGGTGCCGGTGTCCAAGGGCGTGGCGGCCCTGCCCGAAGCCACCGGCCTGGCCGACCGCCGCAACATGGTGTTCTCGGGCACCTACATCACGGCCGGGCGCGCGCGCGCCGTCGTCACGGCCACCGGCACGCACACCGAGGTCGGCGCCATCGCGCGCATGACCGAGGGTGCGACGGAACCCAAGACGCCGCTGGAGCTGCGCATCACGCAGTTCGGCCGCTACCTGGTGGCCGCTGCGCTGGCGCTGTTCGTCGTCGTGGTGGGCCTGGGCCTGCTGCGCGGGCTGCCCGTGGCCGAGGTGCTGATGGTGGCGATCAGCCAGATGGTCTCGATGGTGCCAGAGGGCCTGCCGGTGGCCATGACCATCGCGTTGGCCGTGGGCATGCAGCGCATGGCCGGACGCGGCGCCATCATCCGCCGCCTGTCCGCCGTGGAGACGCTGGGTTCGACCACGGTGATCTGCAGCGACAAGACCGGCACGCTGACGCGCAACGAGATGACCGTCAGCTCGCTCTGGCTGCCCGGTGAGCGATCCATCGCCGTCTCGGGGGTGGGCTACGCGCCTCGGGGTGCGCTCAGCGAAGCGGGCCTGCCGATCGGTCCCGCGAACGGCCTGCCCGACCTTGCCATCACGGCGCTGCTGCGCGCCGCCGCGCTGTGCAACGACGCCGAACTCGTCCCGCCGCAGGACGAAAAGACGCAATGGACGGTGCTCGGCGACCCAACCGAAGCGGCGCTGCTGGTCGCCGCGCGCAAGGCCGGCATCGAGGTGGCAGCCTTGCGCCGAGAGTCGCCGCGCGAGGCCGAGTTGCCGTTCGACTCAGACACCAAGATGATGGCGACGCGCCACGCTGGCCCAAGCGCGCCACGCCGCGTGTTTATCAAGGGCGCACCCGAAGCTGTGCTGCGCCTGTGCGTGGCCGATGGTCAGGCGGCGCTGCACGCGGCGCGCGAGGCCGCCGAAGGCATGGCCAGCCGGGCCCTGCGCGTGCTCGCCGTCGCCACCGTTGACGACGACCCGCTCGACGCCGCCGACGGCTTCGATGCGCTGGCCGGCCGCGCCAGGCTGCTCGGGCTAATCGGCCAGATCGACCCGCCGCGCGAGGAGGTCAAGGTGGCCGTCGCGCAATGCCGCGCGGCGGGCATTCGCCCGATCATGGTCACCGGTGACCACAAACTCACCGGCATGGCCATCGCACGCGAACTAGGCATCGCGCGAGGCGACGACCGCGCGGTGGACGGCGCCGAACTGGAGCGCATGAACGAGGCCGAACTGCAGGAAGGCCTGGACCACGTCGCCGTCTTCGCCCGCGTGCACCCGGCGCAGAAGTTGCGCATCGTGCAGGCGCTACAGGCGCGCGGCGACGTGGTGGCGATGACCGGCGACGGCGTCAACGACGCGCCCGCGCTGGCGCGCGCCGATATCGGCGTGGCGATGGGCATCACTGGCACCGAAGTCGCCAAGAGCGCGGCCAACATCGTCATCACCGACGACAACTTCGCCACCATCGTCAATGCAGTCGAACAGGGCCGCGTCGTGTACGGCAACCTGAAGAAGGTCATCCTGTACCTGTTCGCCACCTCGATGGCCGAGGTGCTGGTGCTGCTGCTGGCGCTGGTGCTGGGCTACCGGCTGCCACTGGCGGCGGTGCAGATCCTGTGGATCAACATCGTCACCGAGGGCACGGTGACAGTGAACCTGGTGATGGACCCGCCCGACGGCGACGAGATGAAGCGCGCGCCAGTGCCGCGCAACGACCGGCTGCTCAGCAGCGAGATGCTCTGGCGCGTGGCGCTGATGACGCCGGTGATCGCGCTGGCGACTTTCGGCTGGTTCGTCTGGCGCCAGGCCGGCGGCATGCCCTACGAAATGGTGCGCACCGAGACCTTCACCGTGCTGGCGGTGTGCCAGTGGTTCAACGTGCTGAACTGCCAGTCGGCCACCCGCTCGGCGCTGCAGTTGGGCATCTTGCGCAACCACTGGCTGCTCGGCGGCCTGTCCCTGGGCATCGCGCTGCAGGGCGCCGTGCTGTACTGGGCGCCACTGAACGAGTTGTTCCACACCGTGCCGATCCCGCCGGCCGATCTGCTGCCCATCGTCGCGGTCGCGAGCCTGGTGCTTTGGACGGAAGAGGCACGCAAGCAGTTCGTTCGGATTCGCCAGACCTCGGCCCAAGTCCATCGACAACACTCATCGCGCTACACAACCCACAAGTCGGAGTAGGAATGCCAGTCACCCAGCCCTTGGGCTTTTCGATGCGCTCTGCGGCATTCGCCTCGCGGCGGACCACATAAGGACGCGGGATCTCCCGGTTCCCGAACATGGTGCTTGCGCGCATGCGCGGGGTCTCTGACTGCGCGGGGTCCGTGTCTGCCTCGCCAATGCGGCAGACACGGTGCGGCCTTCGGTGTGTCTCCACCACCTCGGCACCCCGGACGTCCCAGACCTCTCGGCCCGGGGCATGGATTACGCAACTCAATACCCGGCCTGCACGTCCCCCTGTCAACGCTTCGCCCACACCCTCACGAATGTGCATGCATGACTCGGGGCCACCGTAGCTGGCTAAGCCTTCAACGTATGAAACTTTCATTCACAACATCTTGCCGGTTTTGACCGGCGCACGGAGACCCCATGAAAATTCTGCGTTCTGCCGACGGCAGCAGCTACACCAGGCGCATGCTGGCCTACGTCGCGGCCCATGACGAGTGGCTGGGCGCGAAACACCAGTACACGGTGTTGCATGTGGTGCCCTTCATGCAGCCGCGTGGCGCAGCGCTTGCCGGCCGTGATGTGATCCAGCGTTTTTTCCGCGACGAAGCGGAGAAGGTTCTCAAGCCCCTACGAACGTTCTTCAAGAAGCAGGCGCCCGAGGCCGATTTCATCGGCCAGCCCGGCGACGTGGCCAACGTGAGTGCCAAGCTCGCCGACGACGGAGGATTCGACCTGCTGGTGATGGGCTCGCACGGCCATGGCAACTTGGGGAACCTCGTCATGGGCTCGATCGCCACCCAGGTGCTGGCCGGTTGCAAGCTGCCGGTGCTGTTGGTGCGCTGATGTGCTCGATACCCGAACCGCCGGCGCCACCTGCGCAGGTGCCACGCGAGCGAACTGTCCCGGTTGTCGTGGCGCTGCCATCGCGTGGCGATCCGCCAGCCGGCCATCGCGCGAGGGAAAATCTGCGGCATCGCTGCCTCAGTGACCACGGTGCTTGATCTGGCTCAAGGCTGACCCGGTGCCACGCGGTAGGCTCAACGCCGGGAGGCATCATGGACAGACCCGCCATCATCCGCAAGACCGCATTC
>JANLVB010000106.1:0-22766 GCA_031363785.1 Betaproteobacteria bacterium
CCCACGCCGCCAAAGCCCACGCTGGTGCCACACGTGACATGACGCCGACCACCACCAAACCCAGCAGCAAGGTGCCACCGGCCGCCGCGGCCCAGGTCTGGCCATGCAGTCGTGCCTGCTCACGGCGCAACAGGTCATTGAGTTCCGCCTCACCGATGCGCGGCTCGTCAATGGTCATCAGGTGACCTCCATGCTGCGCATTGCGGTATTGGCTTCGACATGACAAGCGCTTCGCGCAATTGTCAGTCTTCGCCGCAACTTCGTTGTCGCCCTTGGGAACGGCCCGGCGGTGCTCATGGAACAATTTGGTGCACGGGAGCGATATTAGCGCCTGCCCGCCAGCCGCAGCCGGCACCAGCGGCACAGTCGCGACTCACACCGGGAGCATGCGCGGGTCAAGCGGCTGACGGCACCAGGAAATCACGGCTGATATGCAGGCCCAGGTCGTTCACCCGATCAAGAAACTGGGTCAGGTAGGCATGCAGCCCGGTAGCCAGGATCTCGTCGATGCGTCCGTATTTGAGTTCGGCGCGCAATTTGCCAGCGCGCCGGTGCGTTTCGCTGTCCTGGTCGTTTGCCACCATGGCCAGGTTGTTGACCACCTCGTTCAGGCTGGCGTGCAGCGAACGCGGCATGTCCGGGCGCAAGATCAGCAACTCCGCAACCCGCTCCGGCTTGATCACATCGCGATATACCTTGCGGTACACCTCGAAACCGGACACGCTGCGCAAAATGGCGCTCCAATGGTAAAAATCGTACTCTTGGTCTTTCTCGCTGGCGGCGCCGAAAAAGTCGCTCTCCACGGCGTGAAACTTCACGTCCACCAGACGGGCGGTGTTGTCGGCCCGCTCCAGGAACGTGCCAAGTCGCATGAAATGCAGCGCTTCGTCCATCAACATGGTGCCGACCGTGACGCCGCGCGACAGGTGGGAGCGGAACTTCACCCATTCAAAAAACTGCCCCGGGTCGCGCTCGAATTCGCCCGCCTTGAGCATGCGCCGTACCTCCAGCCAGGTCTGGTTCTGGGTTTCCCAGACTTCGGTGGTCAGGGTGCCGCGCACCGCCCGTGCATTCTCGCGCGCCGCGCTCAGGCACGACACGATGCTCGAAGGGTTACTCTCGTCCTTGACCATGAAATCCATCACGTCACGGGCGCGTATTTCGCCGTAGCGGCGGCTGTAGGTGGGCATCAGCTCGCTGATGCTGATGAGCCCCTGCCAGCCCACCAGGGCGACGGCATCGGACTGCGGCAGCAGCGAGGTCTGGTAATTGACGTCGAGCAGCCGCGCGGTGTTTTCAGCGCGTTCGGTGTAACGCGACATCCAGAACAGGTGGTCGGCAGTTCGGCTCAGCATGGGCGCTCCGGTGAAAAATCGTGCGGTCGATGCATGGTCAGACTTCCAGCACCCAGGTGTCCTTGGTGCCGCCGCCCTGGGACGAATTGACAACCAGCGAACCCTCCTTGAGCGCCACCCGCGTCAGGCCTCCGGGCACCATCTGCACCGTCTTGCCACTGAGCACATAGGGCCGCAGGTCGATGTGGCGCGGTGCAATGCCGCTCTCTACGAAGGTCGGGCAACTCGACAGGCTCAGCGTCGGTTGCGCAATATATCCCGCCGGGTTGGCGCGTAATGCTGCGCCGAATTCCTTCAGTTCCGCCTTGGTCGCGGCCGGCCCAACCAACATGCCATATCCGCCGGCACCATGCACCTCCTTCACCACCAGGTCCTGCAGGTTGGCCAGCGTATAGGCGAGGTCGTCCGGATTGCGGCACAGGTAGGTCGGCACGTTGTTCAGAATCGGCTTTTCACCCAGATAAAACTCGATCATCTTGGGAACATAGGGGTAGATCGACTTGTCATCGGCCACCCCGGTTCCCACGGCATTGCAGATCGTCACATGCCCGGCGCGGTAGACATCGAGCAGTCCGGCGCAGCCGAGTGTGGAGTCGGGACGAAATGCCTTGGGGTCGAGAAAGTCGTCGTCCACCCGTCGGTAGATGACGTCGACGCGTTTGGGACCGCGCGTGGTGCGCATGTAGACGAAATTGTCCCGGGTAAACAGGTCCTGACCCTCCACCAGTTCTATGCCCATCTGCTGCGCCAGGAAGGCGTGCTCGAAATAGGCGCTGTTGTACATGCCCGGAGTCAGCACCACCACGGTTGGTTCGGCGGTGGTCGCCGGGCTGGAGGAACGCAGGGTTTCCAGTAGCAGATCAGGGTAGTGGGCAATCGGCGCCACGCGGTGTGCGCTGAACAGATCGGGGAACAGCCGCATCATCATCTTGCGGTCTTCCAGCATGTAACTCACGCCGCTGGGAACACGCAGGTTGTCTTCCAGCACATAGTATTCACCCTCGCCCTGGGCGTTCGGTGCTCGCACGATGTCGACACCGGATATGTGCGAGTAGACGTCGCCCGGCACCTGCACACCGACCATCTCCGGCCGGAACTGGGCATTGTTCTGCACCTGGTCGGCAGGAATCAGGTCGGCCCGAATGATGTCCTGATCGTGGTACACGTCGCGAATGAAGCGGTTCAGCGCCAGCACGCGTTGCGCCAGCCCCTTCTCCAGGTTATCCCACTCCTTGGCCGCAATGATGCGCGGTATCAGGTCAAACGGGATCAGCCGCTCGGTACCGGCACCTTCTTCGTCTTTCGCGCCGTAGACCGCGAACGTGATTCCGACACGGCGGAAAATCAACTCTGCTTCTTCGCGCCGCTTGGCCATCATGTCACCGGGTTGGCGCGCCAGCCATTCGTCATAAATCTTGTAATGGTCGCGAATCTGGGCGCCATGCGAAAAGAATTCGTAAGGCAGCGCGGTATACATCTCGTCGAATTTGTGCATTGGCAATTGGCTCCTGCCGTGAGCTTAGCAAGTTTCTGGGCACCCCGGCAGCGGCCAGGCGCCCTATTTGCGCGCCACTCGCCTCACGGTGTCTGGTGGTGCCAATAACGTCGGCCAAGCTGGCGCTGGCACTGCACCTGGTCGGCTTGCCATGACCGCCAGCCAGATGCACCACATTGGGGCGAGCCGACCAGCTGGATCTGGCGCTGCAGATAACGCTCACGCACCTCTGCGGCCGGGTGTCCGAAACGATTCCGGTAGCCGCTTTGCAGCATCGCATGGGCCGGTGCCACTGCATCCAGAAACTCGGCGCTGCTGGATGTCTTGCTGCCATGGTGCGGCACCAGCAGCAGATCGGCCTTCAGCGGCGCGCCAGCGGCCAGCAGCCGCAACTCCTGCGGCCGCTCGATGTCGCCGGTCAGCAATGCCACGCGCCCAACCCGACCGGGCTCGGCCGCGCTGCTGATGCGCAGCACACACGACAGGGTATTGGGGCGTGGTGCGCCCTGGTAGTCGGCCGCATCCGGATGCAGGATGCTGAACAATACGCCGTCCCATTGCCACTGCTGACCGCGTTCGCATCGGGTGGCGCGGCGCAGCAGCTGCAGCGGGTGGCCGGCTTCGATCGAGCTCAGCACCGAGGCGCCAGGCTGCATCGCCAGTACCGCCGGCGCGCCGCCCACATGGTCACTGTCGCGGTGGCTCAGCACGACACGATCCAGCCGCACGCCCTGCGCGCGCAGCAGCGGCACCAGAACACGATGCCCGGCATCACTTTCACGCGAGAACCTCGGCCCGGTGTCGTACAGCAAGGCGTGGCTGGCGGTTCGCACCAGCACCGCGTTGCCCTGGCCGATATCGGCGGCCAGCACGTCAAATTCGCCCGCTGGCGGGCGCTCAGGTTGCCATAACATGACCGGCAACAACAGGGGCAGGCCGGCGGCACGCACCAGCCAGGGCAAGCGCAGCACCAGCAATGCGCCGCCAGCCACTCCAGCAAGACCAGCCCATAGCGGCGCCTGGGCCACCGACACACTGGCCAGAGGCAGTTGCAGCAGCAATTGCAGATACCAGACCAAGAGCGCAACCGCCCCCGCCGCCAGGTCCCACAACGGGGCCACGGCGACCCCGGCCAGCGCCAGCGGCGTCACCAGCAGCGTGACCCAGGGTATGGCCAGCAGATTGGCGGCCAGCCCGACCACCGAGGCTTGTCCGAACAACAACAAGCTGAGTGGCGTCAATGCCGCGGTCACCACCCATTGCTCGCGCAGCAAGGCCCGCACCCTGGCTGACCAGCCGCTGACCCGTGGCAATGCATTGCCACTGGCGAACAACACCGCGACTGCGACAAAACTGAGCCAGAAGCCGGGCTGGGTCAAGGCCCAGGGGTCCACCAGCACCACCACCACACAGGCCAGCAGCCAGACCACGGGCCAGGGCCAGTGGCGCGCCGACAGCCGCAACAGCCCCACCGTGAGCAGCATCCATATGGTGCGTTGTGATGGCACCCCCCAGCCACTGAACAGGGCGTAAGCGGTGGCCAGCAGCAGCCCGCCAACGATGGAAGCATGGGCGGCGCTGCGCCACAGGCACAACACGGCAGAGCGCCGCCACAGCGCCCCCACCAGCGCGGCGGCAAACCAGGCAAACATCGTCACATGCAGGCCGGAAATGCTCATCAGGTGCGCCACACCGGCAGCACGAAAACTGTCCCAGTCTGCGCGCTCGATCGCGTTCTGGTCACCCACCACCAGGGCGGCAAGCACACCGGCGACGCTGCGCTCCTGCACCCGCTGCAGGATGCGCTCGCGCACGTCCTGGCGCAGCACCTCCACCGGATGGCGCCAGGTCTGCTCCAGCCGGCGCGGTGGCGGATCGGCACTGCCGGCGCGCACATATCCGGTGGCCTGCAGGCCATGCTCCCACAACCAGAGTTCGTAGTCGAAACCGTGCGGATTGAGGTTGCCGTGGGGCGCCTTGAGCCGCACCAGCATGCTCCAGCGCTCACCAGCACGCAGGTCAGGCGGCTGATACACCAGTTGTGCCGCGTCGCCAATGCCGGCCCAACCGATGGCGCCGTTGTACCAACTGAGATACAACAGCGCCGGCGGTCGCACCACACGGCCCTCCAGCGTCGCCTGTTCAACCCGCAGGCGAAAGCGGCTGCCGGCCTCGTTGACCTGCGGCATGGCCGCGACAACACCCGTAAGTTGCAGATCACGGCCCTCGAGTTGCGGTTGCAGGGCGCCTTGCTGGAACACGCTTGCGCGCACACCGGTCAGCGCAAAACCGACACCCGCCATGCACACGACCGCGACCAGGCCGCGCTGCCAGCCACCTTGCATGCCTCGCAACACCAGGGCCAGCCCGAGCAGGCAGCCAGACAGCAAAACTGCGTAGTGGGTCTGCGGCCACAACTCCGGCTGCTGCAATTGCAGTGCGGTACCACCGACAAATCCGGGCAAGGCAGCGATCAGCGCGCTGATCGTGTGTGGCAGAGGTTGCTGCGGCCGGGCCATGGCAACATGCTACAGCCGCAGGCAGGGTGCAACAATTTTCCCGACCCATGGTGCCAGGTGCGCCCACCCTGGCTTCAACAGGGTTCAGCCTGCCGGGCTTTGGATTGGGCTGCTAGTATCTGCGCACCGGCGGGTTGTCGAAGACCTTCGACCGCCGGGTCTTCCCGCGCCAACCCGAGACCCTGTATGTCGATCCACGCCGCCCTGCACCACGTCACCCACTACAGCTACGACCGCCGGGTAGCCCTCGGACCGCAGGTCATACGCCTGCGCCCGGCGCCACATTGCCGCAGCCAGATCATCTCGTATGCACTGAAGGTGGAGCCGGCCGGGCATTTCATCAATTGGCAACAGGACCCCTTTGCCAACTACCAGGCGCGCCTGGTGTTCCCCGAGAAGACCCGCGAATTCAAGGTCACGGTGGATGTGGTCATGGACATGGCGGTGTACAACCCGTTCGACTTCTTCCTGGAGCCGTATGCGGAGAAATACCCGTTCAGCTACGACGCCCTGCTGGCGCAGGAACTCGCGCCCTACCTCGCCACGGAGCCACTGAGCCCAGAATTCACGCGCTGCCTCGGGCGGATCGACCGGACCGAACGCCGCAGCATCGACTTCCTGGTGTCGGTCAACCGGATGCTGCACGAGGACATCCGTTACCTGATCCGCATGGAACCGGGCGTGCAGACGCCAGAAGAAACCCTGTGCCAGAAATCCGGCTCCTGCCGCGACTCTGCCTGGTTGCTGGTGCAATTGCTGCGCCACTGCGGGCTGGCAGCCCGTTTTGTGTCGGGTTACCTGATCCAGCTCGCGCCCGACGTCAAGGCGCTCGACGGCCCCAGTGGTACCGAGGTCGACTTCACCGACCTGCATGCGTGGTGCGAGGTCTACCTGCCAGGCGCCGGTTGGGTCGGGCTGGACGCGACATCCGGGCTGCTGGCCGGTGAAGGCCATATCCCGTTGGCCTGTACACCACAACCCTCTGGTGCGGCGCCGATTGAAGGCGGCGTGGACGAGGCCGGGGTGGAGTTCCACCATGCCATGCGCGTCACACGCATTTACGAGTCACCACGCGTCACCAAGCCGTATACCGACGCCCAGTGGGCCGACGTGATGGAACTCGGCGTCACCGTCGATGCAGACCTGGCAGACGCCGATGTGCGCCTCACCATGGGTGGCGAGCCGACGTTTGTGGCGGTGAGTGACCGCGATGCCGCAGAATGGAATACCGATGCCCTCGGGCCCACGAAACGCGGCTTTGCCACCGCGCTGGTGCACAAATTGCGTGCTGAATATGGTCAGGGCGGGTTCCTCCACTTCGGCCAGGGCAAGTGGTATCCGGGCGAGCAATTGCCACGCTGGGCACTGAACATCTATTGGCGCACCGATGGCCAGACGGTATGGCAGGACCCGGCGCTTTTTGCCGATGAACGGCTACCCACCCACTACACCAGCAAACATGCACAGGCCTTCATCCACGGGCTGACCCGAAGGCTGGGCCTGACCGATAAATTCATCCAGGCGGGTTATGAAGACGTCTGGTACTACCTGTGGCGCGAGCGGCGCCTGCCGGTCAACGTCGACCCGTTTGACTCGCGGCTGGACGACGAAATGGAGCGTTCACGGCTGCGCCGGGTGTTCGATCAGAAGCTCGACGCACCGGTCGGTTTCGTGCTCCCGATCAAGGCCGCAGAAGGCCCGCGCCTGGCAGGTCCCGGCTGGACCACCGGTTCCTGGTTCCTGCGTGACGAACGCATGTACCTGATGCCAGGTGACTCTCCGATGGGCCTGCGCCTGCCGCTGGACTCCCTGCCATGGGTCAGCAAGGCCGAGTTTCCCTACCTGGTTGAATCGGACCCGAGTTCGCCACGCGGCAGCTTGCCATCCCATGCGCACTATGCCGCCCGCTATGCGGCCGATGCTGCGGGAACGGTCGCCGCCACGTCTGCCAATGCCACCAGGGCTGGCGGGGGCGCGGGCCAAGGCGGCAACGCCAGCATGCAGTCCACCGGCCAGCCTGACGCGGGCACTGCCTATCGCTCGGGCGACCTGCCGCCAGCAGAAGCACAACGGCGCATGCAAAGCAGCACAGCCGCCCCGGGCCCAGCTGCCGGGCCGGGTGCGCGCGACGCCGCCTCTGCCCAAAGTGCCGCGCAGGATGAACCACCGGGTTTTGCACGCGTGCCACAACGCCACGAATCAGCGCACTGGGTGAGCCGCACCGCGCTGTGTGTGGAGGTGCGTGATCCGCGTCGCGCCAGCGGCCCCAAGGCCGAGTCGGTCGGCAGCGCCTCCGGTGTCTTGTACGTCTTCATGCCGCCGCTGGAGCGGCTGGACGATTACCTCGATCTGCTGGCGGCGGTCGAAGCCACAGCGCGCGAGCAGGCCGTGCGGCTGGTGCTGGAGGGTTACCCGCCGCCACGCGATCCACGCCTCAAGCTGCTGCAGGCCACACCCGACCCGGGCGTGATCGAAGTCAACGTGCACCCGGTCAACAGCTGGGGCGAGCTGGTGCACAACACCGAGTTCCTGTACCGGGCAGCGTTCGAGTGCCGTCTGTCGGCTGAAAAATTCATGACCGACGGCCGCCACACCGGTACCGGCGGCGGCAACCACTTTGTGCTGGGCGGTGCCACACCGGCGGACAGCCCGTTCCTGCGTCGTCCGGAGCTGCTGGCCAGCCTGTTGTTGTACTGGCACAACCACCCGAGCCTGAGTTACCTGTTCAGCGGCATGTTTGTCGGCCCGACCAGCCAGGCGCCACGTGTTGACGAGGCCCGCAATGACCAGTTGTATGAGCTGGAAATCGCGCTTGGGGAGATCCACAAGAACCGCGAAAAACACGGCCAGGACATGCCACCCTGGCTGGTGGACCGCACATTGCGCAACATCCTGATCGACGTAACCGGCAACACCCATCGCAGCGAGTTCTCCATCGACAAGATGTACTCGCCTGACTCTGCCACCGGCCGCCTGGGCCTGCTGGAACTGCGTGCCTTCGAGATGCCACCCCACGCACGCATGAGCATCGTGCAGCAGTTGCTGCTGCGCGCACTGGTAGTGCGGTTCTGGAAACAGCCGTACCGGGCAACTGCCAGCCGCTGGGGTACCAGCCTGCACGACCGCTTCCTGTTGCCCACCTTCATCCGCATGGACTTCGAGGATGTGCTGGCCGAGATGCGCGCGGCTGGCTACGGCTTTGACCCCTCCTGGTTCGCGCCGCATCTGGAGTTCCGATTCCCGCTCGTGGGCAGCATCCAGACGGCTGGTATCGAGCTGACGCTGCGCAACGCGCTGGAGCCATGGCATGTGATGGGCGAGGAAGGGGCGCCAGGGGGCACCGCGCGTTATGTCGATTCTTCGCTCGAGCGCATGGAAGTGCGTGCCACCGGGCTAAACGACAGCCGATACATCATCACCTGCAATGGCCGGGCGCTGCCGCTGCAACCCACCGGCACTGTGGGCGAATTCGTCGCCGGCGTGCGCTACAAGGCGTGGAGCCCGCCATCGGCGCTGCACCCGTCGATTGCAGTCGATGTGCCGCTGGTGTTCGACATCGTGGACAGCTGGATGGGGCGTTCCCTGGGAGGCTGCCAATACCATGTGGCGCACCCGGGTGGCCTGAGTTATGAGAGTTTCCCGGTGAATGCCAACGAAGCCGAAAGCCGCCGCCTGTCACGTTTCGTGGCCATGGGCCACACTCCCGGGGCGCTGGTGCCAGCCCCGGCTACGGTCGGCGTGGCGGCCAGCCGCGAGTTTCCGTTTACGCTCGACTTGCGTCGCATGGCCTGAGGTATCCAGCGCCGATGCCGATTTCTGCCCAGCCGTCGATCAACCAACCGCTGCGCTTCGACGCCGCCGCCAGCGGGCACTTTGATGAACTGCGCGGTGCAGTGTCGACGGGCCACGCCCGGGGCGGCTTGAGCAGCCACTGGGCGCAGTTTTTTTCCAGCCTGCCATCAGGCGGCGCCGCCGAGCTGCAACAGCGTGCGCATAGTCTGGAACGCCAGATCCGCGACAACGGTGTCACCTACAACGTCTATTCCGACAGCGGCGGGCCGCAGCGGCCCTGGTCGCTGGACTTGTTTCCGCTCATCATCCAGCCAGCCGACTGGGCGCATATCAGCAAAGGGGTGTTGCAACGCGTGCAATTGCTGGACCGGGTGATGGCCGACGTCTACGGGCCGCAGCAGCTACTGGCAAAAGGCCTGTTGCCGCCGGCGCTGGTGCATGGCCACCCCGGCTACCTGCGTGCCATGCACGGGGTGCAGCCGATCGGTGGCACCTACCTGCACATCGCCGCCTTCGATCTGGCACGCGGGCCAGACGGCAACTGGTGGCTGGTGTCGCAACGCACCCAGGCGCCATCGGGTCTGGGCTACCTGCTGGAAAATCGCCTTGCCGTGTCGCGGCTGTTCCCGCAGGCATTCGAGAACATGCGCATACAGCGTGTCGCCGGGGCCTACCGTGCGCTGATGGCCAGTCTGCGCGCCGTCAGCCCAGGTGGCGCAGATGCGCATATCGCGCTGCTGACACCGGGGCCTTACAACGAAACCTATTTCGAGCACGCCTACCTGGCGCGTTATCTGGGCCTGACCCTGGTTGAGGGCGGTGACATGCTGGTGCGCGACCAGCGCCTGTACCTCAAGACGCTCAAGGGCCTGGTGCCAATACACGCCCTGCTGAAGCGGCTGGACGACCAGTTTCTCGATCCGCTGGAACTGCGTGCCGATTCCACGCTCGGTGTACCCGGCCTGCTGCAGGCGGTGCGGGCCGGCAACCTGCTGGTCGCCAATGCGCCGGGCTCGGACTTTCTGGAGTCTGCCGCGCTGCTGGGGTTTCTGCCGGCTGTTGCACGTCATCTGCTGCGTCAGGAACTGCTGCTGCCAGCCCTGCCGACCTGGTGGTGCGGGGAACGCAGCGCCATGGAGGAAGTGTTGCCTCGACTCGCAGAATGCGCCATCAAGGCAACCTATCCTGGCACAGCGCAGCACGGCGGCTTCGAAGCTGCCCTGGGGCGTGACCTGTCGCCACGCGAAATCGACGAATGGGCCGGTCGCATAACACACCACGGTGATGACCATACGATCCAGGCCTACCTGCCACTGTCGCAGTTGCCAACCTGGAATAACGAACCACAGTCGGGTGCCGACGTGTTGCCACGTTCGGTGCTGCTGCGGGTGTTCGCCGTGTCCAACGGCGAACAATCCTGGCAGGTGCTGCCGGGCGGCCTGGCACGGGTGGCGATGGCGAACGCCGAAATCGCCACCATGCAACGCGGTGGCAGCAGTGCCGACGTATGGGTCATGACCGACGGTGAGGTTGATCGCACCAGCCTGCTGGCGCCGACACTGACACCAGGCAGCATAACCCAACACAAACGCCTGGTCACCAGCCGCGCGGCGGAAAACCTGTTCTGGCTCGGGCGCTACACCGAGCGCGCTGAAAACAGCATCGCGCTGGCGCGCCTGACGCTGGAATGCCTGGCGGGCGAGAACCAGTCGTCGGTGTCACTTCTGACCTGGTTGGGACGCATGGCCGTGACCAACAACTTGGTGTTGCCGGGGGTTCCGCCGCCGCAGCAATCGCGCCGCGTGTTCGAGCGTTCGCTGGTCGCGGCGCTCGGCTCTGGCGACATGGCGATTGGGGTGGGGTACAACCTGCAGTCCGTGCGCGATGCGGCGTCGGCGGTACGCGAGCGGCTGTCGCAACCGCACTGGAGCCTGATCGTGCGCTTGCACGAACAACTGCGCAAAGCCTGTGCCGAACAACGCGCCGACGGCGAACTGCTGGGCATGGAGGCGCTCAACATCCTCAACAACGCGGCCGAACACCTGGCAGCCATCACCGGCGCGCAGACCGACCGCATGACGCGCGACGATGGCTGGCGGCTGCTGAGCATAGGCCGGCACATAGAACGCCTGGGGTTTCTGTCCGGCGCCCTGGCGCTGGGGCTGGACAACGATGTACTGCAGCATGAGGCCGGCTTCGAAGCCATGGTGGCGTTGTTCGACAGCACCATCACCTTTCGCGCACAGTTCCAGCAAAGCAGGGAAATTGCTGCCCTGCTGGATTTGCTGGTCCTGGACCGCGACAATCCGCGCTCGCTGGCCTGGGTCGCACAGACGCTGCGCGGGCGACTGGCCAAACTGGCGGGCAGCGGCCCCGGTGAAATGGCCGCCCTGTCACTGCGCGTGCCCAATCCGTCTGACTGGACGCTGGTCGACCTGTGCACGCTGGCAGACACGGGCAGCAGCGGGAGCGGACGGCTGGATAACTTGCGCGACCTGCTGGCGCGCTACAGCGCCGCCACGTTCGATCTGTCGGAGGTAATTGGGGTCACCTATTTCAGCCACTCGGGCGAGTCCAAACACAGCGTGGGCGCATGATGCGGTTGCAGGTCATTCATGAAACCCGTTATAGCTACCGCCCGCCGGTGGATGTGGCGCAACACATGGCCTATTTGCAGCCGCGCAACACGGTTTGCCAGGAACTGTTGTCGCATCTGCTGGAGGTCGAGCCGGCGCCGGCGCAGCAGACCAGTGCACGGGATGTGTATGGCAACACGCGCACTTTTCTCTGGCTGCACGCCCCGCATGCGTCATTGCGGGTGCTGGCGAGCAGCGTGGTTCAAACACGAACCCTGCCAATGCAAAGCAGTTCGGTTGCCTGGGAGCCGGTGCGCGAAATGTTTCGCTACCGAGCGAATGGCCCCTATGAGCCAGCCAGCGAATTTGTGTTTTCCTCGCACCATATACCACAACATGCGGACTTTCTGGCCTATGCACGGCCCGGTTTTGCACCAGGTGTCGGCCTGTTTGACGCCGCGCTGGACTTGATGCACCGTATCCACCGTGACTTCGAGTACCAGTCCCGGAGCACCCAGGTGAACACGCCAGCACATCAGGCATTGGCGCAACGCAAGGGCGTGTGCCAGGACTTCGCCCACATCATGATTGCCTGCCTGCGCTCCTTGGGGCTGGCGGCGCGTTATGTCAGCGGTTACCTGCTGACCGAGCCGGCGCCGGGCGGCACGCGCCTGGTGGGCAGCGATGCATCACACGCCTGGGTGTCGGTGTGGCTGCCAGACCTGGCGCCGCAGGGCGGCTGGTGCGACTTCGACCCGACCAATGACCGCTGGGGTATCGGTGCACCGGGGGAAGACTATGTCGTCGTAGCCACCGGCCGTGACTACTCCGACGTGTCACCGATTCGCGGCGTGATCCACGGCGGCGCCGACCATGTGCTGCGGGTCGCAGTCACCGTGACGGAACTGCCGCACGGGCAGGATGGGCCGGATGCGCCGCCCGCCAATGGCACTATGGCATCCGGATCCCGGGTCCAATCCCAGTCGCAGTCGCAGTCGCAGTCGCAGGGGACACTGGCGGGCCAGTCTCCTTTGGTGATGGAGAATGGCATGGCGGCCTAAAATCCTCGCGCTCAGACTTGCCTCGACACCCTCCGTACCACAACACCCGCACCACCATGAACGTCTACGACAAACTGACCGAACTCGACATCACGCTGCCGCCAGTCGCCATTCCGGCCGCGGCCTACCTGCCGTTTATCCAGACCGGCAATCTGGTATTCCTGAGTGGCCACATCGCCAAGAAGGATGGCAAACCGTGGGTCGGCCAACTGGGCAAGACCATGGGTACGGAAGAAGGCAAGGCTGCTGCCCGGGCCATCGCCATCGAGCTGATGGGCACCCTGCATGTGGCAGTGGGTGACCTGAACCGCGTGACGCGCATTGTCAAGCTCATGTCGCTGGTCAACTCCACGGCAGACTTCACCGAGCAGCACCTGGTAACGAACGGCGCCAGCGAACTGATCGGCCAGGTCTTCGGCGATGCCGGTGCCCATGCGCGCAGCGCCTTCGGCGTGGCGCAGATACCGCTGGGAGCCTGTGTCGAGATCGAGATGGTTGCGGAGTTTGTCTAGTCGATCCGCACACAAGACTGGACCGACGCCACCTGCAACAGCCGGGCGGGTACCAGCTCCGGCGCGATTTGCGCCAGCGGCAACAGCACAAAAGCGCGCTCGTTCATACGTGGGTGCGGCACCATCAAACCAGCACTGCTGATGTGGGCTGAACCAAACAAAAGGATGTCGAGGTCCAGCGTGCGCGGCGCGTTCCTGTACGGCCGCTGGCGTCCGGCCTGCAACTCGATGCTCTGCAGCTGCAACAACAATTCCGGCGCACTCGATGCGGTGCTGATTTCGACCACGGCGTTGATGTAGTCCGGCCCGCTGGAGTCAATCGGTGCACTGCGATACAGGCTGGAGCAACGCACCAGATGGCTGTGATCCAGTCGCCCTATAGCTTCGATGGCGTGCCGCACGGTCGCCACCGCATCTCCCAGATTGGCGCCCAGGGCGATATAGGCCATGACCGGGTCGCGCACACCGGGCCTCTACTGGTTCTCTGTCGGGCTTCCTGCCTGCGGTGCTGCGCGATCGGCTCCTGGCGCGCGTCTGCGCCGACGGCGTTTCCTGGGTCCATCAGGGCCTGCCGCAGAGGGCGACGGCAGATCGGCACCCTGCTCGGCCTGGCCAGCTTCGGCAAACACGGTGCCTGGGCGCTGCAGCGCGCCGTCCTGCAATTGCGGCGCAGCGCCAGCTGGCCGGGGTGCGCGCTGCAAACGCGGCCGATGCGCCTGCTCCTCGCGCACCTGGTCCACCATGTCGCGACGCAGCTCATCGCTGGCCATGCTGAACTCCTGCCACCAGTCGGCCAGCACCTCTTCCACCTCGCCAGTCTCGGCACGCAGGCGCATGAAATCGAACGCGGCGCGAAACCGCGGCTGGTCCAGCATGCCAAAGGCTGTGCTCCCGGTGCGCTTTTCGAAGCGCGGCTGCATCAGCCAGATTTCGCGCATGTCACCGGCCAGTCTGCCACCGCCCGAGACATCACCAATACGCGCCTGGAACACCTCATCGATCGCATCATGCAGCGCTGGTATGGGGGCGGGCCGGGCGCGGCCTTCCAAGTGGCGGCTCCAACCCTCGCGCACGTCGGCCCACAACACGCAGGCGAGCAGAAAGCTGGGGGCCACCGGCTTGCCTTCGCCGACCCGGCGGTCGGTATCCAGCAGCGCGGCACGCACCAGCGGCTGCGCGGCACGCTCGACCACGACATCCAGCAGCGGGTAGATGCCCACGCCAAGACCCAAATCCTCCAGCTGCGCGATCGAGGCCAGCGCATGGCCGGTCTGCAGCAGCTTGAGCATCTCGTCGAACAGCCGGCTTTGTGGCACGTCCAGCAGCAGGCCTTTCATCGCCACCAGCGGGGCCGCCGTCTTGGGCTCGAGCTTGAAGCCCAGAGAACGCAGTTTGGCCGAAAAGCGGATGGCCCGGATGATACGCACCGGGTCTTCACGGTACCGCGTGGCCGGGTCGCCAATCATGCGCAGCACGAGTTTCTTGGCGTCCTTGATACCGCCGTGGTAGTCGACCACGATCTGGGTTTCCGGGTCGTAATACATGGCGTTGATGGTGAAGTCGCGGCGCACCGCGTCTTCTTCCTGCGGTCCCCACACGTTGTCGCGCAACACGCGACCAGTCGAATCAACGGCGTGTTTCAGGCCGGCCAGCTCGCTACGGCTGGTACGCTCGTTGCCGGCCACCTGCTCGGCCGCGGCGTTGTCGAGGTAGGCCCGGAATGTCGATACCTCGATCACCTCGTGTTCACGACCGCGCCCGAACACCACGTGCACGATGCGAAAACGCCGGCCGATGATGAAGGCGCGCCGAAACAGGCCCTTGACCTGTTCGGGCGTGGCGTTGGTTGCCACATCGAAGTCCTTGGGCCGCAAACCAACCAGCAGGTCACGCACCGCACCACCCACCACATAAGCCTCGAAACCAGCCTGTTTGAGGGTGTGCACGACGGTCAGGGCGCGTTCATCCACCAGGTTCGGGTCGATGCCGTGTTCGGCGACGGCCACTTCCTGGCGCTTGCCGAAGCGGGTTTTGCTATTGCCCGCGGGTATCTTGCCAAGCAGTTTGTTGATGAAGTTCTTGATCATGGGCGGGGTTGAAACAGGTCCAGTATGCGCCATCCACGTTGGCTGGCCAGTGCGCGCAGGCGCGGCTCGGGGTTGGTCGCCACGGGTTCGTCGCAGTCTTGCAAAAGGGGCAGGTCGTTCATGGAGTCGGAATAAAACCGCAGCACCACGTCCGAACGCGGCAGCCTGCGTTGGGCGAGCCACTGCGCACAACGCAGCACTTTGCCTTCGCCCATGGACGGCACACCACGGATTTCGCCGCTGAGCCAGCCGACCCCACCGGCTGAATTGTCGCACTCCAGTTCTACCGCTATCAACTCGGGTACGCCAAAGGCGTCGGCAATGGGCCGTGTCACGAACTCATTGGTGGCGGTAATGATGGCCACCAGGTCACCCTGGCGCTGGTGGCCGCGTACCAGTTCCAGCGCCTGGGGCCAGATCGCCGGTGCGATCACGTCGCGCATGAAGCCGTCCCGCGCCAGCAGGGACGCCTCTGGGCCACGCTGGCGGATCGCCTCGGTGGCAAATCGCACATAGTCGTGCACATCGAGCCGACCGGCCTGGTATTGGGCATAAAACGCATCGTTGCGCCGCGCGTACAGCTGCGGATCGGTCCAGCCTATGGTGCTGGTGTAAACGCCCCAGGAATGGTCCGAGTCGATTGGCAGCAGGGTGTGGTCGAGATCAAACAGGGTGACGTTCATGACCGCCCCCCTGCGCCGGATGCTGGTGCAGGTGCCCCCAAACAACCGAAACCGGGCTCGCTGCGTGTGACCGCTACTGGCACAACACGCTCAGGCCTCATTCATCATGGCCCGGATCAGCGGCACGGTGATGGCACGTTTGGTCTGCAGGGCGTAACCGTCGAGCAGATCCAGCAGCTCCATCAGGTTGCCCAGATCGCGGCTGAAACGCGTCAGCATGAAATCCATGACCTCGTCACCCAGGAAGATGCCGCGCGCGTCCGCCACCCGGCGCAATACGGCGCGCCGTTCCGGCTCGCTGAGCAGCACCAGCCCAAACACATGGCCCCAGCCGAAACGCGAGCGCAGGTCGTCGCGCAGCGGCAACGTCGCGCTGGGTTGGTCACCGGCGCTCAGCACCCAGCGCTGGTGCGCCTGGGCCTGGACAAACCAGGTAAAAGCGCTGTGCTGCTGTTTGGCGCTGTAGAGGTGCACATCATCCAGGAGCACAGCCGCCCAATTCTCCTGATAAGGCCCGGCATCGGCCATGCTGGCGTCCATCCAGCCGACCACTGCTCCCTGTTCGCGCAACAGTTCGCGCACCGCTTTGAGCAGATGCGTCTTGCCGCAGCCGTGCGGCCCCCACAGGTAGGTTGGCACCGGTGAGCGCGTCGCGGCGCTGCTGTGCTCACCCGCCCACAAAGCGAGGTGGCGCAACACCGCCTCGTTGGGTCCGGCATAAAAGTTGTGCAGGCTCGGGCCATGCTGCAACCCGATGTCGAGTGCGATCTGCTTCATGCCTTCACTTCACGTCACGGCCCGCCGTACAAGGCGCTGGCCAGATAACTGCTCCAACCACGCCGGATCGCCACCAGCAGTACGGCGCTGGCTGGCAGGGCAATCAGCACCCCGACAAAGCCGAACAGCTGGCCAAAAGCAAGCAGGGCGAATATCACCGCCAGCGGATGCAGACCGATACGCTCGCCCACCAGCCGTGGCGTCAGATACAGGCTCTCCACCACCTGCCCGAGACCATAGACCACGGCCACCATCAACAGCGCCTTGCCGGGCCCGTCGCTGGCAGCAAACTCCAGCAGGCCAGCCAGGGTGGCCAGGATCAGCCCCAGACCAAAACCCAGATAGGGCACAAAAATCGCCATCCCGGTGAAGACACCAATCGGCAGCGCCAGATCGAGGCCAAATAACGCCAGTGCCACGCTGTAGTACACGGCCGCTATCAGCATCACCAGCAACTGGCCGCGCAGATACTGCCCCAATACCGCATCGGCCTCGGCGGTAAAACTGTCAAAACTGCCGCGCACGCGCTGCGGCACCACCCGCTGAACTGTAGCCACGAACCGTTCCCAGTCCATCAGCAGGTAGAACAGCGCCACCGGTATCAGCACCGCGTTGCCGATGATGGCGAAAGCCACGCTGCCGCCGATCTTCAGCGATGCCATGAGGGAGCCGAACACATCCTCGAAGTTGGCATTCAGGTACTTCAGCACAAACGCCTTGATGTTGTCCACGTCCAGCGACAACTTGATGCCCAACTGCGCCAGCAGGGGTTTGAGGGATTCGTTCAGGCGGTCGAACAATGCTGGCACCTGATCCCGCATCAGTGGCAACTCCTTGGCCAGAATGGGCACGATCAACAGGGCTACACCGAGTGCTGCGACCAGCACGGCAAGTTCTACCACCAGCACCGCCAACAGACGCGGAATTCGCCCGCCGGCCACATGGTCGAGCCAGTTCACCATCGGAGTCAGGGCATAGGCCAGCACCGCCGCCACCACAAACGGGGTCAGGACAGGCGCCAACAGCCACACCACCAGTGCCACCAAAAGCGCCAGCAGGGCCCAGGCAGCCGCGCCTTTTTGGGTCGGGGTGAATTGCATGCAGGGAATCGGGGGTGAGCCCGTAGAATCTGGGCAAATTCTATCGGGCCGGGCCAGCGGCGGCACCAGCACACCCGCCTCTACCCGCCACGCCGACCTTGCACTCCATCGCCATGTCCATTGCTCCCCCGTCTGCTTCTGCCTTGTCCTACAAAGACGCCGGTGTCGATATCGAAGCCGGCGACGCACTGGTCGAGCGCATCAAGCCGCTGGCACGCAAGACAATGCGCGAAGGCGTGTTGGCCGGTATCGGCGGCTTTGGCGCGCTGTTCGAGGTACCCAAGCGCTACCGCGAACCGGTGTTGGTGAGTGGCACCGACGGTGTCGGCACCAAGCTCAAACTGGCTTTCGCCTGGAGCATGCACGACACGGTGGGCATCGACCTGGTGGCCATGAGTGTCAACGACGTGCTGGTGCAAGGTGCCGAGCCGCTGTTCTTTCTGGACTATTTTGCCTGCGGCAAACTCGACCTGGACACGGCGACCGCCGTCATCAGCGGCATCGCCCGCGGTTGTGAATTATCCGGTTGTGCCCTGATTGGCGGTGAAACCGCCGAAATGCCGGGCATGTACCCGGCCGGCGAATACGATCTCGCCGGGTTTGCCGTCGGCGCCGTCGAAAAGTCGAAAATCCTTGACGGCAGCACGGTGTTGGCTGGCGACGTGGTGCTGGGGCTGGCAAGCAGCGGCGCACATTCCAACGGCTTCAGCCTGGTGCGCAAGTGTATTGAGCGTGCCGCTGGCAACTTGCCGCAGACGCTGGACGGCGCACCATTTCGCCAGGCTCTGATGGCGCCCACCAGGCTGTATGTCAAACCGGTACTCGCCGCGCTCGCGGCGCACCCGATCAAGGCGCTGGCCCACATCACGGGCGGCGGTCTGCTGGAGAATATTCCGCGTGTCCTGCCCGACGGTCTGTCGGCGCATTTGCGCCAGGGCAGCTGGCCACAAACCGAACTTTTCGCCTGGCTGCAACAGACCGCCGGTATCGATGACCATGAGATGAACCGCACCTTCAACAACGGCATCGGCATGGTGCTGGTGGTGGCCGCCACGGATGCAGAAGCGACGGCACACACCTTGCGCCGCCTGGGTGAAACGGTGTACCAGCTGGGTGCCATCACACCACGCGGCTGCGGCGCGGCGGTCGAGATCGGCTGAGCCGCTGCCGGGGCTTCCTCAACCGCTTCTGGCGCGGCGCAGGTCGGCCACGCGTGCCGCGATGGCGTCGATATCCAGCCCTTCTTCCACATTCGCCAGATAGGTTTCCAGATCCGCCACCGCGCGCGCGCTGCTGCCCAACTCGGCATGCGCCAGGCCACGGTCGCGGTGTTCACCCCAGGACTGCGGCAGCAGGATGAGCAAGCGGTCTTGCACCGCGATCATGCGCGGCCAGTCTTCCTGCGTCTTGTGGATCTCCTTCAGATTGCGCAACATGCGTGCCACGATGTCGCGCGGCGGCGTGGCCTGCAGATACAGGCCCAGCGGCACCTCGAACTCGTCGAGCAGGCCACTGTGCCGCCGGTACGGCTCCAGCCGCTCCGCCAGCTGGTCACGGCTGAGTGACTGGCCATCCATCGGGTCTATCACCACCTGGCCCTTGGGCAGGTTGACCTTGACCATGAAATGCCCCGGGAATCCAACACCACGCGCCGACAGGCCCATGCCCTGTGCCAACTCCAGCCAGATCACCGCCAGGGTGATGGGAATCGCACAACGCGTCTTCAGCACCACGTTGACATGGCTGTTGTCGGGGTCGTAGTAGTTGTTGACATTGCCGCAGAAACGCAGGTCGCGGAAAAAGAACTGGTTGACGGCACGCAGCTTCTGCAGCGGCATGGCGTCTGCCGGCAAGCGCCGTTTCAGGCGGGCCAGCAACTGGTCGACCTCTCCGAGCACCTGCTGCACATCGAGATCGGGATATTCGTCCTGGGCGATGCTCACCGCCGCCTCGAGCAGCGGGAATTCGGCGTCACTTTGCACCAGCGACGCAAAATACTCCAGCGGAGTCGGAACAGAGTAGGACAGATGCATGGTGTTATGCCCAAACCCAAGTCAACCCAGGTCAGGCGTCTACGCCGCCATTTTCACCAGTAATGTGGACCCATGCCAACAATTCCTGCGCTCGCGTATCAGGGCCGCAACAAGCGCCGCAGCTTGACACCTGACGCCCACAGCGAAACGGCGTAAATTGCCATGGCGGCCAGCACCGCCGCAGCCAGCAGGCTGATGCGGCGTAATTCCCCCAGCGACGGGCCCTGCCAGGCCACCGCACCGGCCGCCCAGAGCAAAAACACCGCCAGAAGGGCACTTGCGGCCACCACCTGCAGGAAAAACGTCAACCAGCCCGGGCGCGGCTGGTAACTGCCACGACGCATCAGGCCCACCAGCAGCAAGGCGGCATTGACCAGCGCGCCCAGGCTGATGGCCAGTGTCAAACCCGCGTGGGCCAGCCACGGCACCAGAAAAATGTTGAGCACCTGCGTCAGCACCAGCACGAAGATCGCAATACGCACCGGTGTGCGGATGTTCTGACTGGCGTAGTAACCGGGCGCCAGCACCTTGATGGCCACTAGCCCCAACAACCCGGCGCCATAACCCATCAGCGCCAGCGTGGTCTGCTGTACGTCACGCGCACCAAAGGCACCCCGGCCATACAGGGTGGCGACCAGCGGCTGCGCAAACACCAGCAGCGCCACTGTGCACGGTATCGCCAGCAACACCACCAGGCGCAAGCCCCAATCCAGCATGGCCGAATATTGCCCGGCGTCGTTGGCGGCTTTGGCCGCCACCAGTTGCGGTGTCAACACCACCCCCAGGGCCACCCCGAGCATGGCGGTCGGGAACTCCATCAGGCGCTCGGCATAGGACATCCAGCTCACACTGCCGGGGGTCAGATGGGAGGCGATCTGCAAATTGATGATGGCCGACAGGTGCGCCACTCCGACGCCCAGCAGGGCCGGACCCATGAGGGTGGCAATGCGGCGCACCCCACTGTCGGCCCAGGCTTCCCGCACTGGCTGCCAACGCCAGGCCACACGCGGCAACATGCCCAGCCGACGCAGCGCAGCCATCTGCAGGCCGAGTTGCAGCACCCCGCCGCCGAGCACGCCCATGACCATGGCATAAATTGGCTCAATGCCGATGCCCCGGAACCAGTCAGTCCCCAACCATGCGGCGGCGATCATCGCCAGATTCAGCAACACCGGCGTGAAGGCCGGCACGGCGAACTTTTTCCAGGTGTTGAGAATACCGGCGCCCAGCGCCACCAAGGACATGAAACCGATGTAGGGGAACATCCAGCGCGCCATCACCACGGCGGCGTCAAAGCCGCGCGGGTCCTGCTGCAGGCCGCTGGCCAATACCCACACCAGGGCGGGCGCGGCCAGCACACCAATGAGGCAGGTCAGCAGCAGCACCCAGGTCAACACGGTGGCCACCCGATCCACCAAAACATGGGTGGCGGCGTCACCGTGCTGCACCTTGCTCTCACCCAACACGGGTACAAAGGCCTGGCTGAACGCGCCTTCGCCGAACAGGCGGCGGAACATGTTGGGCAGGCGAAACGCCACGTTGAAGGCGTCGGTCATGGTGGTGGCCCCAAACACCGAGGCCATGATCAGGTCCCGCACCATGCCCGTGACGCGTGAGGCCAGTGTCAGCAGGGAGACGGTCGAGGCGGCTTTGAACAGGCTCACGCGGCGAAGTGTAGCCCGGTCACCGGCACGGTCGACCCGGTGCATTGCCGTGCGCTCGAACACTGTGCACACGCTGGTAGAATGGAAGGCTTTGCTGGCATCATCCTCAGACACTAGGACACATCACTATGGCATCTACCAAACCGAAGAAAAAGAACCCGCGCCTGGCGTCGGGCCGTAAACGCGTCCGTCAGGACGTCAAGCTCAACGCCGCCAACACGTCACTGCGCTCGCAGTACCGCAGTGCGGTGAAAAACGTCGAAAAGGCCGTCGTCGCCGGCGACAAAGCCAAAGCCACCGAACTGTTCGGCAAGATGCAGGCCGTCGTCGACACGGTGGCCGACAAAGGCATCTTCCACAAGAACAAGGCAGCGCGCGACAAGAGCCGCCTGTCGACCAAGGTGAAGGCTCTCGCCTCCGCCGCCCCCAAAGCGGCCTGATTCGTCAGGTCCACCGCACGGGTTGCAGGCTCCCATCGAACCAGCAAACCGCCGTTTGTAACGGGTGCGCTGTCAGCAAAGCAAAAGAACCGCCGCGAGGCGGTTTTTTTGTGCCTGCCTGGTCGCTCAAACGCCAGTGGAATGCATCGCCATTGCAATACAATCACGGTATGAAAACTGCCACCCTACCTCCGATACGCGTCGAGCCCGTCTTCAGGGGCGAGCTGGAAGGCGTCCTGCTGCAAGGCGAAACCATTTCCGGATTTGTCGAAAGCGCAGTTCGCGCCAGCGTGCAGAAGCGCGTTGATCAGGCCGAATTCGTGCAGCGTGGTATTGCCTCCATCCAGGAGGCCAAGCACGCCGGAAACAGTGTTGCCGCTGAACTGGTGATCGCCAAACTGGAAGCCAAGTTGGCTGCGGCCCGGCGTGCCAAAGCCCAGCGTGGTCGATGACGTACAAGGTCGAATTCAGCCCGCGTGCCGACGACGACTTGCAGCGTCTTTTTGATTTCGCGCTGGAGCGCGAACTGAATAGCGAAACCGGTGACCTGGATATACCGGACCGAGCCATCCAGGCCATCAGGCATGCGGTGGTCTTTTTAATGATCTCGCCATTTTCCTGCCGCAAAGTCGGCGCCAGTGCGCTGGTGCGTGAACTCATCATCCCGTTTGG
>JANLVB010000118.1:0-3264 GCA_031363785.1 Betaproteobacteria bacterium
TGGTACACAGCATACAACTTGGCCATGAAATTCTCCTTGAGTTGTGGCGGATGCACACCGCGTGGCACCTCACACAATATACCTGCGTTGGCGTGCTGGCGAGCACGCCACATTATCGGTTCGAAACCTATTTGCTCCAGTTGTCCTTCAGGCCCACTGCCAGGTTGAACACCGGCTTGTCTGGCCGGTGATCTACACGGTCGGCGACAAAATAGCCATGGCGCTCGAACTGAAATCGGTGGTCGGGTTGTGTATTGGCCAGTGATGGTTCAACCAGCGCCTGCACTACCTTGAGACTGTTCGGATTCAGGCAGGCCAGAAAATCGCGCCCGCCGGCATCGGGCTGCGGTACGGTGAAAAGGCGGTCATAAAGCCGTACCTCGGCGCTCAGTGCGTCAGCCACGGCCACCCAGGTGATTACCCCCTTCACCTTGACCATGTCCGAACCCGGTGTGCCGCTCTTGGTGTCTGGCACCAGTACTGCATGGACCTGTGCCAGGCTGCCGTCAGCATGGCGCGTGCAGCCCGTGCATTCAACTACGTGGCCGTATTTCAAACGCACCCGGTTGCCGGGGAAGAGGCGGAAAAATCCCTTCGATGGAACGTCCTCGTAGTCGCTGCGCTCGATCCAAACTTCGCGACCGATCACAAAGCTGCGCCGCCCCAGCTCGGCCAGGTGCGGGTGCAACGGGGCACTGCAGGTATCCAACAGGCCATGCGGGGAGGAGGCAACGCTGCCCATCAACGCATCCCAGTTCGATATCACCAATTTGACCGGATCGAGCACCGCCATGGCGCGTGGTGCGGACACGTCCAGTGTCTCCCGCAGACAGGCTTCGAGCGTGCTGTAGTCGGTCCAGCCGCCGGCTTTGCTGGTGCCCGTGCGAACCGCCAGCAGACGCAGGCTCTCCGGTGTGTAGCCGCGTCGGCGCAGGCCGACCAGGGTTGGCATGCGCGGGTCGTCCCATCCGGTGACCTTGTGGTCGTACACCAGTGTGGCCAGCTTGCGTTTGCTGGTGATCACGTAGGTGAGGTTCAGGCGCGCAAACTCGTATTGGCGCGGTGGCGGCGCAAGCAGCAAGCCGCCCTCCATCAAGCGCTCCAGCAACCAGTCGTACCAGGGGCGTTGGTCCTCGAACTCCAATGTGCAGATGCTGTGGGTCACCTGCTCCAACGCGTCTTCGATCGGATGCGCATAGGCATACATCGGATAGATGCACCATTTGTCGCCCGTATTGTGGTGTTCGGCGCGGCGGATGCGGTAAATCGTCGGGTCGCGCATGTTGATGTTCGGGCTGCCCATATCGACCTTGGCACGCAGCACCATGCTGCCGTCCAGGTGTTTGGCGTCGCGCATCTCGCGAAACCGCAGCAAATTCTCGGCCGCCGACCGATCCCGATAGCGACTGTTCAGGCCAGGTTTTCCGAAGTCGCCGCGATTCGCGCGCATTTCTTCGGCACTCTGTTCGTCTACATAGGCGTGGCCAGATTCGATCAGGTACTCGGCTGCGCGGTACATGAAATCGAAGTAGTCGCTTGCATGGTAGAGGTGGCTGGTGCCATGGGCCTGCCAGTCGAAGCCCAGCCAGTGCACGGTGTCGATGATGGCGTCGACGAACTCCTGGTCTTCTTTCTCCGGGTTGGTGTCGTCAAAACGCAGGTGGCAGACGCCGCCGTAATCACGTGCCAGGCCGAAATTGACGCAGATGCTCTTGGCGTGCCCGATATGCAGGTAACCGTTGGGCTCGGGCGGAAAGCGGGTGCGAATACGCGCCGGGTCGGGCACGCCAGTGGCGTGGTGCGCCCCATCACCGGGGCTGCCGCCCCAAGTGCGCGTTGCATTGGTGCCCAGGGCCAGGTCGGACTCGATCACCTGACGCAGGAAATTGCTGGTTTTCGGGGTCTCCGAAGCAGAAGCTGTCTGATTGGCGGGGGGCTTGCTCATGGGTCGATTTTAGGCGCCACCCCGGGCCGGTCGATGCACGGCCTCGGGTGGTCATCGTCGGCCAGCCGTAACTGGTCACGGCACGCACCACGGAAGGCAGTTCTGGTCGCCGCCTACTGGCCGAATCGCTTGCCGCTCACGATCCAGGTTTCTTCGGCCGGCGTCGAGATGCGACCCAGGGTCGCATTGCGGTGCGGGAAGCGGCCAAATGCCGCGATGATGTCCCGGTGCTCCAGCGCCGACTTCACATGGCCATCCAGCACACCCGCCTGCGTTTTGGGTGCGGTTGCGGCCTGGCGGGAGATGTATGCCACTGCCCGCTCCTGCGCGTCGAGCGACTCGGCGTGCGACAACGGCAGCATCAGGAAGGTCCGACCTGCCAGCGGTAGCTCGGCGTCCCAGCCGCGATCCATGGTGTCGAGCGCCAGAGCCAAGGCACGTGTGTCGCCGCAAAACGCCTTGGCCGAGCCACGGAACACATTGCGGGTGAACTGGTCCAGCAGCAGCAGCAGGGCCAGGCGATCCAGTGGCGCAGCCTCCCATCCGGAAAGGCCGCTGGCGACTGCGTCCCTGACCAGGTCACCGAAATTGGCCTCGATCTGCCGGTCCAGCGCCGCGCCACCTCCGAACCAGAGCTCGCCGCGACTCTCGCTTGGCCAACCGAGAGACAACGCATCGCCGAGCCAGAACTCCAGAACCTGCCGGGCCTGCGGCAATGCGCCAGTCCGCTGGCTGCTTGTCATGGGCGGCAAATGTTGAAGTTGAAGGCGCGGTTCGACAGCATCGGGTCACGATCCAGCAGGATGGGTGTGCTGGCCAGCCGGATGGGCGCCAGCGATTGCCCGGCGAAGGCTGATTCGCCGGCATCGAGCGCCAGCGTCTGGCCAGACTGCTGCAGCACCACCTTGCCTTCGCGCACCATCAGGTACACGCCGCTGGTATCCGTCGGCGCTGGCGTGGTGCCAAATAGCTGCTCCAGATTGACATCCACCGACTCTGGCGCTGGAACGGCGGGGCTACCGAAGAATGCCGGTGTGACGGACAGGGCCCGTGCCGAGCCCTGGGCACCCGGCACCAAGCCACTTTGACCGGCCGGTATCGCCACTTCACGCCCATCTGCTGACGCCATGGTGATTTCACCTGAGCGCGTGCTGGCAAACAGTGCTTGGTTGCACTCCACATCGGTCACGTCGCCGGGTTGCGGGTCATCCGGGGTGCCGGCCTTGCCGCAGCTCAGGTCGAACACGGTACCGCGAATACCGATGGTGGCGGTGCTGGTCTGGAACTTCACCTGCCTGGGTGCCGACTTGGCGATCAGG
>JANLVB010000158.1:0-3291 GCA_031363785.1 Betaproteobacteria bacterium
CTGTGCCTGCGCCTGTTCGTACTGAGCCTGCACGATTTGCGCTTTCGCGCGGTCGCGGTTCGCCACCGCCTCCTGGTGCTGTTTGACAAACTGTGCGTATTGGCTCGCCCACTTCAGGCGTTCCAGGCGAATCTCGCTGTCTTCCAGGGTTGCCAGCACGGCGCCGGCGCGCACCACGTCGCCGGCGCGTGCGGCGGCGCTTGCCACATAACCGTCAAACGGGGCCGCCAGCGTGCGGCGTACCGAACCCTCCAGGGTGGCCGGAGCGCTGACGCGGTAGTCGCCGTCGGTGAAGCTGACAAATCCGGCGCCCGCCAACAGGGCCAGCACGATGAGTTTTCGCTTGACATAGCGTGGCCCCACAAGGCGGCCGAGCTGGCGCGTGCCGGCGTCCAGCATCTGCAGCAGCAGCGGACGTTCGTTTTGCTGCTTGAGTTCCAGCACTCTGGCGAGCACGGCGGCAACCGACTGGGCGAGTTCCAGTTCGCCGGTATCGAAGGGCTGTTGTGCGGCACGCTCGAATACCAATGCCCCAACCAGCTTGCCCGCACCCGCCATCGGCGCCGTCAGCACGCAGCCATTGCCATGTTCTGCCGCGAGTCGGGCGTGCTCCCGGTTGACGACGATGTCGTCGGTGGCGACCGCCGGGTAACGGATCAATGCCTTCTGGTCTATCGCTTCGTCCATGGCGGCGCCAACCGCATGGATCAGATTCATGCGTTTGGCAATCTGCGCACTGTGCGACAGCGCCACCACCGCCGCATGCCCCTTGCGCACCACGCCCAGGCTGACCCGATCACATTGCAGGCGGGTCGCCAGCTCGGTCACCAGGGTACGGCAGGCGGTATCAAAGCGAGGCTCCTCCAGCACCGCGCCCAGCAGGTCCAGCACCGCCATCAGGCGCGCCTCGCTGCTCAGGCTTTGGGTCGCCTGTGCGCTGCGCAAGTCGTCCTGCAACACTACCAGGGCCAGATGCAGCTTCTGCAACGTAAGTTGCAGATCATGTTCGCCCTGATGCTCCGACTCCAGTGCCACCACACCGAACAGACGCCCGTTGACCTCGACCGGCAGCGCAATCGCCAGCATTCCCGCCGCCAACTCTTGCGTGACGGCGCGACGCTGCGCCAATGCCTGCTCGGCGGCATCGACAAGGTGCGGCACACTGGTCTCTCCGGCGGGCCAGAAAGCGACCGGGGCAAACGGGCCGTCGTCCGGCGGCCCCAAAACCAGAACGGCGCTGTGCACCTGCGCCATCGAATCACAACAACGCGCCAGCCAGGCAAAAGACTGCTGCGCGGCGCTGCCATCGGCGTTGTGCGCGCCACCCGGTGGAGAATCGGTCACGGCGGACCTTCAGAAGAGCGGAGCACAATCCCCCGCAATGGCCGGATCAGGGCTTCAACTCGCCGTAACGCGCCTCATACTCCTTCAATCCGGTCTCGAGCATGTGTTGCAGCCGTTTGGCAGCAAACGGATTCAGGACAATACGGTCGGACAAGGCAACCGTGACCTCTTTTTGACCGCCGTGCCAGGCCTGATTGGCACCGAACAGCAGCATGATTTCCTCACGGGTGCCCAACACGTTGCATACGTTGGCGTACGAGGTACGCATTTTCGAGTCGTCCCACACCACCTTGGGGCCGGTGGCGGTGCGTGCGGCCGGTGCCGCTACCGCTGTTTCTGCTGTGTTGTCTTTGCTTGCCATGGATTCTCCGTTACTCACCGTTACTCACCGTTACTGTCTGGTCAATTGCCCGCATCGGGCCGTAATCAAGCGCCCGTTGTCGCGCGATTAAAACCAGTCTACCACTCGATAACCGGGGCACGGCCGCGGCGCGGCGGCGTTGCGGGGCGCCGTGTAGCCGGGCCCGCCATGGCATCGCGGTCAAGCAGTCCGCGCCGGACCGCAAGCGCGTCTGCGGTCGCCGCCAGCGGCTGCCCGGGCCGCCCGGCGAGCAGCCCGGCCAAGCCCAGTGCCAAACCAGCATCGGCCTGCTGCACCGAGCCTTGCTCTGTGCGCCAGGCGCCATGCTGCGGCACAGTGCCCGCCATCAGGTGCGCCACCGGCGCAGCAGCAATCGGCGGTATCGGCGGTATCGGCGCAAGGTACTGCGGCCAGGTTACTGCCATACCGCCGCCGCCCACCACCAGCGGCCGGTCGAGGCGTTCAACGCTATCTGTCTGCAAATCTTGCTCCGCGGGTTGTTGTCCCACTTCCGACTCGGCTTCGCCATCCTGTGCCGAGGCCCGGGACGCCGCTGAAAACTGCCGAACAAAATCGGACTGGAACAACTTGCGGAATACCGCCACATCAAGCAACGGTGAAACGCGCCGCAGCGGACTTTCCGGCTCGTCCGGCAGCGCGACGGCACTACCCGGCAAACGCTTGGCCACCGCGACGGCGGCAACGTCCCCATCGTCGGCCACAGCGTTGAACGACTTGAACAGGGCATCGGTCACGAGGTCCTGCGCGTCAGTGTCTATGCTGAACACCACGCCGTCGAGCAGCACCACCACAGCGTTGCCACCAAACAGCAGATCGTCGGTGAGGTTGCCAAACAGCAGGTCGGCGCCCTGCCCGGCAATCAGGATGTCGTTGCCAGCACCACCATCGAGTATGTCGGCGGCGCCGATGGCCGCCTGCACCGAACCCAGGCGCAATTGGCGACCGCCCAGCGACACCGTCAATTCGCCGCCATCGCCAAACAGGAAGTCGGTGCCGTCGGCACTGGTCACGGTGTCGGAACCGGCACCGCCAAAGGCCACGTCTTCGCCGTCGCCGGTCTCGATCAGATCGTCACCACCCAATGCTGCATCACCCGTCGCGGCGTATTCCAACGCGCCGCTGCTGTCGTAGACCACAGTGGCGTTGTCGCCAAACACCAGGTCGGAGCCGGAACCGCCGGTAATCTTGTCGTTGCCCACGCCACCGACCACGATGTTGGTGCCATCACCCACATCGATGGTGTCGTCTCCGCCAGTGTCCGGCACCACGTCGGTAGACTGCAACAGCGTGGCGATGCCAGCGCTGTAGCTGATGACGCCGTTGTCACCCAGAACGGTGTCATCGCCAGCGCCGGTGCGCACGGTGTCGGAGCCATAACCGCCGACCACGATGTTGACACCCTCGCCCGCGTCGATGACGTCGTCACCACCGGTGCGGTCGACCTGCGCAGGGTCCGCCGCCAACAGCAGCCGACTCGCCACCGTCACAAACAGGGTTCCGCCAGCGTCCAGGATGACCTGCCCGTTGTCGCCCAGAATGGTGTCCACGCCGTCGCCGGTGCTGAT
>JANLVB010000211.1:0-3278 GCA_031363785.1 Betaproteobacteria bacterium
TACTTCCCAATCGTTCTGCGCCCCGCCATTCGGCTCCGGAATCACGCCGTCAATCAGCCCCAGTTCCAACAGGTCGCGCGCCGTCAACAGTTGGTCGTACCGGTATGGCGCCGGCCGGTCACAGGGCGCTACAGTGGAGGCTTCTGCTGCCAACGCCACTACCATGCAACACGCCCAAGCCCGGATTGATCTGGCAGCCGCCTTTCGCTGGGCGGCGCGCTGGAACCTGCACGAATCGATTGCCAACCATTTCAGCGTGGCGGTGTCGGACGACGGCCGCCAGTTCCTGCTCAATCCAGTCGGGCGGCATTTCTCCACCATTCGCGCCAGCGAGTTGTTGTTGCTCGACGCCGCCGACCCCGCTGCCATGCAGGGTCCGGACGCGCCGGACCCGACCGCCTGGTACCTGCATGCCCAGTTGCACCAGCATCTGCCGCAGGCGCGCTGCATCCTGCACACCCACATGCCCAACGCCACGGCGCTGTGTTGCCTGCAGGGCTACGAGTTCCTGATGCTGGACCAGAATGCCTGCCGCTTTTACCAGCGCATCGCCTACGACCGTGACTACTGCGGCATGGCCTTTGACGCCTCCGAGGGCGAGCGCGTGGCGCGCCTGATGGGCGCGGGCAAGAGTGTGTTGTTCATGGGCAACCATGGCGTGATGGTGGTCGGCCCCAGTGTGGCGCAGGCACTTGACGAACTGTATTACCTGGAAAAAGCCTGCGCATTGCAGGTGTTGGCGCTGTCCACTGGCCGGCCGCTTGCGATCCTGCCCGAGGCAATAGCGGCGCGTGCCGGTGCGCAGTGGAATAACTACCCGACGCCGTTCTCCGAGCAGCATCTGGGCGAACTCAAACGCATCCTGGACACCCACGAACCGGACTACGCCTCATGAACCACAACGTCATCATCACCTGTGCGCTGACCGGCGCCGGCGACACCGTCGACAAACACCCGGCGATACCTGTCACACCGACCCAGATCGCCGCGGCGGCGGTGGAGGCGGCGCATGCCGGCGCCACCGTGGTGCATTGCCATGTGCGCGACCCCCAGACCGGCAAGGGCAGCCGCGACCCGGCGCTGTACCGCGAGGTGATGGAGCGCATCAAGGCCAGCGGCGTCGACATCATCGTCAACCTGACCGCAGGCATGGGAGGTGATCTGGAAATCGGGCCGGGGGAGCGCCCGACCGATTTCGGCCCGAACACCGATCTCGTCGGGCCGCTGACCCGCCTGGTGCATGTGGCCGAGCTGCTGCCCGACATCTGCACGCTGGACTGCGGCACGCTCAATTTTGGCGATGGCGACATCATCTATGTCTCCACCCCTGCCGCCCTGCGTGCGGGTGCGAGACGCATCACCGAGCTGGGCGTGAAGGCCGAGCTGGAGATTTTCGACACTGGCCACCTGTGGTTCTCGAACCAGATGATCAAGGAAGGCCTGCTGAAAGACCCGATCTTCCAGCTCTGTCTGGGTATCCCGTGGGGCGCACCGGCCGACACCACCACCATGAAGGCCATGGTGGACAACCTGCCTGCAGGCGTGACCTGGGCTGGTTTTGGCATCGGCCGCACACAAATGCCGATGGCAGCCCAGGCCATGCTGCTGGGTGGCAACGTGCGCGTCGGCCTGGAGGACAACCTGTGGCTGGACAAGGGTGTGCCGGCGAGTAATGGCTCACTGGTGGAGCGTGTCATCCAACTCATCGAATGCATGGGTGCCCGGCCCATGACGCCGGCCGAGGGCCGCATCAAGATGGGCTTGAAGCCGCGCGGCTGAACGCCCTTGCATCACACTGCGCCGATCAGGAATTTTCCCTATGCCCTTTGTTACCGAGATCAAGACTTTTGCTGCCCTGGGTTCGGGCGTCATCGGCAGCGGCTGGGTGGCCCGTGCGCTGGCCCATGGCCTGGACGTGGTGGCCTGGGACCCGGCGCCCGGCGCCGAAGCGGCCCTGCGCCAACGCGTTGCCAAATGCTGGGGCGCGCTGGAAAAGCAGGGACTCAGCGCCGGTGCCTCGCAGCACCGCCTGCGCTTCGTGCCCAGCATCGAGGAATGCGTCGCGCAGGCTGACTTCATACAGGAAAGCGCACCCGAGACCCTGAGCCTCAAGATCGACCTGCATGCCAAGGTGAGCGCTGCCGCGCGCCCCGACGTGCTGATCGCCTCGTCCACCTCGGGCCTGTTGCCCAGCGAGTTTTATGCCAATGCAATGCAACCGCAGCGTTGTGTGGTGGGCCACCCGTTCAACCCGGTCTACCTGCTGCCTCTGGTCGAAGTGGTGGGCGGGGCGCAGACAGCGCCGGACGCGATCCAGGCGGCGATCCAGGTCTACAAGGCGCTCGGCATGAAGCCGTTGCATGTGCGCAAGGAGGTGCCGGGCTTCATTGCGGATCGCCTGCTGGAGGCCATGTGGCGCGAGTCGCTGCACCTGGTCAATGACGGCGTGGCCACCACGGGTGAAATCGACGACGCCATTCGTTACGGTGCCGGTATCCGCTGGTCTTTCATGGGCAGCTTCTTGATTTACACGCTGGCCGGTGGTGACGCCGGCATGCGCCACTTCATGGCGCAATTCGGCCCGGCGCTCAAGCTGCCCTGGACCAGGCTGGAGGCGCCGGAACTCACCGATGCGCTGATCGACAGCGTGGTGGACGGTACCGCAGTGCAGTTGGGCAAACACAGCATCGCCGATTTGGAGCGTTACCGCGACGACTGCCTGATGGCGGTGCAGGAGGCGGTGCGTGCCACCAAGATCAAACACGGGATCGCGCTGGATGAGTGACGCCGCTGCGTCGCTGCTTACCCCGTGGCGCGGTACCGTGTTGCCCGAGTGGACAGACTACAACGGCCACCTGCGCGACGCCTATTACCTGCTGGTGTTCAGCATGGCCACCGACGCCATGATGGACATGATTGGCCTCGACGAAGCCGGCCGTGCCGCCACCGGCCACTCCATGTTCACGCTGGAGTCGCACATCAACTACCTGCTGGAGGTAAAGCAGGGCACGGTGATCGAGGTACAGACGCAAATCCTGGGCGCGGATGCCAAACGCCTGCACATCTACCACAGCCTGTTTGTGGCCGGCACGGAAACACTGCTCAGCGTGAATGAGCAGATGCAACTCAATGTCGATACGTCCGGGCCGCGTGCGGCGCCGTTTGCACCGTCGGTGTTGCCCCGGTTGCAGGCGCTGGCAGAGCCCCACCGTGGGCTGCCACGGCCGAAATACGCTGGCCGGGCGATCTCGCTGGCGCGGTGAGCTGCTCGGGGACAC
>JANLVB010000243.1:0-4653 GCA_031363785.1 Betaproteobacteria bacterium
AATCCGACCCGCCTCGCTGAATTGCAGCGATTGCTGATGCTCGATTCTTCACCAGAAAAAGCCTTCGACGACCTCACCACCTTGTTGGCGACGAGCCTGGAAGTACCGATTACCATGGTCAACTTCCTGGACGTTGACCGCGACTGGTTCAAGTCCTGCGTCGGGCTATCGCAACGCCAGGGGCCGGTAGACACGTCGTTTTGCGAGCAGTTCTTTCACACGACGGACGATCTGGTGGTGATCACAGACACCTTGCGCAGCGCCCAGTTCGCGGATCACCGATTGGTCGCGGGCCCGCCGCATATCCGCTTCTATGCCGGCGCCAGGCTGGCAATAGGCGGACAGACCGTGGGTACCCTGTGCGCCTACGACATCCAGCCCAGGTCAATATCGACCGGGCAGATAGAGCAGCTCCGCACGTTGGCGAGCGCCGTGTTGGAGTTGGTGGCGCAGCGCCGCGGATAAGCCGCGCTGCCAGTGCTCAGGCGCTGCGCGTCGCGCCTGCCGCCCCGGCGTCACCTGCAGGTTATTGTCGCGGGCAAAATTCACGCAACAGTCCCACGCCAGCACCTCGTTGTGGCGCAGGTCGTGGTGCACCACCACGCACGTGCTGCCTGCGCGCACGCCAGTCTCACTCCCGGAGGAATAAACCCAGGTGACGGGAATAGGATTTTCAAAGGCCATGGGACGGCGCAAGAAAGGGCCTGAGAAGGCCCGGTCCGAGCCCGCAGCGGGCCGCAGTACGTGAGTTTGGGCGTCTGGCGGCGCGCGGCTGCCGGGCTGGAAGCTCTTGGTCTGTTTCCGACTCGTCGCATTGGACCTGGGTCGCAGGGGTAGCCCTTGCGCTGGCCATGGCTTGCCGACCCCGACGACCCGCCCGATCCGATCAAGGCGATCAGGTTCCGCATGGATCAGTCGGGCTTGGTCGTGAAAGACCTCGTGCCCACCCTCGGTCCGATCAATCGCGTGTACGAAGTGCTCGCGCACAAGCGCCGGCTGACACGGAGCATGATGCGGCGGCTCACAACGGGCTTCGGCATGGCGGCCGATATCCTGATCACCCATCACCAGGAAAACGGCGAAAGGGCGTGAACACCTGGGCGGCACCGCCGCCGTTTGCTGCACGAGCCGGGCGACACCCGAACATCCACCGCGGCTTTGCGCAAGCTGGCATGATGGGGCGACACCCATGAAAAAGCCCCGGCACCAACAGGTGATATGCCCATGACAAGTACACGCGTCAACGACGATTTCGAGCTGCGCGTGGCGATCGCGCCACCGCGCGAGCACAGCTGGCAAGACTCGCCGATGCAGGGCGTGCGGCGCCACATGCTCGACCGCGTGGGCGGCGAGGTGGCGCGCGCCACCAGTCTGGTGCGTTACGCCGGCGGCGCGCATTTCGAAAGCCACACGCACCACGGCGGCGAGGAATTCCTGGTGCTCGAAGGCGTGTTCTCCGACCAGTATGGCGATTACCCCGCCGGCACCTACATCCGCAATCCGCCCGGCAGCGCGCATGCGCCGTTTTCACGTGATGGATGTGCACTGTTCGTCAAGTTGTGGCAGTTCGCCGCACAGGATCTGCAGCCGGTGCGTATCGATACCCGCACCACACCATGGCACCAGGGGATCGTGCCAGGCCTGACCGTCCTGCCACTGCATGAGCACGAGGGTGTCAGCACGGCCCTGGTGCGCTGGGCGCCCCACACGCGTTTCCATACACACATCCACACGGGCGGTGAAGAGATTCTCGTGCTCGAGGGCGTATTTCAGGATGAACATGGCCGCTACGAGCAGGGTAGCTGGCTGCGCAGCCCCTGCCTGAGCAAGCACACGCCGTTCACCGGCCCCGAAGGCGCGCTGATCTATGTGAAGGTGGGGCACCTGGCAGCGCAGTTCATGACGCCGGTCGCAGGCAGCGCCGCGTAACCCGGCGCCGCGAACCGTGCGGTCTTGGCAAGCCAGGCCCATGGGGGCAGCTTCAAGACGATTGCGCCAGTGACAGTCGGTGCAGGCCAAGGCGCAGCCAAGAGGCCTGCCGCGCCCTATACTGGCTGGCACCCACTCTGAGGGCCTCGCATGCCACACTGCACTGTTCGTACGCAGCGCGCCGCCCTTAGGGCGCTGGCAGCCATGGCCCTGCTGAGCGCGCGCAGCGCCCCGCACAGGCGCAGGCTACATGGAGTCCCGGGACACCGGTGCGCACCATCGTGCCCTTCCCGTGCGGCGGCATCGTGGACCTGATGGCGCGCGAAGTGGAATTCCGGGCCCGCTTCACCAAGGAAACCGGCCTCACGCCGGATTGACGGGTGCCAACAAGCAATGCCTCGGACGTGGTCGACTCCATGGTTGGCTACTACAAGCTGCGCGCCGCTTACTACGAACGGGTCTACCACAAGCCGGAGCGGCAATCCGATTTGCGCGCCATGGAAGCCTGGCTCAGACGCGTATTCGCAGGCCGCCGGGTACTGGAGCTGGCGTGTGGCACCGGCTGGTGGACCCCGCACGGTGCGCACGACGCCGAATCGTGGCTGGCGACGGACCTGAATCCGGAGACCATGGATCTGGCGCGGCAAAAGACACTGCCGTCCGCGGTGACGTTTACAACAGTGGATGCCTACACGCTGGAGGGTTTGGACCCGTCCGCAAAGTTTGACGCTGTCTTCGCCGGTTGCTGGTGGAGCCATGTCCCGTTGCAACGCCTGGCGCCCTGGCTCGCGCAGTTGCACACCTGGCTGCCACCGGGTGCACCCATGGTGTTCCTGGACAACAGCTATGTGCAGACCAGCAGCCTGCCGATTACCCGCAGTGACGCAGACGGCAACACCTACCAGGATCGCAGGCTGGACGACGGCAGCGTGCATGAGGTGCTGAAAAACTTCCCCACCGCCGCCCAGATGCAGCTCACGGCCGGTCCCCGGGCCCGTGAGTTCCAGTGGACGGCATGGACCCACTACTGGGCCGCGCAATGGTCTCTTGGCTGAGCTCGACCAGCGTGTCGGGCAATGCGGGCCGGCTAGCGCCCGGTTGGCAAGAACAGGCTCTGCAAATCGTTCAAGAAAGTCGAACCCGCGCGTGGTCGGCCAGACCCGGGCCAGATCACGCTCCAGCAAGCCTTTGCCAATCGCCTGCTCCAGCGCCTTTTCGATCGCGGTCACGGGCAGCCCGGTGCGTTCGACAAACTGGGCGATCTGAAAACCTTCCTTCAAGCGCAGGGCGTTGAGCATGTACTCAAACGGCAGATCGAAATGTGGGGGCTGTTGTGGGCCAACGCGACCGCCATGTCCTGGCGCACGCCGTCCATGGTCTGCCCGGGCAAGGCATACATCAAATCGATGTTGAAGGTATCGAAGGCCAGCGCCGCCTCTTGCACGGCTGCATGGGCTTGCGCACTGTCGTGCACCCGCCCCAACGCTGCCAGGTGCGTGTCGTTGAAACTCTGTACGCCCACCGAGAGCCGGGTCACACCGGCACTGCGAAAGGCCCGAAAACGATCCCGCTCAAAGGTGCCAGGGTTGGCTTCGAGCGTGATCTCGCAGTCTGCAGCCAATTTGAGCCGGGCCCGGATGTCACCCAGCAGCCGGTCGATGGACTGTGGCGAAAACAGGCTGGGGGTACCGCCGCCGATGAAGATGCTATGCACGGTGCGGCCCCACACCAGCTCCAGGCTGGCCTCCAGATCGGCCAACAGGGCGTCAAGATAACGCGTCTCGGGCATCTCGGCGCTGCGCATCTCGTGTGAGTTGAAGTCGCAATACGGGCACTTTTTCAGGCACCAGGGCAGATGCACATAAAGCGACAACGGCGGCAAAGCCGCCAATTGCAGGCTGCCCGGGCGCATGAGGTGCGCGATATTGGCTGGCGCGGTCATGGAATGCGTCAGAACCAACGCTCGCGCATCATGTCAACCATCAGCCGCGCGGCACGACCCCGGTGGCTGATGCGGTTCTTTTGCGCCACCGGCAGTTGCGCGAAGGTCTGGCCAAACTCGGCGATCCACATGACCGGGTCGAAACCGAAGCCGTTGCTGCCCAAGGGTTCACGGGTGATCTCACCGACCGCACGGCCGACTGCGATCAAGGGCTCGGGGTCGTCGGCACTGCGCAGCGCCACCAGCGTCGACACCAGCGCGGCGCGTCGGTTGTCGACGTTGCGCATCTGCTCCAGCAGGGCCAACACGTTGTTGTCATCACTCTTGGGGTAACCAAATTGTGTTGCATAGGTGGCCGTGTCTACGCCCGGCAAGCCGCCAAAAACATCCACACACAGGCCAGCATCGTCGGCCAGTGCCGGCAAACCGCTCAGTTGTGCCGCATGGCGCGCCTTGGCAAGGGCGTTCTCGACGAAAGTCTTGTGTGGCTCTGCCGCCTCCGGAATGCCCAGTTCACCCTGACGCAGCAGCACCACTCCCAGCGGCGCAAACATCGCGCCCAGCTCATCGAGCTTGCCCGGGTTGTTCGAGGCCAGGACCAGCCGGCTGATCACGCCGCCAGACACTGTCGCTGCAACTCCATCAGCTCGGTGATGCCTTTTTCGGCCAGCGCCAGCAGGGCATTCATCTCGGAGCGGGAAAACGGCGCGCCCTCGGCCGTTCCCTGCACTTCGACGAAGTGGCCGGCACCCGTCATCACCACGTTCATGTCGGTGTCACAG
>JANLVB010000456.1:0-3041 GCA_031363785.1 Betaproteobacteria bacterium
GGTCAACGGCCAGCGACTTGCCAAAAAAAGTCTCCGCCTGGATCAGGGAATTCAACTCCAACTCGATCACTCCGGCAATTTGAAGCGTCGCCGAAGAATTCGGTGCAATCTTGATCATTTGAACAGCCGACTCCCTGGCCCGCTTGAGATCCTTCTTGGCGTAAGCCAACATGGTCTCAAAAAACGCAGCGGTCAGTGAATTGGGCGCGACTTGTTTTACCAACGCCACTTGTTTTGTCGCCTCGTCCAGCGACCCATTCTGCAAAAGAGCGGTCAAGATTGCGGCATGGGCTTCCAGATAAGCAGGCCTGAGTTCGACTGCCTTGCGATACGAGGCCATCACGATGTCCGCCTTTTTTCGGTCGGGCAACAAAATATCCCCCTTGAGCTTCCAGGCATCAGCAAACCCGGGGCTCTTTACAAGCAAAGCTTCTACCAGCCCAAGCGCGCGGTCATAGTCCTTCTCCTCTGCAACTTGACGCGCCTGTATCAGCAGCGCCGGCCCATACTCCGGATCGGCTGCCAATGCCGTTTGCAAGGCGTTTCGTGCCAATTCCGTCTTTCCCAGCGCCCGTTGCGCCTTGGCGATGGATGTCTTCAGATCGGCCTGCGCCGCCGACTGTGTCAACTCGGTGCTGGCAAACTCGTCCACCAATTTCTTGTACTGGCGCTGCTCCAACATGGCCTGCGCCAAGGATGGAACCACCAGTTCAGCCGAATGTTTGAGCGCCAGTGCCTTGCGCAACTCCGTCTCGGCTCCCACCGCGTCGCCCGTGCGAAGCAAAGCCTGGCCCAACAACAACCGCACTTCCGACATTTCCGGATTCTTCTGCAACGCATTTTTGAGTTGAATTACCGCTGCCTTGGGATCGTTTTTCGCAAGGTAATCCCGTGCCGACGCCAGCAAAGCTTCGGGGTTGTCGGCACCACAACCGGCCAAGCCGAGACCCAGCGCCAGCACAACCGCAATTGTTCTACCCATTGAAAAAACTGTCGCCATGGTCATGCCCTGTTCTGGATTGTTTCGCGCTCGGCGGGACTACTTGAGACCCAGCCTGTGCATCAAATCGTACAACGTCGGGCGACTCACGCCAAGCATTTCTGCCGCCTTGACGATACTTCCGTTGACCCGTCCCAAAGCGGTGATGATGGCCCGTTTCTCCGCCTGGTCGCGAATGGTGCGCAAGTCCAGCGAGGTCATGCCATCATCCGCAGACGGTGCTGTCAAACCCACTTCGTCCATTGAAATCTGGTTCCCGTCCGCCATGATGGCGGCGCGCTTCATGCAGTTCTCGAGTTCGCGGATGTTGCCCGGCCAGGTGTGTGCCTCGATCGCACGCACGGCGTCGTCGCTCAAGCTCATGTTGCTGCGGTTTTGCTCCTGCGCAAAACGCCGCACAAAGGCATGTGCCAGCAAGGTAGCGTCGCCGACGCGGTCCCGCAAGGGCGGAATGTTGATGACGATTTCCGCCAGTCGGTAATACAGGTCTTCACGGAAGCGGCTTTCCTTGGCCAGTGCCTTCAGATTCTGATGCGTGGCGCAGACAATCCTGACATCGACCGCAATCTCCTGGCGCCCGCCAATACGCTCGATAGTGCGCTCCTGCAAGAAACGCAGCAGCTTGGCCTGCAGCGAAAACGGCAGATCGCCAATTTCATCAAGCATCAACGTACCACCATTGGCGGTCTCGATCTTCCCCAGGGTCAGTTTCGCCGCACCGGTAAACGAGCCCTTTTCGTACCCGAACAGTTCGCTCTCCAGCAGATTTTCGGGAATGGCCGCGCAGTTGATCGCGACGAATTTTCCGCCCTTGCGCGTTGACGCCTGATGCAAGCCACGCGCCAGCACCTCTTTGCCGGTACCGCTTTCGCCCAGCAACATGACGGTTGCGTTACTGGAAGCCACTTTCTCAATGGTGCGGCACACCCGCAACATGCCAGGGTCCCGGGTCATCAGGCCCGACAGGGCATCGGGTTGCTGCATCGCCTGCAGGCGTTTGTTTTCGGCCTGTAATTCAGCCAGCCGAAAAGCCCGCTCTACCGTGAGATTCAGCAATTCCGGCTCAAACGGCTTGGCAAAGAAGTCATAAGCACCCAGTGCCACCGCACGCAGCGCATTCGATCGGTCGTTCTGGCCCGTCAACACAATGACCTTGGTATCAGGGTCGATGGCGAGTATTTGCTCCAGTAACTTGAAGCCTTCGGACACCGAATCGGCATCCGGCGGCAGCCCCAGGTCCATGGTCACCACGGCCGGCATGCTGCGGCGCATTTGCACCAGCGCCGACTCGCGGTCGTGCGCAGTGACGGATTCAAACCGGTCCAGTGACCACTTGATCTGTTTTTGCAAAGCCAGGTCGTCTTCAACGATCAACAATGCGCGCGCTTTTTCCGCTGTCATGAAGCTCCAAGAGGTTGCAGGTCAGAGTGCCGCTGGATTTCGAACAGAGGCAACGACATCGTAACGACGGTTCCCCGGTTCAACTGGCTGTCGACTTCTATCTTGCCGCCCAATTCTTGCACGTACTGGAAACTCTCATAGGCACCGATGCCCATACCGGCCTTCTTTGTTGTCTGGAATGGCTTGAACAGCCGTTCGCGCACAAATTCCTGCGTCATGCCGTGCCCGGTGTCCCCAATTTCGATCAGAGCCTGGCCACCAGCCCGGTCTAGTCGCAACCACACCCGGCCATCGACGGCAGTCGCGTCGAAGGCATTCTGCACCACGTGCCCGACGATGCGCTCTATGCGTTCTTCATGGCCACGGGTGGCTGCTGGCGCCGCAATGTCCAACTCCAGGCTACGCCCACGTTGTGCCGCCACGCTGGCGATGCGCTGAACGATCGCCTCCAGATCCACACCAACCACCGTACCCGGTGGCGTGGCTCCCTCGCGCAGTTGCAACATGAGCTGGCGCATCCGGTCGAGCGAGTTCTCCACTGTCAGCAACATGTCCTGCTGGAACTCCGGGTTGTCGCGATGCCGCTCGGCGTTTTTCATCATCAGCGAAAGCTGGGTGATGATGTTCTTGAGATCGTGCA
>JANLVB010000465.1:0-20123 GCA_031363785.1 Betaproteobacteria bacterium
GCCAAAGGTGCCAAAGTGCTGATCATCCTGGGCAAAGACAAAGACGCCATCCTGCCAGCCGTCAACAAGGCCGCGCAGCTAAAAATCCCTGTGATCGCTTATGACCGCCTGTTCGAAGCGCCCGGCGTGACCTACATCACGTTTGACAACAAGGAAGTGGGCCGCATGACCGCGCGCGCCATCCTGGCCGTCAAGCCCAAAGGCAATTACGCCATCATCAAAGGTGACCCAGGCGACAACAATGCCGCATTCCTGCGCGAAGGCCAGGGCGAAGTGCTGGCGGACGCCATCAAGAAGGGTGACGTGAAGATCGTCGGTGAAGAGTTCACCTCGGGCTGGAACCCGCAGAACGCGCAGAAAAACATGGAGCAGATCCTGACCAAGAACGCCAACAAGGTCGATGCCGTGGTGGCTCAAAACGACGGCATGGCCGGTGGTGTCGTGGCCGCGTTGGCCGCCAAGGGTCTCAAAGGCATCCCGGTTTCTGGCCAGGACGGCGACCACGCCGCGCTGAACCGTGTCGCGCTCGGAACCCAAACCGTGTCGGTCTGGAAAAATTCGGCTGATCTGGGCACCGCTGCCGCCAAAGCCGCCGTCGAACTCGGTGCCGGCAAACCAGTGACAGGCGCCGCTGACTGGGCCGGTGGCCCCAAGAAGATGACCCTGAAATCGATTTTCCTGAAGCCGGTTCCACTCACCAAGGACAACCTGGATGTGGTCTTGAAAGCCGGTTACATCAAGAAAGAAGCGCTGTGCAAAGGTGTCGACGCCACCAAGGTTCCAGTCTGCAAATAAACGACTGACCTCCCGGTTACTGGGTTATGCACTGCGGGCTGACGGCCCGCGGTGTCGTTTGGGCCTTGCAGCGGCGCAGTCACAAGGAGAACTGGATGAGCGGCATGAAAGAGGCGCTGCAACGTGCCCAGATCGACTGGCGCATGGTGTTGATGTCTGGCGTATTGGTCGCCATTGCACTGGTCTTCAATATTCTCTCGGACGGCATCTTTCTGTCGGCCGAGAACCTGTACAACATCGCGCAGCAAACCGCCGTCGTTGGCATTCTGGCGACCGTCATGGTGTTGATCATCGTGACCCGGCATATCGATTTGTCGGTCGGTTCCGTGATGGGGTTTGTTGGCGTGTTGATCGCCTACCTGATGTATTCGGCGGACTGGTCCTGGCAGGCGGCCAGCCTGGTCGGCCTGGCCGCAGCGATCGCCGTGGCGGTATATCAGGGAGCGCTGGTCGCCTTTCTGGGCGTGCCGGCATTTGTCGTCACGCTGGGTGGCCTGATGTCGTTTCGCGGTGCGGCCTACCTGGTGGCTGACGGCAAGACGCAGCCACTGGCAGACCCGTTTTTCCTCAAGCTTGGCGGCGGCTTCAATGGCGGCATCGGTACCGGGGCCAGTTGGGTGATCGGTGCGGTGATCTGCATCGGCCTGATCCTGGCGACCATCTCCAAACGCCGTGCAAAAAAAGCCTATGGGGTGCCAACCAACTCCGCTGTGGTGGATGGCGTCATCGTGCTGATTCCGATCGTGATCGTGCTGGCCTTCGTGGCGGTCATGAATGCGTACCATATTCCCAACAAGCCTGAGGCGCAGGGCATTCCCATCCCGGTCTTGATCTGGGGTGTTGTGGCCATGGCGATTTCATTCCTGGTGCACCGCACCCGTTTTGGCCGCTACATCTTTGCCATGGGCGGCAACCCGGACGCCGCGGCGCTGGTGGGTATACCGGTGCGTAAAGTGACAATTTTGCTGTTCATCCTGCTGGCGGTATTGACCACCATTGCGGCCATCGTTGCCATATCGCGGCTCAATGCGGGCACCAACTCGCTCGGCAACAACCTGGAACTGCTGGTCATTGCCGCTACCGTCATCGGTGGCACAGCACTGGCGGGCGGCAGTGGCACCATCATTGGCTCGGTGCTGGGGGCCTTGATCATGCAGTCGATCGACAGCGGCATGTTGCTGCTGGACATTTCGATCGGCACACGTTATGTGATCATCGGCCAGGTCTTGATCGCTGCGGTGGTGTTTGACGTCGCCTACCGCAAGTGGACTGGAGAGGTTGTGTGAGCACCGCATCCCGGCGTGCTGTTGACAGCTCCAAGTGCCTGGTCGAACTGCGCAACATCAAGAAGGCCTTCGGCGGAGTCCATGCGGTTGACGATGTCAGCCTGAACCTGTACCCCGGTGAAGTGGTGGCTGTTTTGGGCCACAACGGTGCCGGCAAGTCGACGCTGATGAAGATGCTGGCCGGCGCCTATCCGATCGACAGCGGAGACGTGCTTATCGCTGGAGAAAAAGTGCAGGTGCGTACCCCGGCGGATGCACAACGCCTGGGCATCGAGTCCATTTATCAGACCTTGGCGCTGGCTGACAACCTGGACTCCGTGGCCAACCTGTTCCTCGGGCGCGAGTTGTTGACAAGATGGCGCACGCTGGACGACCACCGCATGGACGCGGAAGCGCGCACGGTCTTCCACCGGCTGAACAAGAATTTCACCAATGTCCGCATTCCGGTGCGGCGCTTGTCGGGTGGCCAGCGGCAGGTGGTGGCGATTTCACGGGCGATCTACTTCAATGCGCAGATTCTGATCATGGACGAGCCTACTGCGGCGCTGGGCCCGGAAGAAACCGCCATGGTCGGCAACCTGATCCAGCAGCTCAAGGCCGAAGGTGTTGGCATCTTCCTGATCAGCCATGACATGCACGATGTGTTTGCACTGAGCGATCGTTTGTCGGTCATGAAAAACGGCCGGCTGGTGGGCACCTACCGTACCGAGGATGTGACCGAGGACGAAGTGCTGGGCATGATCATCCTGGGCAAGCAGCCGACAGGCAAGACACAGTCCGAACGTCCGGCCGCCTGACCGCATGCACCCTGACGGCCAGCCTTGCATGCCATGAGAACAACCGGCGACCAGCAACTGCTCAAACGCATCAACCGCAGCGTGTTGTTGCGACTGGTGCGCGGGCAACCCGGCTTGTCGCGGGCCCGGCTGGCACAACACAGCGGACTGACCAAGTCCACCGTCAGTGTGCTGGTGCGGGAACTGCTGGACGAGGGCTGGCTCAGCGAAGCCAGCGCGCCGGTGGCGGCCGCCGGACTCGGGCGACCGTCCACTCCGCTGCGTATCAACGACCAGGACCGGGTGCTGTTGGGCGTGGAGATCGGTGTGCACCAGTTGCGCGTCGTGTCAGTGTCTCTGACCGGGCAGGTGCAGGATACCGTGCAGGTGCCACTGCAAGACAAGGACGTGCAGGTAGTGTGCCGGCAAACGACGACCCTGGTGCAGCAGGCCTGGCGAACTCTGGCGGACCGCAGCCTAGTATTGTCTGGCGTCGGCATATGCCTGCCAGGGGCCATCGACGAAGTCGCCGGACTGGTGCGGTTTGCGCCCAACCTGGGCTGGCGCGATATTCCGTTTTTCGCGATGCTCAGGCAGGCCTTGTGCAGCGCCGGCGTGCCAGCGAGCAGCTTGCACCTGCATAACGATGCCGATGCCGCCGCCCTGGGAGAATACGAGTTTGCCGACGGGGATGGCGCCGGCTCGCAAGCCTTGATCTTCGTGAGTTGTGATGTTGGTGTAGGAGCCGGCATCGTCCTCAATGACCACCTGTTCACCGGCGCCCGCGGAATGGCCGGCGAAATTGGCCACAGCATCATGGAGGTGGGCGGTGCCCTGTGTTCCTGCGGGCGCCGCGGTTGCGCCGAAACCTTCATTGGCGCGCGCGCCCTGCGCACACCGGATGGTGCGCAGCGGGCCGGCCAGGCACTTGGCGTGTTGATCCAGAACCTGGACGTGATGTTCAACCCACACGTGGTGGTGCTGGGCGGGCAGTCCTGCAGCGACCACCCGACGCTGCTCGCCACGGCAAGCAAAACGGCGGCGCATTTTGCCGAAAGCGCTGGCGTCACCGCACCCGTAGTGCGGGCCGCACGTTACGGCATTCTGGCGGCCGCCGTTGGAGCTGCTGCTGTGGCCTGGCATCACCAGCTGCGGCCCATGCAGCAGCGCGTGCAGCCGCCTGTCACCCAGCTGGAGTTGGCATGAAAGAAAAAGTCGCCTGGGGCATCCTCAGCAGCGCCAGGATCGGCCGCGAGAAAGTCATTCCCGCGATGCAGGCAGCGGCACACTGCGACATCCAGGCAATCGCCTCGCGCTCGTTGGCACGTGCACAGCAGACTGCCCATGCGCTGGGCATCGGGCGTGCTTATGGAAGTTACGCAGAACTGTTCGCCGACCCGGCCATCGAAGCGATCTACAACCCGTTACCGAACGAACAACACGTGGCACTGACCTTGCAGGCCGCCCGTGCCGGCAAACATGTATTGTGTGAAAAGCCGATGGCGCTGCATGCCAACGACATTGCCGCACTGCGCGAGGTGGCGGGCAAGGTGCACATCATGGAAGCCTTCATGGTGCGTTTTCATCCGCAATGGGAGCGCGTGCGCGAACTGATGCGCTCGGGTGAGCTCGGCCCGGTGCGCTCGATCCAGTCGTACTTCTCGTATTACAACCGCGACGCGACGAACATCCGCAACCACAGCGACCAGGGCGGCGGTGCCCTGTACGACATCGGCTGTTATGCGATCGTCACGGCCCGTTACCTGTTCGAGGCGGAGCCATTGCGCGTGGTAGCTCTGGTCGACCGCGACCCGGATTTCCGCACCGACCGCGTTATCAGCGCCTTGCTGGATTTTGGCGTCGGGCGGCGGCTGGACTTCACGGTCTCCACCCAGGTGGTGCCCTACCAGCGCGTCAATGTCTGTGGTGAGCGCAAACGCATCGAGATGCGGATACCTTTCAACGCACCACTGGGCGGTGCCACCGACCTTCTGATCGACGACGGGAGCGCGCTGGACGGCCACGCCATCCAGCGCGAAACCATTCCTGCATGCAATATGTACGGGCTGCAGGGTGACTTGTTCTCACGCGTGGTGCGCGGCGAGACCACATTGCCCTATGGCATCGACGATGCAATTTGCAATATGCGGGTGATCGATGCCCCTGTTCGCCTCCGAGAAAACCGGCGGCTGGGTCACGCTCTGATATGCACTCGGCTTTCGAACGCAGCGGGAACAAATGGCAACACCCTTGGTCTGTTGGCGACCGACTGCGGTCGTTGGCTCAGACAGCCGCGATGAGAATGTTGACGAAGTGCGCTGCGCGCACCGACCCCCGGGCTTTGCTCCTCGGCGCCCCACAGATCGCCCGCGCCGCTGTGCGCCTGCCGCGCCGCTGGGCTGCTGGTCCTCGGGATGTCGGGGCCCGGACTTCCCCACAGCCAACCACCCATGCAGGCGTGGCGGGTGGCTGCGCCGGTCTGCTGAAAGGGTTCGCGCATGCCACAGAGTCACGCGCTCACGCATCCGGGGTCGCGCCAATCCCATGGTGTGCCGCAACGTCATCTGCGCGAGACTGCAAGCGGAACGGCGCGGACGCCCGCCGCGCTGGCCCGGGACAAGGCATCGCGCCAGCCGAAGTGCCACGAACGCGATGGGCCGCGCGCAAGAGCACGTCAACGCCACCAACAACCATAGTACCCACGCTTAGCTGACATGCGCCACATCACCTGTTTCCTCATGCTGACGCTGACGCTGGCGCTGACCGGTGCACATGCCGCCGAGCCGCTGGTGATTCCTCGCTTCATCGAGGAAACCGACAGCGCCGGTTTGCAGAGCCGCTTCGACGGCGACAACGAATTCCAGGTGGGTGGCGGTGTGGCGGCGTTCGACTGCGACAGTGATGGCCTGCCGGAGATTTATGTCACCGGCGGTGTCAACAAGGCCCGCTTTTACCGCAATCGCAGCAGCCCGGGCGGGCCGATCAAACTGCAGGAGCAGCGCTCGGGCCTCGAACTGACCGGTGCCAATGGTGCCTATCCACTGGACATCGACGGCGACGGCCACGTGGACCTGGTGGTGCTGCGGGTTGGTGAGGTGCAGGTGTTTCGCGGCCTGGGTGGCTGCAGGTTTGAACGCGCCACCGACAAGTGGGCACTACAAAGCGGCAATCTGTTGCACAGCGCTTTCTCCGCCACCTGGGAACGTGGCCAGGAATGGCCGACACTCGCCATCGGAACCTACGTAGACCGCAGCAAACCCGAGTTCCCCTGGGGCAGTTGCACGCCAGGGAGCCTGTTGCGACCAGCGCCAGGCGGCAAGAAGTTTGCTGCGCCGACCGAGCTCGTTCCCGGCCACTGCGCCCTGTCGATGCTGTTTTCTGACTGGGGCCGCAACGGCCAGGCGGGCTTGCGGGTCAGCAACGACCGCGAGTTTTACAAAGGCGGACAGGAACAGTTATGGAAAGTCGTCCCCGGGCAGCCACCAGCCCTGTACACCGCCGATCAGGGCTGGAAGCCACTGCAGATCTGGGGCATGGGTATTGCCAGCCACGATCTTGACGGTGATGGGATTCCCGAAGTATTCCTGACCAGCATGTCGGACAACAAGCTGCAGAAACTCGACGGCGACGGCCGCCAGCCCAGCTACAGCGACATCGCCTACAAACGCGGCGTCACGGCACACCGGCCCTACGTGGGTGGCGACATCCACCCGTCCACCGCCTGGCACGCGCAGTTTGCCGACGTCAACCACGATGGCCTGGCCGACCTTTTCATCGTCAAGGGAAACGTGTCGACCATGCCCGACTTCGCCATGCTGGACCCCAACAACCTGTTGCTGCAGCAAGCCGACGGGCGCTTCACCGAGGTCGGACAGCAGGCCGGTGTAGCCAGTTACCGGCGTGGCCGTGGCGGGCTGCTGGTGGACCTCAATGGTGACGGCATGCTCGACATGCTGGTGGTAAACCGCTGGGACAAAGCCCAGCTGTGGCGCAACGTGGGTCTGGGCAGCGCCGACAAACCACTGCCGCTGGGGCCCTGGCTGCAACTACGCCTGCGCCAGAGCGGTGCGAATCGCGACGCCATCGGCGCCTGGGTCGAGGTGGACCTGGGGGAGCGCATCATCCGCCAGGAGCTCACCGTGGGCGGCGGCCATGCCAGCGGGCACCTGGGCTGGATGCATTTCGGCTTGGGCAAGGCGAAAAATGTACGTGTGCGTGTGTTATGGCCGCTCGGCGGCTGGAGCCCATGGGCCAACGTGGCAGCTGACGCCTTCTATACCGTGGACCGGCAAGCCGGCATCAGCCAGTGGAAGACGCCATGAGCGCCGCGCCGGGCCGTTCCCAAGCAAGCTCTCACCGCAGCCCGCAGGGCGAAGGTACCCTGATGAGCCCCTGGCTGGCCCCTAACCGACAGCGGCTTTGGCGCATGTGCGCGGCAGTTGTCGCACTGCTGGCTGGGGTTTTCACTTCGGCGGCGCTGGCCCAGACACCGCCGTCGTCACGGCCTGCGGCGAGCTACAGCGCGGCAGTCGCCACCGACTGGTTTGCGCTGGTACTGCAATTGACGCAGCAAACTCCAGGGTTCAGCCCGCCAGTGGCGTCGCGCGCCCTGGCCTATCTCGGGCTGGCGCTGTACGAGTCGGTCGTACCCGGCATGCCGGAGCACAACAGCCTGGCCGGCCAGCTCAACGAGCTCAGTTCCCTGCCCTGGGCCCAACCCGACGAAGTGCTGCACTGGCCCAGTGTGGCCAACGCCGCGCTGGCCGGCATGACACGCATGATGTTCTCCAGCGCCAGCGCCGAGAACAAGGTGCGCATCGATCTGCTGGAGCGCACCATGCAGCTCCGGCAGTCGCAGGACTTCGACCCGGCGCAGCTGACGCCCGAGATCAGCAACCGTTCGCAGACTTTTGGCAAACTGATGGCGATGGCCATCATGACCTGGGCCCGCACCGATGGCGGCCACGAAGCCTGGGGCCCACCGCGGCGCAACCAGCCCAACTATGTGCCGCCGGGCGGCGCCGGCCAGTGGAGCGCCACCCCGCCGGCGTTTGCCCCGCCGCTGTTGCCGCGCTGGGGGCAAAACCGCCCCTTCGTGCTCAACGCTACCGCCGACTGCCCGGCACCGCCACCGCCGGAGTACTCCGAAGAACCCGGCTCGCCCTTCTACCGCGACGCGCAACAGGTCTGGAACATCAGCAAAAATGCCACGCAAGAGCAACGACAGGTCGCCCTGTACTGGGCCGACGACCCGGGCAAAACACCGACCCCGGCCGGCCATTGGGTCTTCATCACCAACGACCTGCTCAAACAGCGCCGCGCCAGCCTGGCCGACGCGGCGCAGACCATGGCCCAGCTCAACCTGGCGATGGCGGATGCATTTATTGCCTCCTGGGCCACCAAATACACGCTCAGCATCCTGCGCCCGGTGACCTACGTACAACTGGTGCTCGACAGCAACTGGGTGCCAACGCTGATGGATACCCCGCCGTTTCCGGAGTACCCGTCTGGTCACTCGGTGCAGTCGAGCGCCGCAGCCGGCGTGCTGGAGCGCATTTTCGGCGAGAGCACAGGCTTCACCGACAACACCCACAACGACCGTGGCTGGGGTCCGCGCACGTTCAAGGATTTTCGCAGTGCCGCCGACGAAGCAGCGCGTTCACGCCTCTTTGCCGGCATCCACTACAACTTCGGCGTCACCGGCGGCCAGGCCCAGGGGCGCTGCGTGGCGCAACGTGTGATGCAGCTCAAGCTGCGCAGGTAGCGGCCGACCGCCCGGCTCGGCAGAGCAACGCGATTTGTGTCAGGATGGACTCCATGAACCTGCTCAATCGCTCCTTGGCCGATGGCATTCGCAAGGTCGGGTTTCGCAAGTGGTACGAGCGCGAGTTGCTCAGCAGCCACGCCCACATGCTGCTGGCGTTTCTGTGTGTGATAGCGCTGATGGCCAGTATGGAGGCATTTCATGGCGGCAGCGTCGGCGACAAACTGGCCGATGTGGTTTTCATCATCGTCTCGGGCGGCATTGGTTTGTGGGCCCTGCGGCGTTATCTGTATTTGCTGATGCACGCCGAGGACGTGGCGAATCAGGCCAACTGCCCGCAATGCACGGTCTACGGCAGCCTGACGCTGGTGGAAGAAGACCGGCGCAACGGCCAGGCCCTGGTGTGCTGCAAGAAATGCGGCCATCGCTGGACCATTGTTCCTTGAATCGCGTTGTACTCGGCTGCCCGGGTCACTGGGTAGCTCGTTGGCTGGTCTCTACTACGTGCAAGCAATCCCGAGGGGTCAAGCCACCAAGGCCAGCGCCGCGTAATCGCCAACCTGCTCACCGAGACCTGCCGGCAGCAGCTCGAACCCCTCAGTCAGCGCCCCCAGACGCCCGGCGATATGGGAGCGCAGCCGCGGCAACAAAAAATCACGGTGGTGCCAGAACACACTGCCGCCCATGCTGATGCGCTGCAAGTCCAGTGTGATGACCAGGTTGTAGAGCGTGCGGCCCATCACCAGGCACAGGCCATCCACCAGCTCCAGCGCTTTGGCGTCTCCATGGCGCGCGGCGCCCAGCAGGGTCGCCGCGTCGGCATATCCGGCAGCGGCAAAACGCCGGGCGATCGCGTTACCGGCAATCAAACCCTCGACATCGCCGATGTTGCCGCAGCCACACAAAGCGTCCGTGTTGTCGTTCACGAACATGTGCCCCGCATGACCGGCATTGCCATTTTTGCCGCGCAGCACATGGCCGTCCACACACAGGCCCATGCCGATGCCGGTGCTCCAGGTCACGTAGGCGCAATGGTCCAGGCCTTGCAAGGCACCCCAGCGGCGCTCCGCTTCCAGTGCGGCAATGCCGTCATTGGCTACACGCACCCGGGCGAAGGCGGCGCGCAACGGCGCCTCCAGCACGGACGTCATCCACGCATTGGGTAAACCACGTGCCTGGCCGGCCAGGCCGCCGCAGATGTTGGGGGCGGCCAGCTCGACACAACCGTCGACGATCTCAAACGGCCCGCACGACGAGACCCCCACGGCTTCAATATCACGCACCGAGCAACCGGCCAGCACACAGCTGCGCGCGATCAGGCCCAAGACCTGCTGGCCCAGGGCGTCGGATGTACCCTCTTTCGCCGTCGGCTCGCTCAGCTTGCCCGCCAGGCCGCCGGGGCCGGCGATAGACACCGCGACCTTGGTGCCACCCACATCTACACAGGCCCTGAAGCCCGACAGCGTGGCAAAGACAGTGTTGTCAGGCAAGGAGTGCGCGGGGGGAGTTGTCATTCGAGAATCCATTCAAGTCCAGGCCCGCGCCAGGGGCAAGCGCAACCCGACAAATCGTACCAGCACAACGCCGTCGTTTCGGCCTTCAGCTTCGGCCGTGATCGTCCTGCAAATGGCGTTCCGCAGCGACTACCTGCCGTGTTACTGCAAGTGTTGCTTGACCCAGCGCACGATATCCGCCGCCCCCATGGCGCCCGGCTGGCGCGCGATCTCGAGGCCGCCCTTGAAAAGCGCCAGCGTCGGAATGCTTCGGATATTGAAGCGCGCGCCCAGGTCTTGCTCAGCCTCGGTATCGACCTTGGCCAGCCGCACCTGCGGCTCCAGCTCGGCGGCAGCCTGCTCGAAGGCAGGCGCCATCTGCCGGCAGGGGCCACACCATGGCGCCCAGAAATCGACCAGCACCGGAATCTCGCTGCGCCCGATATGGCGCTCAAACGCCACCTCGTCCAGCGCCACCGAATGCGCCGTGAACAGCGGCTGGTGGCACTTGCCACAGTCTGGCGCGTTGCCCAGGTCGGTTCTGGCAACCCGGTTCGTGGTGTGGCAATGCGGGCAAACGATGTGTTGTAACGTGGTCATGGCCGGGCCTCAAAAAATGGACGGATAGGCACTGCTACGCGCCCCCACCTAGCTGCATTTGGGGTTGTTTTAAAGGTCTTCAATGCCCCGCCGCAGGCTGGAGGCTGACACGGCGTTGCAGCCTCAAGTCAATCGGTCGAGCTGCGACACCATCAACAACAGCAACAGCAACAGCAACAGCAACAGGATCACCAACAGAGTGGCGTGTCCCATGGAGTATCAGACCACTTTGGCTACCAGGGCGGCAAGCAGACTGAGCATGACCGTCGTGGTCACCGGCAAGAACCATTCGCGCCCGAACAGGCGAAACCGAAAGTCGCCCGGCAACTTGCCAAAACCCAGCTTCTGCATCAGCGGCGAAAACCAATTGATCAGCAACAGTGCCAGGAAGATGACCAGTAACCAGCGAAACATGTTATGTCAGAGCGTGGCGCTGCGGTCGCCCTGGGCGAAGCCGATGGCATCCCATGGCTCGCCCCGGCACCAGGCGATGACCTTGAACAACTCGCCCATTTCATGCTCCAGCAACAGCTTTTGCGCCATCGCCCGCTGTTGCAAGCTGGCGTCCTGCAGCAAATCGAGTATGCCGCAGTTCATCAAGAATCGGGCCTGCGAGGTGTAACCCAGCAGCGTCAGCCCCTGTGGCACCGCATCCTGCGCCGCCAGTGCCAGGCCGGTGAAATTGATATGCGCCGTGATGTCTTTGGCGCCGACCTGGCTCAGCGGGTTGTGGTCCACCCGATGCGCCTGGTGGCATACCAGCGTGCCCATGCAACGCTGCGCGTGGTAATACTCGCGCTCGGGAAAGCCGTAGTCGATCAACAACAGCACACCGCGGCGCAAAGACTGCGCCAGGGTGCGTACAAAGGCTTCAGCCTGGGGGTGGATCTCGGTCAGGTAGTCGCCGCCCCCCGCCACGTCAAGGGGTGGTCGCAGACTGGACGGCCGATGCTGCCAGACCAGGCTACCCTGATCGTCCAGCGCAACGCCGCGTTCGTACCATGCTCCGGCGCAGCGAGCCAGCAACGTCACCGGCATGGCATCCAGCAGCTCATTGCCGATCACCACGCCGTCGATCTGCGCCGGCAAGGCCTCGACCCAACGCACCTTCGCACCAAACGGTTCCAGCGCCGCCTGCTGACGCTGTCGCAGCGAGCCTGACAGGTCGACGATCACATAGTCGTCCACCGAATCTCCCAGCGACTGCAGGAGTTGTCTGGCCAATGCACCGGAACCTGCACCAAACTCCCATACGCTGCGGGTGCCAGTTTTTTCGAGCGCCTGCGCGACCTGCGTTGCCAGCGCGCGGCCGAAAAACGGCGACATCTCGGGTGCGGTGACAAAATCACTGCCCGGCGCCAAAGGGAACAGGCCGAATTTCTGCCGCTCCCCGGCGTAGTAGCCCAAACCCGGGCTATACAACGCAAGCTCCATGAAGCGCTCGAAACCGAGCCAGCCACTGTTGGCCCGGATGGCCTCCTGCAGCTGTTGCGACAAGGCGGTCGTTAAACTCGGGGCTGTTTCCATCTGAGCCCGGATTGTCCCTGAATGTCTGCCTCCGCCCGCACCGTACTCGTCACCGGATCGGCCAAACGACTTGGCCGCGAGATCGCGCTTGCGCTAGCCCATGCGGGCTGGCAGGTGGCGGTGCATTACCGAGACTCATTGGAAGAGGCAACACGCACCAGCGCCGAGTGCACCAGGTTGTCGGGAAACAGCGCCGTGTTTCGGGCCAACCTGGGTAATGAGGCGGCCGTGCGCAACCTGCTGCCGCGGGTGGTGGCCCACTTCGGCCACCTCGATGCGGTGGTCAACAGCGCCTCGACTTTCGAACATGACACGGCGGCAAGCTTCAGTTTTGCGGCTATGGACAAACACATGCGCAGCAACACCGGCGCCGCCATCCTGTTGGCGCAAGCCCTGTACCAGCACCTGAAAGAGCGCGGCCAGGCCACCGCTGGCAACGAAGTAGCCAAAGCACTGGCGGCTCGCCTGGGCGCCGTCGTGAACCTGCTGGACCAGAAACTGTGGAACCAGAACCCGGATTTCATGAGCTACACGTTGTCCAAGGCCGCCATGGAGGCCGCCACCACCATGCTGGCGCTGGCGCTGGCACCCAGCGTGCGGGTGGTCGGCGTGGCGCCGGGCCTGACCTTGACCAGCGCACTGTTGACGCCGGAGCAATTCGCCGAACGCCACAAGATGGCTTTGCTGGGCCAGTCATCGACACCCCGCGACGTGGCCTCCACGGTACGCTTTGCCCTGGAAAACCAGTCCATCACCGGCACTACGCTGCTGGTGGACGGCGGGCAGCACCTGATGCGCTTCGAGCGCGATTTTTCGCTGATGTAGCCAGGGGCGGCCAGCTTTTTCGGAACACCAGAACATGAGCAATGCACGCGGCATCCAGATACTGACGCTGACCGGCCTGAGGTTTGCCGCCAACCTGGGCATTCTGGAGGTCGAGAAGAGCGGCCCGCAGCCGATCCAGGTGGATGCCGAACTCAACCTGGGCACGCAGGCCCTGCACCCGGTGGACGACGAGATAAATCATGTACTGGACTACCGCCGGGTGCGCCATATCATCATCGACGAATGCACGGCGGAACACGTGAATCTGCTGGAAACCCTGATCGGCAAGCTGGCCCGCCGGCTGATGCTGCTGCCCGGTGTGGTGGGCGTGCGGGTGAAGATAGCCAAGCTGGAGATCTTTGACGATTGCGAAGTGGCAATTCGCGTGGAGACCGGACAATGGTGATCACCATCGAGCCATCCACCCCGGCCGCAAGCTCGGGTGTCGGCGACGCGCGCGCCATTCGCGAGGGGCACAAGCTGGAAAAGAGGCTCTGCCGCCAGGTGGGGCAGGCCATCATCGACTACAACATGATCGGTGAGGGGGACAGGGTGATGGTTTGCGTCAGCGGCGGCAAGGACAGTTACGCCATGCTGGACATCCTGCTCAAGCTGCAAGCCCGTGCGCCGGTGCGTTTCGAGCTGATCGCCGTCAACCTGGACCAGAAGCAACCCGGTTTCCCCGAGCATGTGTTACCGGCCTACCTGCAGCAACTTGGAGTGCCGTTTCACATCGAAAACCAGGACACCTACTCCATCGTGAAGCGGGTGATCGCCGAAGGCAAGACCATGTGCAGCCTGTGCAGCCGGCTACGGCGCGGCATCCTGTACCGGGTGGCGGATGAGCTCGGCGCGACCCGCATCGCGCTGGGGCACCACCGCGACGACATCCTGCAGACCTTCTTCCTCAACATTTTCTTTGGCGGCAAACTCAAGGGCATGCCACCCAAGCTGGTGAGTGATGACGGGCGCCATGTCGTTATCCGCCCGATGGCCCTGGTGGCCGAGAAGGATCTGCAACGCTGGGCTGCGCAGCGCCAGTTTCCCATCATCCCCTGCACGCTGTGCGGCAGCCAGGCCAACCTGCAACGTAAACAGATCGGTCAGATGCTGCGGGATTGGGAAAAATCACACCCCGGGCGCATCGAGAGCATGTTCAGCGCACTGCAAAACGTCGTACCCTCGCACCTGATGGACAGAACCCGGCATGATTTCCCGAGTCTGACAGCGACCGGGGTGCCTGACACACAGGGAGACCGCGCGTTTGATGCCGACGACCTGCCAGCCATTCCCGCCGGATACGTACCGATGGCACGCTTCGAGGATTGATCTGGCGCGCCATGGCCTTTGTCTGGCGCAGGTCGACAAGAAATTTGCAATGAAATTTGCCGCCTGCCTCGCTGTCAGTTGTGCCATGTTGTTGACGGCATGCAGCGGCATGCGCCTGGTGGATTCCGACGTAACCGCCTATGCCACCGGGCCGACCATCCCTGCGGGTGCCGGATATCGATTTGAACGCCTGCCCTCGCAACAGGCAACGCCACAACAGAGCGCGGCACTGGAGTCACTGGCCGAAGCCGCGCTGGCCAAGGTGGGCCTGCAGCGCAATGACGCGGCGGCCCAATACGCGGTGCAGCTCGAATTGCGCTTGGCGCGTGATCCGCGGGCACCCTGGGACGACCCGCGCGAGGTCGACGGTTATTTTGGGGACATGCCAATAGGCCCCCGGCATGGCAGCCTGCTGCGCCGGCCGTCCTTCAGGCTGAACTACGACCCCTACTACCGGCGCGAAGTTGCACTCGTGGTGCGAAGGTTGTCGGACGCGCGGGTAGTGTTCGAGACCCGCGCCAAACACGATGGCCGATGGCCGGATGACGAAGCGGTGCTGGCGGCGATGCTGCAAGCCGCATTGCAGGGCTTCCCCAACCCGGCTGCGGGCGTGCGCCGGGTGGTGCTGGAAATTCCACGCTGATGCCTGGCGCTTACCAGCGCGACCGCCAACACCACGCTGCGCCGTGGCCGCGCCCGGAACACTCATACCCATAAAATAGTGCGATGCTGGCGACCAGGATTATTGCAATACGCCATGGAGAGACGGCCTGGAATGTGGACGCCCGCATTCAGGGACAGATGGACATACCGTTGAACGAGAAAGGCCGCTGGCAGGCGCAACGCCTGGCCCGGGCGCTGGCCGCCAGCGAAACTGTGGATGCAATCTATTGCAGCGACCTGTTGCGGGCCTGGGACACCGCGCAGTCCATCTGCCACAGTGTCCACCAACCCGGCATCCATGCAACGGGCCTGCGGGAACGCCGCTTCGGTCGCTTCGAGGGCAAGACGTTTACCGAACTCGAAGCCGCCTGGCCACAGGAAACCCTGCGCTGGCGCCAGCGCGACCCGGACTGGGCGCCGCCGCAAGGCGAGTCATTGCGCGAGGTCACGGCGCGCGTGGTGCACACCACCAACAAGCTGGCGGCCCGGCATATCGGTGAACAAATCGTGCTGGTGACCCATGGCGGTGTGCTCGACGTGTTGTACCGGCAGGCGGCCGGCCTGGACCCGTGTGCGGCGCGCACCTGGACTTTGGGCAATGCCAGCATCAACCGCCTGTTGTGGACGCCACAGGCCTTGACCATCGTCGGCTGGGCCGATACATCGCACCTGGAACAGGAATGGCAGGACGAGGCCAGTACATGACCCCCAGCCAGATCATTGTGCTCGCCACGCCGGTGTTCTTGCTGATGATTGCCGGCGAATACCTGCTGTCCGTGTCTCGCGGTCGCCAGGTGTATCGGCTGAGTGACGCCATCAACAGCATCAGCCTGGGGGTGTTGAGCCAGCTTGGCGGCCTGTTCACCAAGCTACTGGCCATTGGCATCTACAGCGCGGTGTATTACAGCGTCGCGCCCTGGCCAGACCTGCCATTCTGGAGCACCTGGTACGGCGCCCTGCTGGCGCTGGTGTTCTACGATTTTTGCTATTACTGGCTGCACCGGGCCGGCCATGAAGTCGGGGTGTTCTGGGCCGCGCATGTGGTGCACCACCAAAGCCAGCAGTACAACCTGTCCACGGCCTTGCGCCAGACTAGCAGCGGCGCCCTGCTTGGCTGGGTTTTCTATCTGCCGATGGCGGTGGCCGGGGTACCGCCGCTGATTTTTGGCATTGTCGCGCTGGTGGACCTGCTGTACCAGTTCTGGGTGCATACAGAACTGGTGGGCAAACTCGGCTGGTTCGACCGCGTGTTCTGCGCACCCAGCAACCACCGCGTACACCACGCCATCAATGACCGGTATCTGGACAAGAACTACGGCGGCATCCTGATCCTTTGGGATCGCCTGTTCGGCAGCTACTGCGAGGAGCGTGAACCCTGTGTTTACGGTACCCGGGGCGCTTTGCGCAGCTGGGACCCGCTGTGGGCCAACACCGAGGTGTATTGGGGTTTGCTGCTGGCGAGCTGGCGCACCAGGAGTTGGGCCGACAAGCTGCGCCTATGGCTCAAACCACCCGGCTGGCAGCCGCTGGACGTGGCGCAGCGGTGGCCCAAACCCGCATTTGTACTGCGCGAGGTGACTGTGTTTGACCCGCCCCTGAGCAAACCCCGGGCATGCTTCGCCGCCACACAGTTTTTGCTGCTGCTGGGCGGCGTCTCGGTGGTCTTGTGGTTTGCCGGCAGTTGGCCGACCTCGCGCACCGCCATCGTCAGTGTGGCGCTGTTGGCTTTTTATTGGGCCGTGGGGGCGGTACTCCAGGGGCGCATCTCCATCATCGCTGCGCTGTTGGTGGACTGTGCCGCGCTGGCCACTGCGGCCAGCGCGCTGGGGCTGACCGACGCACATTACCTGTTCAAACCGCTCGCCATGGTGCTTGCGCTGGCCGTGGTGATCGAGCGTGGCCGAGCGAACGAGCTCACGCCACGGCACGCCCTGTTGCTGGGCGCGGCTCTGATGGCGTCCCTGGTTGGTGATGTCTTCCTGATGTTGCCCGGCAACTGGTTCATTCCAGGGCTGGCGGCATTCCTGGTGGCGCATCTTTTCTACCTGGCGCTGTTTCGCCAGGGGCAGACCTGGTTCCCCAGTCGGCCGGCGCTAGCCCTGTGCCTGGGTTTCGGTGCGCTGATGTTTGCCGGGCTGTGGAGCGGGCTGGGCGATGCGGGGCTCAAATCTGCAGTGGCTATCTATGTGGTGGCAATTGGCCTGATGGCAGCACAAGCCGTGGGCCGGGCAGCGAACCTCGGCGACGCCAGCGCCCGCGCTGTGGCAGCCGGCGCAGTCATCTTCATGGCCAGCGACAGCCTGATCGCCATCAACCGCTTTGTCAGCACCCTGCCGCACGCGCCGTTGTGGATACTTGCAACGTATTACGTAGCGCAGCTCCTGATGGTGATGAACATGCGCGCCAGCCCGGAGCGCCACTGAGAGCCGGTGGCGGGTTGGGCATCAGGCTGGCTTGGCCGGCGCCAACACCACCTCGTCGCGCGCAATGGCGCCGTCTATCAATTCCACCACTCGGTCACATCGGGCCGCCAGGCGCGGGTCGTGCGTTACCACGACGAACGAGGTGCCACGCTGCGCATGCATGCGTCGCAATTGCACAAAGACCTCGTCTGACGAGGCGGTGTCCAGATTGCCGGTGGGCTCGTCGGCCAGTACCAGGGGCGGGTCCAACACCAGCGCGCGGGCAATGGCGACGCGCTGTTGCATGCCGCCGGACAATTCGAATGGCCGTTTGTCCATCGCCTTGGCCAAGCCGACGGCGGACAACAAGGCACGGGCGTGCTCGCGTTGCGTCGCGCTTACCTGCCCGAAGCTCAGCAGGAACGGCATGGTCACGTTTTCCAGCGCCGTGAATGCCGGCAGCAGGTGGTGAAACTGGAATACAAAACCCAGTGTGCTGCGCCGTCGCAGGGTCAACGCCCGGTCGTCCAGCGTCTGCACCTGTTGACCCTGCAATTCGTAACGACCACTGGTCATTTGTTCGAGCAGCCCGACGATGTTGAGCAGGGTGCTCTTGCCGGAGCCTGACGGCCCGATCAGGGCGACGAACTCACCGCGATCAATGCGCAAAGACACTGCTTGCAATACCTGCGCCTCATTCGGCAGGCCACTGTTGTAACTTTTGGACACATCGCTGAGCTCCATCAACGCTTCGCCACGCCGCGCCGCCGCCTCCATGTCAGCCACCCCACGCAACTGCGCGGCGCCGTGTCGACGGACAACGCCGACTCCTCGGCGCAGCCTGCGCGCACTTATCGCAGTTGGCTACGCCAATCCACTCCCGCATGCTAAATCCTGATCGCCTGCGCCGGGTCCATCGCTGCTGCGCGGCGGGCCGGGGCGATCGCGGCCAGCACGCCGCAGGCTGTGGCAATCGCTGCCACCTGCAAGGCCAATGACAGTGGCAACACGATATCGAACAAGGCCCGACCGTCCGAGCCGCGCACAAACGTGGTGAACAGCCAGATCATCAACAGCGCCAGCAGCAGGCCCAACAACGAACCCAGGGCTCCTACGATGCCGCCCTGTACCAGGAACACCCGCACCATCTGGGCTCGGGTGGCGCCCATCGCACGCAGAATGCCGATTTCGCGCCGCTTTTGTACCACCGAAACCACCAACACGCTGGCAATGCCCAGCACCACCACCACCAGCACGATGGCCCGGATCAAGCCGGTGCTGACCGACTGCGCGTTCAGGGCCGACACCAGCTGGGCATTGGTTTCCTGCCAGCTCTCGACCCGGTACGGATAACGGGTGCGCAGGGTCAGGGCAAATTGCTTCGCGCTCCAGACATCGACCAACGCCAGGTCCAGGCTGGTAGCGCCGCCCGGCAAAGCCAGCAGACTCTGCGCCAGGCGAAGTGGCACGATCACAGTGCGCCGATTCAGGTCGCGCACGCCGAGGTCAACCAGTGCGCTAACCCGCACGGTCTCGTTGACGTCACCGGTGCGAATGGAGAACCGGTCACCCACCCGCAAACCGAGGTCGGCTGCCAGTTCACTACCGATAACAGCGTCGCCGGGCGCCAGCCGCGCCGTGCCGTCAATCACTTTGTCGCGCAGCCTGACAACCTGGTCGTACGGCTCCAGCACCACACCCAAAACGGCAATCGCCTGCGATGCCTGGGCGCGTACCGCCAGCGCGCTGCCAGAGACCATCGGCGACACCGCGGCTACTGCAGGCATGGCCTGCAGTAGTGGCAGCAAGGCCTGCCAGTTGGCCACGGAGCGCAGGCGCTGGGCCCGTGGCTGTGTGTCGGTCAGTGCGGTGACGCCCTCTTCAGGCGCACGCGCCGGCAGCACCACATCGTCGGGCGAGCGGATGCTGACATGGGCCTGCCCGCCCAGGGTCTTGTTGAAGGTATTGGCCTGCAAGCCGGTCACCAGGGCCGAGATGTAGGCGATGACAGCCACACCAGCTGCAACACCTACCATGATCAACAGTGTCTGCAGTCGGCCTTCGCGCAGAAACCGCACCGCTACGCGCACCTCGAAACCGAGCCAGGAGGCAAACATGATCCGCAAAGGCTAACGCCCCATCGCGTTGGTCAGCGTAGCGGCACCACTTTCCCTGGTGCCAGCTGGCTTTGCGCCAATCCCCGAAGCCGCCGGCACCAGAGTCACACGTACCCGGCGCCCGATCGGTATCGCCTTGTCCAGCACAACCACATCTCCTTCGGCCAGGCCCTCCACTACTTCCACTGCATCCAGTGTGCGCAGACCCAGGCGCACGGTGCGCGCCACGAGGCGGCCGTCTTGCACCACACGCAGGCTCGCAACGGCGCTGTCGAAACCGCTGTCCAGCGCAGCCACGGGGACTGCCAGGGCACGCTCGCGCCGGGCGGTTTCTACTTCCAGCGACAAGCTCATGTCCTGGCGCAGGAAAGCCGGTGCCGCCTGCTCCAGGGCAAACTTGACCTCCACCGCGCCGCGTTGTGCGTCCACCAACGGAGCAATCGACAGCAGCCGCAGACCGAAGCGCTGGCCGGCAAAAGCATCGGCGACGGCGGTCGCTTGTTGCCCGACGGCCAGTTGCCGCAAAAACCGTTCGTCGACCTGCGC
>JANLVB010000336.1:0-22633 GCA_031363785.1 Betaproteobacteria bacterium
GCCACCCGCCTACTGGATCGACAGCGTCGACCTGACGTTCGACCTCGATCCGTCCAAAACGCGGGTACTGAACAAGATGCGGGTGCGTCGCAACTTGGACGTTGCGCCGCAGCCGCTGCGGCTCGATGGCGAAGAGCTGAATCTGGCGCGTGTGCTGGTCAACGGTGGTGGCGCCTCGTTCCGCATGGACGGCGGCACGCTGGTGCTGGAGAACCTGCCGGCGGCCGACCAGGGCGTGTTCGAGCTGGAGATATTCACTACCTGCGTGCCAGCGAAGAACACCAAGCTGATGGGTCTGTACATCAGCAACGAGTCCTTCTTCACCCAGTGTGAGGCCGAAGGGTTCCGGCGCATCACCTACTTCCTGGATCGCCCTGACGTGATGGCGCACTACAGCGTTACGCTGCGCGCCGACAAGGCCCGTTATCCGGTGTTGTTGTCCAACGGCAACCTGGTGGAGCAGGGCGATGTGCCAGGAGACGCGGGACGGCATTTTGCGCGCTGGGTGGATCCGCACCGCAAGCCGTGTTACCTGTTTGCCCTGGTGGCGGGCATGCTGGTGCGCCGCCAGCAACGCATCACTTCGCGCGCCGGCAACGACCACCTACTGGAAATCTACGTGCGCCCGGGCGACATCGAGAAAACCGAGCATGCCATGAATTCGCTGATGGCTTCCGTCGCCTGGGACGAGGCACGCTTTGGCCTGACGCTGGACCTGGAGCGCTTCATGGTGGTGGCCACCAGCGACTTCAACATGGGTGCCATGGAGAACAAGGGCCTGAACATCTTCAACACGAAATACGTGCTGGCCAGCCAGGCCAGCGCCACCGACGCCGACTACGCCAATATCGAGTCGGTGGTCGGGCACGAATACTTTCACAACTGGACCGGCAACCGCGTCACCTGCCGCGACTGGTTTCAGCTCAGCCTGAAAGAAGGGCTGACCGTTTTTCGCGACCAGGAGTTCTCGCAGGATCTGTGTGCCGAGCCTTCAGCGCGCGCCGTGAAACGCATCGAGGACGTGCGTGTGTTGCGCACCGCGCAGTTCCCGGAAGATGCCGGCCCGATGGCGCATCCGGTGCGACCCGACAGTTATGTCGAGATCAACAATTTCTACACCGTCACCATCTATGAAAAAGGTGCCGAGGTGGTGCGCATGATGCAAACACTGGTCGGACGCGAAGGTTTTGCGCGCGGCATGAAGCTGTATTTCGAACGGCACGACGGCCACGCCGTGACCTGCGACGACTTCGCCCAGGCGCAGGCCGACGCCAACCCGGGCTCGGACCTGGTGCAGTTGCTGCCGCAGTTCAAACATTGGTACAGCCAGGCCGGCACGCCCCAGCTGTTTGCCCGCGGGCGCTACGACGCCCTGGCCCAAACCTATACGCTGGAGCTGCGCCAGAGTTGTCCGCCGTCACCCGGCCAGCCCGGCAAGGAGCCCTTCGTGATCCCGCTGACGCTGGGGCTGGTCGGGCCTGACGGGCATGACATGGCGCTGCAGCTGGCCGAGGAGGCCATGCCCGGTGCCGGCTCCCGCACGTTTGTGGTGAGCCAGAGTGCCGAGACGCTGTGTTTTGTCAACATCGTGGTGGAGCCCGTGCCGTCGCTGCTACGCGGCTTCAGCGCCCCGGTGGTGCTGGAATTCGACTACCACGACGAGCAGCTGTTGCACCTGCTGGCACACGACAACGACCCCTTCAACCGCTGGGAAGCCGGTCAACGCCTGGCCTTGCGGTGTGCCCTGGCGGCCATCAACAATCCGGCGCCCGGCCCGGTGTTGAACGCCGCCTACCTGCAGGCCATGCACGGCATTTTGCGCAGCGAAGGGCTGGACGCCGCATTCAAGGAGCTGGTGCTGACGCTGCCCTCCGAGACCTATATGGCCGAACACCTGGCGGTCGTCGACCCACAACAGGTGCATACGGTGCGCGAAGCCATGCGCGCCCAGCTGGCCAGCGAACTGCGCGACGACTGGCAGTGGGTGGTCGAGACACACCGGGTCATCGGCGCCTACCGCCCCGACCCGGTATCCAGCGGCAGGCGCGCCCTGTCCGGCATGGCCTTGGCCATGTTGTGCCTCTCCGCCACGCACAACGGCAATGGCAGCGACCCATGGCCCGGCATTTGTTACCAGCGCTTCAAGGACGCGGGCAACATGACGGACCGGCTCAACGCATTGTCCGCCGTGACCGGCTGCGGCCACGAACTGGCAAAACCGGCGCTGGAACAATTCCACCGGCTTTTCAAGAACGACGAGCTGGTACTGGACAAGTGGTTCGCCCTGCAGGCCGGCGCACCGGATCGTGGCGGAAACATCCTGCCACTGGTGCGCCAGTTGATGACCCATCCGGATTTCAACCTGCGCAACCCGAATCGGGCGCGCAGCCTGCTGTTCAGTTATTGCAGCGCCAACCCGGGTGCCTTTCATCGGCACGACGCCGCCGGATATGTGTTCTGGAGTGAACGCGTGCTTGAGCTTGACAGCTTCAACCCGCAGGTGGCAGCGCGTCTGGCGCGGGCGCTGGACCGCTGGAGCCGGCTGACAGAACCCTACCGCAGCGCGGCACGCGAGGCCATAACCCGGGTGGCCGCCAAACCCGACCTGAGCAACGACGTGCGCGAGGTCGTCACGCGCGCCCTGCAGTGATGGAGTAACCACATGACAAAAACGAACGCTTTTTACGCACAGTCTGGCGGTGTCTCGGCCGTGATAAACGCTTCCGCCTGCGGGGTGATTGAAACCGCCCGAAAACACAAGGACCGCATCGGCCGGGTGTTTGCCGGCCGCAACGGCATCATCGGTGCGCTGACGGAGGACCTGATCGACACCGGGCGTGAATCTGACGCGTCCATTGCCGCGCTGCGCAGCACGCCGTCGGGCGCGTTTGGTTCATGCCGCTTCAAACTGAAGTCGCTCGAGGCCAGCCGGCGCGAGTACCAACGCCTGATCGAGGTCTTCAAGGCGCACAACATTGGCTACTTCTTCTACAACGGCGGCGGCGACTCGGCCGACACCTGTTTCAAGGTCAGCCAGTTGTCGCAGGCCATGGCTTACCCGCTGCAGGCGATTCACGTTCCAAAAACCATCGACAACGATCTGGCGGTCACCGATTGTTGCCCCGGTTTTGGTTCGGTGGCGAAGTATGTAGCCGTGTCGACGTTGGAGGCATCCTTCGACGTCCGATCCATGGCCAAAACCTCCACCAAGGTGTTTGTACTGGAAGTCATGGGTCGGCACGCCGGCTGGATCGCGGCCGCCGGCGGCCTGGTGGAAGACCACGGCATTCCGGTCGTGATCCTGTTCCCGGAAATAGAGTTCGATCAAGACCGCTTCATTGCCCGGGTAAGCAAACTGGTCAAACAATACGGCTACTGCACGGTGGTGGTTTCGGAAGGCAGCCACTACGCCGACGGCCGATTCCTCGCCGAACAAGGCACACGCGACGCCTTTGGCCACGCACAACTCGGCGGTGCTGCCCCGGTAGTGGCCAATATGGTCAAAGACGCATTGGGGTACAAGTTCCATTGGGCAGTGGCCGACTATCTGCAACGATCGGCCCGGCACATTGCATCTAAAACTGACGTAAAACAGGCCTACCAGTTGGGGCAACACGCCGTCATGCTCGCATTGAAGGGCCACAATGCCGTGATGCCGACCGTGGAGCGGGTGTCCGACACACCGTACCGCTACAAGATCGGCATGGCACCCCTGGCCCGGGTCGCCAACGTCGAGAAGTTCATGCCGCGCGACTTCATCACGCCCGATGGGTTCGGTATCACCGCCAAATGCAAACGTTACCTGGTTCCGCTGATCCAGGGCGAGGACCCGCCGAAGTACAAGAATGGGCTGCCGAAATATGTCACGTTGAAAAATGTGGCGGTGGCAAAGAAGCTGGAGAATTTCGAGCTGAAATAGTGGGGCCACGCTGTGGCGAACGGCAGTTTGCAGCGGGCAGCGAGCCGCCTTGCCGGGCTATAATCCGCAACCGTTGCCGGTGTAGCTCAGTCGGTAGAGCAGCTCATTCGTAATGAGAAGGTCGGGTGTTCGATTCATCTCTCCGGCACCAATGAAATCAATGACTTAGCCAGGCTCACCAAGTTGGGCTTTGTTGTTTCTGGCGGGTCGTACAGACCTTTTACAGACTGCGGTGCATTTCGTTGCGCCATTTGCCGGCCCCAGAAAGCAGAAAACCCGCACGCGGCGGGCTTTTATTGGTTTTGGTTGGCTCAGGGTTTCGGCACTGCAATGACTCCAGGGCACTTCTTGATAATTGCGGATTGTTGAATGGCCTCCGCTTCGCCCTTCAGGCGAGCGTATTCCGCTTCTTGGGGCTTCGTCCCCCCGAGAGCGAACAACGCAGGCCAGAACAATATGGCGCCAACTACCCCGATGGCCTTGTCGTTTGATGCGGCTTCGTCGAGGCGACCCGCCAACTGGTTCACCCGACTTTGAAGTCGCTGGTTCTCGGCTGCAAGTTGGTCGCAATCAAACGATTGCTATTGAAGCGGTGAGATGTAGCTTGTCGCTACATCTTTTGAAGAGGTCGCGCACCCGCTCAGGGCGACGGAAACGGACAAAAGTATGGCAACAGGCTTTCTCATTTGTTCACTCTTTGAAAAGTTGAACCTCAGCGTAGTAGCGGATTCAAGATGGGATTTATGGGGAAACCCTCGCAAAAGGCTAAATTGAGCGGTACTCAGCGGGCTTTGTATTTTGTTGTTGTTTCAAAGATGCGGCAGGGTTGCCCGGCCAATTCCGGCCCCACACCCTTTTCCACCCTTTTCCACCCTTTGTTAAACCTTGGTTTTCCGGTTTTTCCCGGGCGCAGCCCTGTATTTCATACTACTTTATGTCACTGTGATGATGTTTCAAACTCAGGCACGGCCATGCGCTTGATGCGCTTGCGCTCCTTGGCAGTTTGCCTTGCTGTCCATAGGTCGCGCTGCGCCTGTAGCGCCAGCCAGTAACCCGGCGTGGTGCCCAGAGCTTCGGACAATCGCAGGTCCATGTCGGCAGACACGGCAGCATGGCAATTCAGCACCCGCGACAACATCACCCGACTGATACCGATATGCGCGGCAAAGGCGGTCATGGTCGCGTCCAAGTCAGCCAGCCAGCCGGTCAGCAGCTCGCCGGGGTGTGCGGGGTTGAGCATGCGTGCCATTTCATGCCGCCTCGGCAACCTTGGGGCGTCTAACCGGCCGACGGGTCGACCGGGGCTTGGACACCTTCACAACCGGTGACATACCAGCCGTGGCGGCCATGTCCATCAGGGTGTCGAGTGAGAACAAGTTGAGCTTTCCACGCATCAAGTCAGATATGCGCGGCTGGGTCACACCAAAAAGAGCAGCGGCTTCGGCCTGGGTCGTTCCTTGTTGCTGGATGACGTTGCTCAGTTCCATCATCAGGGTGGAACGTGCCTTCATGCTGGCGACATCCTGGGGCGTGTCCTCGATGGCATCCCACACGCTGGCGAATCTCTTCTTGTCGGTCATGGTGCAAGCTCCTTCATCAATTCCTTGAGTCTCTTTTGGGCGAGTTCAAAATCGCGCTTGGCGGTCTGCTGAGTCTTCTTCTGGAAGCAGTGCAAAACGTAAACGGCGTCGGTCAGCTTGGCGACATACACCACACGGAAAGTGCCCGCTTCGTCCCAAATTCGCAGCTCGACCACCCCAGAGCCAATACTGGGCATCGCCTTCGCATCGTCTTGCGGCAGGCCGTTTTGAACCTTGTCCAACTGATACCCAGCTTCACGCATTGCGGTTTGCGGAAACGCCCGCAAGTCATTCAGCGCAGTGCCGCGAAACTCGATGGGCTTCATGAATGAAGTATATAACTTTTTGTATGTTTTCCCGGATGCAATGGATTCCTTATGCGACAAGCGCCAGTTTGCCCGGCTCGGCGTCGGCATCAAACTCAATTCCCGCCTTGTCCAGAATGTGCTTCTCGACCAATGCCAGGAATGGGCGCAATGCGTCAACACTGCGCGGTCGATAGCCCTCGGCGGTCGCGCTGGGCTTGTGGCCCATGACTTGTGCGATGGCACCAGCAGGAGCCCCGGCGGCCTCACCCAGCAGGGAGAACGAACGGCGCAACCGGGCATCAAACCCCAAGCCACTTTGGCAGGAACTGAACGCACTGGCGGCTTTCAACTGTGCGCGCTACCGGCTCAGTATCAAAGAAACTCAGGCTTGGATTGACGAGGGGCACCCTCGATAGCTATTAAGGTTGATCGCTTGCAGTCAGCATACGCGACAATACAAGAGTTTTGTAATTCAATAACACGACAATTCTTGTTCTGGGAACCCATCGCCGATGAAATCCGCGACACCTCCGCTTGACGATACCCTCCTGCCTTATGCCGAGCTCACGTCGGCGCAGATTCGCGCGGTGCAGCGGCTCCTGAAGGCCGGCGCATTGCACTCGCTGCACAAGGGCGTGGCCACCGCTTTGCCAAACAGTGAGTGGCCAGCCTTGGTGGCACGCCACCGGCTACGGCTGCTCGCGGCCATCCATCCGCAGTCGGTGCTGGGATTTCGCACCGCCTTCGATGGCGGAGCGCCAAGCCAGGGCGTGCTGCATCTCACCGGCACTTACCGTCGCACGACGCATCTGCCCGGGCTCACGGTCCAGGTGTGGAAGGGTCCTGCTGCCCAGGCCCAGGACAAGCCCATGATGGGGTTGCCGCTCTACTTTCCAAGCGAGGCGCGGCTTCTGCTGGAAAACCTGAGCCCCAGCCGCGGGGAACAGCCACGCACGGTCGGTGCCCAAGAGGTCGAGTTGCGCCTGCTGAGCATCTGCGGTTCACGCGGCGAAAAGTCGCTACAGGACTTGCGCGAGCGGGCACGGGCGCTGGCGCCGGCGCTACTGTTGGATGCTGAGTTCGCCGTGTTGGACGCTCTGGTGGGCAGCATCCTGCGGTCGCGTCCGAGCGTGCTGACGTCCCGGCAAGGTAAGGCGCTGACGGCCAACACGCCGTATGACAGTGACCGCCTGGCGTCATTCGAGTCCCTGGCACAACAACTCCGTGCCACGCCCCTGCCGATGCCCGCGCCCGTGGCGCGAAGCGATGCCGCGCGGCGCCACTTCGCCTTCCTGGAGTCGTACTTCTCAAACTTCATCGAAGGCACGGAATTCGAGGTAGAAGAGGCTCGCGGTTTCGTGCTGGACGGCATGCCCGTAGAACATCGGCCGCAGGATTCTCACGACATCATTGGCGTGTTCGAGCAGGCGTTGAGCCCACCGTGGTCGACGCTCACGCTGGCGGCCGGCGAAGCGTTACTCGAGCAGTTGCGCGCACGCCACCGGCACCAGATGCTGCGCCGCCCGGAGGTAGGGCCGGGCGAGTTCAAGCTCACGGCCAATCGTGCGGGCAACACCGAATTCGTGGCGCCGAATCTTGTGCGCGGTACCCTCATCGCGGGCAGTCGGCTGCTGTCCAGCGTTCCCGCAGGCACTGCGCGTGCAATGCTGGCCATGTTCCTGGTAGCCGAGGTGCACCCGTTCAACGACGGCAACGGTCGTCTGGCACGCCTGGTGATGAACGCCGAACTCTCTGCAGCGGACGGCTGCCGCATCATCGTGCCGACCCTGTTCCGGGAGGAGTATCTGGACTGCCTGCGCAACCTCACGCGCCGCGGCCACGCGGAGCCTTTTCTCAAGGCCATGACGCGTATCCATGACTGGACGTCGCGCTTCGACTACGAAGACATGGACCAGGTCATCGCCACGATGCGTCAATGTCATGCGTTCGAGCGCTCACGCACCCAGTTCAAGTTGTTGTGGCCGTGAAGCGTTTCGGGCTGCACAACGGGCTGCATGCAGGCGCTCGGGCAACCGGCGACCGCTTCTTTTATCCCAAGTTTCTGCGCCCGATGTGACTATCGCGCCAGTTGGGCATGGTGCGCCTGTACGGCCCGATAAACCGTATCCACGCTGGTCGCCCGCAGCGGCAGGCCCTGGGCAAGTGCACGAAGCACCTCCGGCGTGGCCAACGCCAACACTTCGTCGATAGCCTGTTCTGCGACAAGGAGCGGCAGCCCTGCTTCTTGCGCTGCTTTCAGTACATGCTGCCGGGTCGGCGTCTTTCCTTCTCCGGCGACGTCCATGAAATGCTCACCTCGATACCCGGGGCAATAGGTCAGGTCAAAGGGCGGCGCCAGCTGCCAGTTGCCGTCGGCTTGCAGCATGAACGCCAGGTTCTTGGCGTGATCGTCGCGGTTATTCATGAGAACGTTGTAGACGCACCGCTGAACGGCCTTTCTGAGTTGTCGCCGGTCTCGGGTCAACCGGCGAGTCAAGCGGAAGAAATCTCCATAACTGACAGATGGCTCCTGGAAATCGGCGTGCAGCAGTCCCGCAAGGGAGTGCACGTGGATGCGCTGGTTTCCCCGGCGGTCGAAGCGTTCAGTGGCAAATGCTGTGAGGCCGCCAGGTAACTCAAAGAACCGGGTCTGGGTCATCCCCAGCCTGCAGTGGTGCGCTGCCCGTGCATACAGATCCTCCAGCGCGCAGCTGTCCGATTCGTCGTCGGTGCCGGGGAACTTGACCATCCAGGCTTGCGCGTCGGGCACTTGGTTGGCCTGGGTGCTCATCTTGCCGGTGGCTGGATTGAAATAAACCAGGGCCTTCGGGCGTGCGCCGCCAGGTGAGCCGCCCGCGCGAGCCAGTTCAGCCAGAACCTGATGGCTTTCGTCGGTGAGTACAGCCTGGACTTCTTGCGCCAGGTCAAGCAAGGTCAAGTCGCGCGAATCTTGGACGTCCGTCCACGCCGGCGCGTAGGTCAGAGCGCCCATCGTGTTCTCGCCCAGGAAGGCGAGCCGGTCAAGGGTCGAGGCCTGGCCCGGGTCGATGCCACGTGTTTTCATTCGACGATGCATCAGGCGGTAGCCCCAACCGTCTGGTAGCGAGTCGTAGATGAGCCCCGGCACGTCGTGCAGCTTGGCATAGTCGGCTCGGCGGTCTGGATACGCAGGGGAGCGCAATGGCAGTCGGACCGGCGACAGTTGCAGCCCGCGCTCAATGGCCTGCGGCGTGTACTGGAACAGCACGTCCTGGCCGTCATCGGCAAGCGTGCCCAAAACAAAGGGGGCGCTCAGTCCGTGGTAGGTGACCTGCAGCTCTTTCACTGGTCGCTTTTTCGGTTCTTGGTGTACGCGCGTTGTCTTGTTCGGTTGGCTGCCTTCTGTCGCATATCCTCAATGGATCGTGACTGGGTAATGAGCACGGGGGCCAAGTCCGGCAGCGCATTGAGCGATTCCATGATGCGCACAAAGGTCTCCAGGGTGCAGCGCCCGGTTCGCTCAAAGTGGCTGAGCGTTTTGTCCGATATCCCCACTCGAAGAGCCAGCCCCTCCACGGACAGGTTGAGCATGAGGCGGCGTGCGCGGGCGCGCCGGCCCAGCTCAGAGCAAATTTCCTCTGGCAAGGCAAGTGCAAAATCCACCATATTTCTTCAGGAAATGTATATTTTATCGAGTTAACCAGAAGAATTATAGATATTTAAAGACCGGAATTCAAGGCCGCTGACCTTATGATGTCGGCGTCAACAGTGGGCCTATAAGGTCGAGTTCGACCCCGAAGCCCTCAAGGACCTGAAAAATCTCTACCGTCCGGTGCAATTGCGGCTGGTCGGTTTTCTCAAGACCCGGGTCGGCACGCTGGGTAATCCTCGCGACATCGGCGAAGTGTTGTGCGGGGCGGCATTGGGCAACTACTGGAAATACCGGGTTGGCGAGTGGCGCATCATCTGCGACATTCAGGATGCACGCGTCGTCGTGCGCGTGCTTCGGCTCGGCAACTGACGCGAAGTCTATCGGTAACCAATCGAAAGCATGGGTCGGCCGACACGCAGCGGATCACTGCCTTCGTCGTCAGGCGGCGGTCGCCGGGTCAGCAGCGCAGCCCAGGCAAAGCCGCAGCTATTCGGTACTCCCCAACACCACCGCCTGCCGCCGTGTCTGCCCGGAGCGCCACAGCGTCAGTGTGACGGTGTCACCGGGCTGGTGCCGTTCCAGCTGGGTGAGCATGCTGTCGACATCACCGATCGGCTCGTCGTTGATGGCAGTGAGCACGTCACCAGCCTGTATGTCACCGCGCGCGTCACGCCGAAACGGCAACAAACCAGCCTTGGCCGCCGCACTGCCAGCAGCCACCTGCACCAAGGCCACACCGCGCGGCAGGTTCAGGGCACGTGCCAGGGCTGGCGAGCCGGCCGAGACGCCGAGTGCCGGGCGCACAAAACGGCCGTCGCGGATCAGTCGCGGCACGATGCGGTTCACTTCATCCACCGGAATGGCAAAACCAATGCCGGCGCTGGCGCCGCTCGGGCTGGCGATCTGGGTATTGACGCCAATCAGCCGCCCGGCGGAATCCAGCAGCGGGCCACCCGAGTTACCCGGGTTGATGGCGGCATCGGTCTGCACTACGCCACGGATGGTGCGCTGGTTGAAGGACTCGATTTCGCGGTTCAGCGCACTGACGATGCCCACGGTAAGGGTCTGGTCGAGCCCGAACGGATTGCCGATGGCATACACCCGCTGTCCCACCAGCAGGTCGCGGCTGCTTCCCACTGCCAGCGGCGGCAGTTTGTTCTTCGGTGCCGCAATGCGTAACACTGCCAGATCGCGGTCCGGGAACGCTCCCACCAGCGAGGCGTCGTAACTGCTCTGGTCAGCCAGCGTCACCCGCGCACCGGTGGCACCCTGGATGACATGAAAATTGGTGACGATGTGGCCCTGGTCATCCCACACAAAGCCGGTGCCGGTGCCGCGCGGCACGCGTTGCACGGTGGGCGAAAAAAGGTCACGCTGTGCGCCCAGCGAGGTGATGTGCACCACCGACGGCGAGGCCTTCTTGAAAATGTCGATGTTGGCCAACTCGTCGACAGCCAGCGGCCCGCGCGGGGTGACGGCGCGTGGCACGGCGTCGGTGCGGCTGAATGAAACCGTCGTGACGGCAAACAGGCTGGCGAAGGCAATCGCTGCAGCAAGGGTCAGATGGCGGGTGGTCATGGTCTGCAAGCAATGATGGGGTGCCCTGCCGGCGCAATGTTCACGCCGGTTGACCGGATATGGGGTCGGTCGAGTGGCACTCAAGCCTCGGGCCGGCCTTTTCCCGGCGTCAACGCGCTGCGAAAGCAGCGCCACCGGGTTTGAGCCGGATTCCCGGTGCCAGGCGCTTCCAGGGGAACCCGCTGGGGTCGGCGACCATTGGCCCGGGGGCCGCCGCGATCAGGATTTCATGCGCGATGGGTGTGAAGTCAGCGCGAAAGTGCACCGAGCTCTTGTTGACCAGAATCGCCTGTTCGGTCGGCTCGATGCCAACGAACCGGTACAAGGCCTGATCGGCCAACTGCGTCTTGCGGCTGGTCACGACGACCCGCGCGCCTTCGATGGCCAGGCAGGCGCTTGGACCCAAAGCCATGGTGGCACCGCGTGAGAATGGCCCGTTGCACAAAACGCGGCCATCCGACAAGGCTTCGACACGAAATGTTGCCTGTAACGGTGCGTCACCCGGTTGGCCGGAGCGGCCGCCCAAGCCCAGTGTGATGCTGCGCCCCACACCCGCCGCGTGCGCCGTCTGCGCGGCCTGCGGGTCAACCATCAGCCCCAACGCGGCACGCTGCGCACCACAGCTCAGCAGGGCACGCAACATGCCCGTGGTGTCAGAGTCCCCGCCGGCACCAGGGTTGTCCTGCGTATCGGCTATCACCACCGGGCGTGTCGCATGCTGCGCCGCCAGCATGGCGCGCCGCACAGCGGCCTCTGGCTCGAGCACCTGCAGGTCGAACTGCGCCTCACGCCGTTCGACTTCGCGAGCGAGCGAATCGGCCGCTGCGCCGGCAAGACCCGCAGTGCGGCCATAGGCAAACACGACCGGGCCGCATTCGGGGAAATCGGCCGCCGGGAATCCAGCCGTGAAAGACAGGCTGCAAACCTCACGCGACTCCAGCGCCGCGAGCTTGGCGTACAGGGTTCGCGAGGGCTCCAGGTCGGTGCTCTGGGACGACAGCGGAATCAGGAACGGGATGCGCCGCGCCGCCACCACCGGCCGCGCCAGCCCTTGTACGCGTTGCTGCAGCAGATGCGCCACCCGCGCCCCGGTCTCGGCCATGTCGACATGCGGGTAGGTCCGGTAGGCCACCAGCAGATCGGCACAAGCCAGCATGCGCCGCGTCACGTTGGCGTGCAGATCCAGGCTCGCAACGATGGGCGCGGCAGGACCGACAACGCTGCGCACGCGCGCAAGCAACTCGCCTTCACCGTCGTCCAGATGCTCCGTGACCATGGCCCCGTGCAGGTCCAGATACACCGCATCCGGTTGGGCGTCACGGATGCCCTCGACAAGCATTGCAGCGATGCGCTCGTAAGCATCCTGCGTGACATGGGCGGACGGTTCGCAGGCCGCCCATACGATGGGGACGAGCTGGTTCCGGGTACCCTGCATCTGGGCAATGAAGCCGACGATCGGAATATTGCGCGTGACCATCGTCTCCAGGATGGCACCGCCGCGCAACAGGCCCGGCCAGCCGCCACCGCGCAGGAAATCATCAAACCCGGCCTTGGACGGCGCAAATGTGTTGGTCTCGTGCTGAAAGCCCCCAATTGCGATGCGCATGGTTCAGTATCCCATTGGTCAACCGGTGATCAGAACACCGTTTCCGGCATCGCAGCCATCAGTGCACGTGTGTACTCTGCCGCGGGCGATTCAAACAGTTGTTGCGTCGGAGCCGATTCCACCACCTGCCCACCACGCAGCACGACCACGTCGTCGCACATGTAGCGCACCACCGCGAGGTCGTGCGAGACGAACAGGTAGGTCAACCCGAATTCGCGCTGCATTTCATGCAGCAGGTTGAGCACCTGCGCCTGGACCGACACGTCCAACGCCGACGTCGGCTCGTCCAGTATCAGGCATTCCGGCTTCAGCGCCACGGCACGTGCGATGCACACCCTCTGGCGCTGGCCGCCCGACAACTCATGCGGATAACGGTGCAGGTGGTCGCGGCCCAGACCGACATGGTCCAGCAGCATCAGCACCTGTGCCGTGCGGGCGCTGGCGTCCAGGCCCAGTTCGCGTTCGTGGATCAGCATGCCCTCGGCCACGATGTCGTGTACCGTCATGCGCGGGTTCATCGAGGCATACGGGTCCTGAAACACCACCTGCATGCGCGCCGCATGGCCGCGACGGGCGCGTGCATCGTGCACGGCGATGTCCTGACCCCGGTACAGAATACGCCCACCGTCCACCGGCTCCAGGCCCAGCAGGCAACGCGTCAGCGTGGATTTACCGGAGCCGGATTCGCCCACCACACCGAGCGTGCGACCTTCGCGCACGGCCAGCGACACGCGGTCCAGGGCCGTCAGGCTGCGCCGCTGCTCCCACAGACCCTTGCGCGCGAGCGGATAGTGGCGCGACACCTCCAGTACCTCGATCAATGGGGCCGTCATGCGGCCTCCGCGTCCAGGTGCACACAGGCCACGCGGTGTGTGTCCGACAGTGCCACCGAGGCCGGTGTTTGTTTTTCGCACAGGCTGCTGGCGCGCGCGCAGCGGGGTGCGAAGCGGCAGCCTGGCGGTGGGTGGATCAGGTCCGGCACACGGCCGGGCAGATTGGCCAGCTTTCCACGTGCCAGGCCCGGCCTGGGCAACGCCGCCAGCAGCGCCCGGGTGTAGGGATGGCGCGGCGAATGCAGCACCTCACGGGTGCGGCCCGACTCGACCACATGGCCGGCGTACATCACAGCCACATGGCTGCAGATCTGCGCCACGACGCCCAGGTTGTGGGTGATCATCAATACTGCGGTGTCGCTGGTTTTCACCATTTCAGCCAACAATTGCAGAATCTGCGCCTGCAGCGTGACATCCAGCGCCGTCGTCGGTTCGTCCGCGATCAGCAGCCGCGGACGCCCCACCAATGCCATCGCGATCAGCACGCGTTGACGCATGCCGCCGGAGAACTGGTGCGGGTAGTCATTGGCACGCCGGGCGGCGTCGGCGATGCCGACGCGCTCCAGCATCTGCACGCCGAGTTGCCGCGCCGCGCGCTTGCGCTGTGCGCCGCCGGCCTGTGCCGTCAGGCCCAGCACCTCGGGCGCGTGGCGCCCGATCTCGTAGGCCACGTCGGCGATCTGGTCGCCGACCCGAAACACCGGGTTCAGGTTGGTCGAAGGGTCCTGGAAGATCATGCTGATGGCACGGCCGCGCAACGGGCGCATCGCAGCCTCATCCATGGCCAGCACATCCTGACCGTCGAACAGGATCTGCCCCTGCATGTAACGCGCCGGCGGTGTCGCCAGCAGCCGCGAGACCGACAGGCCGGTCACCGACTTGCCGCAGCCGGTCTCACCGGCCAAGCCCCAGATTTCGCCCTTGTCGACCTGCAACTCCACGCCATTGAGCACATGCGCCTCGCCTTCGAACGAGCGCATGGCCAGATGCAGGTTATGGATGTGCAGCAAGCTCACAGGCCAATCTCTGCGCAACGCGCTGCGGTGTGATCAGCTTCGGACGGCAGTGCGGCGCTCACTGGACTACCCTCCGCGCTGCGCGCTGCGGGGCTATGAGCCTTGGGAGCGGCCCGGCGGCTCATCCGCTCACCGCCTTGAGCGCGGGTCGAGCACATCACGCAGCCCGTCGCCCAGCAGGTTGAAACTCAACACGGCCAGAAAGATCGCCCCGCCGGGGAAGATCGCCGCCCACCAGTAGTCGGGCAGAAAACCCCGCGCCGTAGACAACATCTGGCCCCACTCCGGTGTGGGGGGTTTGACCCCGATGCCCACGAACCCCAGCGACGCCACTGTGAGCACCGCGAAACCGACATCCAGCGACATCTTGACGATCACCGGCGAGACGATGTTGGGCAGGATGTGGCGCCACATGATGCGCACCGGGCCGGCCCCCAGCGCGCGCGCTGCCAGCACATAGACCTCCTCGCGTTTGCCCAGCACCTCGCCACGCACCAGGCGCGCGAAACCGGGCCACCAGCCAAGCGAGATCGCGATCACCATGTTGACGGTGCCGGCCCCCAGCGCGGCCGCCACCGCCATCGCCAGGATCAGTCCCGGCAGCGTGAGCTTGAGGTCGGCCAGTCGCATCAGCACCTCGTCGGTCCAGCCGCCCAGGTAACCCGCCAGCGCGCCCACCACGGTGCCAACCACTGCCGCCAGCAGCACCACTGCCAGCCCGGCGAACAACGAAATGCGTGCGCCGCCCAGAACCAGCGACAACACGTCCTGCCCGAGTTCGTTGGTGCCCATCCAGTTCTTCCAGGACGGCGGCTTGAAACGCATGGCGGTGTCGATGCTGCCGCTGATGTGCTCCGGGAACGGCGCGATCCAGTGACCGGTGGCGGCCAGCACCAGCAGCAGCAACACCAGCGCCAGGCCAATCATGGAGAGGCTGCTCTGGCGCATGCGGTACATGCCGCGCCGCCAGGCCTCGCGGCGTGCGTGCGCGGCACCGTAGGCCAGTGCCAGCCCCGCGGGTTGCAGGGTGGCGCTCAGAAAGAAACCCCCGCGCAACGCGCTGCGGTGCGAGCACCTTTGGGCGGCCGCGCGGTGCTCATCGCAACTGCACCTTGGGGTTGATCACCCCGTACAACAGGTCGATCAGCAGGTTGAACAACACGAACATGGTGCCGATCGACAGCACCACGCCCATGACCGGCATGAAGTCCTGCGTGAGGATGGACTTGGTGGCGTACAGGCCGATGCCGGGCCAGTCGAACACCGTCTCCACCAGCACCGTGCCACCCAGCAGCCAGCCGAAATACAGGCCGATCACCGTCAAGGTGGACGACAACGCATTGCGCAGCACATGCTTGAACAGCAACTTGCCCGGTGGGATACCCAGCGCGCGGGCGGTCAGCACGTAATCCTGCTGCAACACCTCCATGGTCGAGGCACGCATCATGCGGGTGATGGTGGCCAGCGGCGACAGGCTCATGGCGATGGCCGGCAACGCCAGGTGCTGCAGCGCCAGCGACAGCGCCGCCCAGTCACCTGCCAGCAGGCTGTCGACGGTCAACATGCCGGTCACTGTGGGAGGCGGGCTGCCGGTCAGCGGGAAGCGACCGCCGAGCGCGGCGATACCCAGCCACATGGCAAACACCAATTGCAGCAGAAGGCCGAGAAAGAAACGCGGCATCGAGATCGCGGCCAGAGACAGCAGGCGCACCAGGTAGTCGATCCAGCCGTTGCGCTGTACCGCGGCCAATAGCCCGAGCAGGATACCGACCACAATTGCGATCAGCATTGCGGCGGCCACCAGTTCCACTGTCGCCGGGATATAGACCTTCAGGTCTTCCAGCACCGGCCCGCGTGTCTGCAGCGAGCGGCCCCAATCGCCGTGCAGCAGACCGGTGAGGTAACGCCAGTACTGCACCGGAACGGGTTGGTCGAGACCGAACTCGACCGACAACGCGGCCACCTCCTCACGGCTGGCGTTGGGGCCAGCGGCCAGCAAAACCGGGTCGCCCGGCAGCAAGCGCCCGATGGCGAACACCAGCATCGACAGCCCCAGCAGCACCGGGACCAGCAACACGATGCGCCGCAGAATGTAGGCCAGCATGGTCGGCGCGAGAGATCGGTGCAGCGCCTACTTCAGCGACAGTTTCTGCAGGTCGATCGCGTTGCTGGCCACCGGCGTGAACACGAATCCCTGCACCGTGTCGCGCATGGCGATGCGGCGTTTTTCCAGCACGCCGAAGATGTCCGGTGCGTCGTCAACCACGATGCGTTGGAACTCGGCGTAGATCGCGGCACGTTTCTTCGGGTCGATTTCGCCGCGTCCCTGCTCGATCAGCGCATCGACCTTCGGGTTCTTGTAAACCGGGTTCTGCCAGTTGCCATTGCGCGAGCTGTGGTAGGCGGCAAAGGCCACGTTGTCCGGGTCGGCGTAGTTGCCAGTCTGGTAGACAGGAAAAAAATCCGCATTGGTCTGCGGTGTCTTGGTCGATGCCACCATGTCGGGCCAGACCATGGGCTTGATGTCGAGTTCGATGCCAAGCTTCTTCAGGCTGTCGAGCAGCACCAGCGACCACTGGCGCTGTTGCTCCAGGCCGGTCACATGCACCATGGTCAGCTTGACACCACCGTTGGGGTACTTGGACTTGGCCAGATAGGCCTTGGCGGCTTCCAGGTCAGTGCGTGGCACCTTGAGTTTGGGGTCACTCATCAGGCCGGGGGGCAGCGGACCGACCATCAGTTCGGCGTAACCCGCAGCGTCCATCATGCCCTTGTAGTTGAAGGCATGGGATACCGCCTTGCGCAGGTTGACGTCGGCCAACGGCCCATGCGCGGTGTTCATCTTGATGCTGAAGGTGCGGAACTCGGGCTCCAGCACACGCACCACACCCGGGCGGTCTTTCAGCGCGTCCATGTCTTCACTGGTCAGGTCGACCGCCATGTGCGCCTCGCCGCGCGCCAGCATCAGGCGTTGTGACGAGGTCTCGCGCACGATTTTCCAGATCGCGCCGTCGAGGTTGCCGCCGGCCTTCCACGGCGAGGCCACGCGTTCGAATTCATACAGGTTGCCCGACTCGGCGCGTTTGATCTTGAAGCGGCCCGATCCGGCAATGTTCTTGCGCAGGTACTCCTGGCCATCGTCTGCGCCCTTGTTGGTTTCCAGCAGCACCGGGTTGACAACGAACTGCCACGGCAGCACCGCGAGGAACGGTGCGAAGGGCTTGAGCAGCTTGAAACGCACCGTCTGCACGTCCACCGCCTCGATGCCATTGGGATCCACCACGCCGGCAATCATCCAGGCGTTGCCTTTGGCCAGGCGCAGCGTGCGCCGGAACGAATAGGCCACGGCATTGGCGGTGACCGGTGTGCCGTCCTGGAAACGTGCGCTCTGGTCGAGCTTGAAGACGTATTCCAGCCCGTCCGGCGACACCGTCCAGGAGGCCGCCAGATGCGGCACCACCTTGGGCGGTGCGCCTTCTACACGCACCAGGCCGTCGTAGGTGTTGCGCAGCAGCATGGAGGCCGAGTAACCGGTGGCCACATGCGGGTCGAAATTGGGGATGTCCTGGCCGCTGGCGATGACCAGAATCTTTTTGCCCTGCTGGGCCATGGCCATGCCGGACAGGCCGGCAGCAGAAACCGCCAGCGCAGAACCGGCGGCACCCTTGAGTAGACTACGACGTTCCATGGTGAAACTCCTTTGTGAACAACGAAAAAACCAAACCGACCGATCAAGACGCCAAAAGCGTTTCCGCCGTGGCGGCGCGTTCTCCAGCCACCGGTGTCGCTGCACCGGCATGCCCATAGTCGCGTGCCGCGCCCTGGGGCGTGATCCAGCCCATGGCCACATCATGCGCGACATCCGAGGCCGACCGGGTGCGCGGATCGCCATAACCCGAACCCCCGGCCAGCGTCAATTCCACGAACTGGTCGGTGCGCGACAGGGTCACGAGTTCACCCGCACCACAGTCGTGCACCACCTGACCACTCGCATCCTGCAACACGCCGCGCGCCGTCTGGCCCGGCTGGCCCCCGTGCAGACCCGCAATATGCAGGCCAACACCCTCGGGGTACACCGACACCAGCATCGGCAAAGCGTCCTCGTCGCGCTTGCGTAGCCGCACCCGTTGCGCCATGCCGCCGCGAAACCGCCCGGCACCGCCGGAATCGACCACGAACGACTTCTCCGTCACGACTATCGGGGCGCGGGTCTCGATCATCTCGATTGAGGTGTTGGCGGCCGAGGTCGGGTACAACAGCCCCGACTTGCCGTCGGAGCCGGCATTGGCGCCCTGCCCGCCCCCGCTGAAGAGCATGTCGGAATAGGTGGCGCCGCCTGCATCCTGGCCATACACCGTCATCGCCACCGGCAGGCCGGTGAAAGCCTGCACCTGGGCTGGCGCGGCCGTAGCCAGCGCCTGGAAGATGTTGGGCGCGATGTACCAGCCGGTGCGGGTGCGGATGGCCACCGAGGCCGGGTATTCGCAGTTCAGGATCGAGCCCTTGGGCGCCTTGACCGTGAACGGGCGGTAACACCCGGCGTTGCCGCGCACCCCCGGCGTCAGCATGCACTTGAGCGGGTAGGTGGCGTGTGCCTCGGTGTAGTTGAGGGTGGAGTTCAGCCCACCCTGGGCCAACTGCGCTGGTGCGCCCTCGAAATCGATTTCGATACCGTCACCCGCCACCGTGATACGCACTGGGAAACGCATCGGCGTGCCGAGCGGGTTGCTCCACATGACGGACTCGTACACCCCGTCCGGAACCTGCGTGATGGCCTCGCGCATCGCGCGCTCGGAGCGCGACTGCACCACCTCGGCCAGCGCGGCGAGGTCTTGCATGCCGTAGTCGCGCATGAAGGCGACCAGACGCTCTGCGCCCATGGCATTGGCGGTGACAAAGGAGTGGATGTCGCCCATCACCTGCTCGCCGTTGCGCACGTTCTGGCGCAGCAACGCCACCAGCGTCTCATTGATGCGCCCGGCCTCGACCAGTTTCATCGGCGGGATCTGCAGGCCTTCTTCGTATATCTCGCGCGCGCGCAGCGAGTCTTTGGTGCCGCCGATGTCGGACACGTGCCCCACTGTGCCCAGCACACCGACGACACGGCCATCCAGGAACACCGGCGTCACGATGGCGATGTCAAACAGATGGCCGGCGCACAACCACGGGTCGTTGGTGACCAGCACGTCGCCTTCGCGCAAGGTCGACGCCGGAAAGCGCTGCAGCAGCGCCTTCACTGCCCGCGGCAAGGTAAGGTTGAACACCGGCATCGCGCGCGGCGAATGCGCCAGCGTTTCGCCCTCGGGGCTCAGTATCTCGCAGGCGAAATCCTGTGCTTCCGAAATAACCAGCGAGAACGCCGTGCGGCACACCGTGAGCCACATCTCCTCGACCACGTTGACAAGACGGCTCCACATGATTTCGAGCGCAATCGGGTCGGCCTCGATGCGCGCGATTGCCTCCTGCAGCGGGGTCTCGTGCGTCACCGTCACGGCGCGCGCCGCTGGCACACCCACCGCAATGCGCAGGTTCAGTGCGGCGTCGACCTCGACCGCGTCCAGCGGCCCCAGCACCGTGGTCGCCTCGCGCTCCTCCACAATACACGGGCCGGGCAGACGCGTGCCGGCCTGCAGTGCGTCGCGGTCGTACACCGGTGTGGAGACGAAGCAGTCGCCAAACCAGGCCATGCGGTGGCCCTTGAGCGGCTCGCGCACGCCAGCGCAGGCAAGTGCCCCGGAGATGGCCAGCTCGGGTACCGGCCCGGCGCAGTTGACGCGGAAGTTGATCGCCTCGAATCGCGCCAGCGGTGGCACGGCGGTGTAGCGGGTACGGTAAGCCTGCACGAACAATTCACGCAGCCGTGGCACCTGCGCCGGGCCAATGCTGCCACCCGGCAGCGCCACGCGGATGTCGTGCATCTGGCCCACCAGGCGCATGTCGGCCCAGCGCGCAACCGTGATGTCGGTATCCGGCACACCGGCCACGCGCAGCTGGGTGCGGCCCTGCTCCTCCAGCACCTGCAGCACCTGGTTCACCGGCGCGCCGTCTTGCAGGTTGGACAACTCCACCGGCATCGACTGCACCTGCTCGAACGACAGCGGTGCGGCCAGGAAGCCGAAGGCCGATGCCGCGCCGGACGCCGGCGGGATGATGACCTCCTTCACGCCCAGCGCCCGCGCCACGTTCACCGCATGCGCCGGGCCGGCACCGCCGAAGCCGACCATGCTGAAGGAGCGCGGGTCACGGCCGTGTTCGACCAGGTGCACCCGTGCCGCCGCAGCCATGCTGTCAACCACCAGCGCGTGGATACCCCAGGCCGCCTGCGGCACGCTGAGTTTGAGCGGATCAGCCACCTTGCGCATCGCGCGTTCGGCGGCGGGCAGGTCGAGTTTCATGGCGCCGCCGAGGAAAAAGCCCGGGTCGTAATAACCCAGCAGCAGGCAGGCGTCGGTGACAGTCGGGTCCTTGCCACCCAGGCCGTAACAGGCCGGCCCAGGTGCCGAGCCAGCCGAATGCGGCCCGACCTTGAGCAGGCCCAACGCATCGATGGCGGCGATGGATCCGCCGCCGGCACCGATCTCGATCATGTCGATCACCGGCGTTTTGATCGGCAGCCCGGAGCCCTTGGTGAAGCGTTGCACGCGCGCCGCCTCCAGCATGGGCATGACCTCAAACCGCCCGTCCTCGATCAACGCCGCCTTGGCCGTGGTCCCGCCCATATCGAACGAGATCACGTCCTTGTGGCCAGCAAGCTTGCCGAACCAGGCCGTAGCCAAGCCACCACCAGCGGGACCCGACTCGAGCAGCCGGATCGGGAAGGCACAGGCCGTTTGCGGCGACATCAAGCCGCCGGCCGAATGCATCAGCCGCAGGGCACCGGAAAAACCACGCGCTGCCAATTCACGCTGCAACTTTTCGAGGTAAGCGCCCATCAGCGGCTGCACGAAGGCGTTGGCGGCGGTGGTCACGCAACGTTGGTACTCGGAAATCTCGGGCACCACGGCGCTGGACAAGGACAGGGCCAGCTGCGGAAACTCGCGCGCTGCGAGTTCGGCCACCATCTGTTCGTGCACCGGGTTGCGGTAGGCGTGCAGGAAACACACCGCTATCGCGTTGACGCCGGCGGCGGCCAGCTCGGCCAGGCGCGAGCGCACCTCGGCCGCATCCAGCGCCTGGATCACGCGGCCCTGGCTGTCCAGGCGTTCGGCCAATTCGAGCCGGCGATCGCGTGGCACCAGCGGCTCGGGAAACTTCAGGAACAGGTCGTAGATGTCGTAACGCTGCTCGGTGCCCATCTCCAGAATGTCGCGGAAACCCGCGGTGGTGAGCAGCCCCAAACGCGCGCCGCCCTTGCGCTCGATGATGGCGTTGGTGACCAGTGTGGTGCCGTGCACGATGTCATCCACTTCGGCCAGTGTGATCGCCGCCTTGTCCGTCAGTTCTTTGAGGCCGATCAGCGCCGAGCGGGACGGGTCGTCGGACGAGGTCAGCCGCTTGTGCAGAAACACGCGACCATGCTGCCGGTCAAACAGCACAAAGTCGGTGAAGGTGCCACCGATGTCGAATCCGATACGCCAGCGTTTGCCAGCGAAACAGTCAGCGTTCATTTCGGCTCCTCATGATGTCCGACCGTGCCTTCAACAAGGCGTCTGTCAATTGCTGGCGCTCCGCCTGGTCGACGGTCGCCTCCGGAAAGGTGACGCAGAAACTCAGCACTTCGCCAGTACGCGCTTCGTGCACCGCCACCGCAATGGCACCAACCCCTTTGCCGGCCTCGTTGTGGGACTCGGCAAACCCGCACTCCCGTACCCTGGCTACACGCTCCAGCAACTCCGGCAAGCTCGCCGGTGCTTGCGGGTTGGGCCGCGACACCGCGCCGCCGATCAATTCGCCGATCGCCTCGTCGGTAAGGGTCGCCAGCCATGCCCTGCCGGTGGCGCAAGCGTCAATGGGCAGGGGATTTCCGCCCAGCGCCACCCCGACCTGCAGCGGGTGGCGTCCGGCATGGTGGGTCAGGCCGACCATCTGTCGGCCAACCCGCGCCGACACGAAGGCAGCATGTCCCGAGGCCTGCGAGATCGCGGCCACTGCAGCGTCAGCCCGTACGCCAAGGCTGTGACCAGCGCCTGCCACTTGGCCGAAACCCAGCAACATCACACCGG
>JANLVB010000339.1:0-8840 GCA_031363785.1 Betaproteobacteria bacterium
CATCGCCACGGTCTTGGTGTTCAGGTAGGCTTCCAGCGCCTCCGGGCCACCTTCGCTGCCGTAGCCCGAGTCCTTGACCCCGCCGAACGGCAATTCCGCCCACGGCGCAGCGGCCTGGTTGATCCACAACATGCCGGTCTGCATCTGGGTCGACAACTGGTGTGCGGTCTTGATGCTGCTGGTGAAGGCATAGGCCGAGAGCCCGAACGGCAGCCGGTTCGCCTCCGCAATCGCCTCGTCGATGCTCTTGACACTGCGCACCGCCGCCATCGGGCCGAACGGCTCGTGGTTGAACACCGCGCTGTCCAGCGGTGGGTCCAGCAACAGTGTGGGCGCGAAGTAATTGCCGCTGCTGCCGATACGTTCGCCACCGCTGGCCACGGTGGCGCCACGCGCCACGGCATCTTCCGTGATCTGCTGCATGGCGACCAGTCGGCGCGGGTTCGCCAACGGCCCCATGTTGGAGCTGGCCTCCAGCCCGTTGCCGACCTTGAGGGTTTGCATGTACTGCATGAAGCCGGCCACGAATTCTTCACGCACGGCTTCTTCTACCAAAAAGCGGGTTGGTGAAATACACACCTGCCCGGCATTGCGGAACTTGGCGCCGGCAATCATCTTCACGGCGTGTGCGATGTTGGCATCCGCCGCCACAATCACCGGCGCATGGCCACCGAGTTCCATGGTGGCGCGTTTCATGTGGGCGCCTGCCATGGCGGCGAGTTGTTTACCCACCGGGGTTGAACCGGTGAAGGTGATCTTGCGGATGACAGGGTGCGGGATCAGGTAGTTGCTGATCTCGGCCGGGTCACCATAAACCAGCGACACCACACCGGCGGGCAGGCCGGCATCGACAAAAGCGCGCACCAGCTCGGCCGGCGAGGCCGGGGTCTCTTCCGCCGCCTTGACGATGATGGAGCATCCAGTGGCCAAGGCGCCGCACATCTTGCGCACCACCTGGTTGATCGGAAAATTCCACGGCGTGAACGCCGCCACGGGGCCCACTGGCTCTTTCAGCACCATCTGCTGCTGGTTCATGGCGCGCGGCGCGACGATGCGACCGTAAACACGCCGGCCCTCGTCGGCGAACCACTCGATGATGTCGGCTGCCATGCTGATCTCGGTCTTGGACTCGGCCAGTGGTTTGCCCTGCTCCATGGTCATCAGCCGGGCGATCGCGTCGCTGCGCTCGCGCAGCAGGCCGGCTGCCGTGCGCATCACTTTGGCGCGCTCGATGGCCGGCGTGTTGCGCCAGCTGGCGAAGCCCTTGGCGGCCGCTGCCAGTGCGTCGTCCAGATCGGCGATGCCGGCGCGGGCCACGCTGCCAATCACGCTGCCGTCGGCCGGGTTATGCACGGCGATCGTCGCGTTGCTGCGCGCGGCGCGCCATTCGTTGTTGATCAGCAGTTGGACGTGGGGATAGGTCATGGTTTTTGGTCCTGGGTGGCGAGTGGCTTGAACGGGAGGGAATGGCAAGGGCCGCGACAGAGCGCAGCGTGCCTGCCTATTGTCCCCCAAGCGCTGCGGCGGTGGTTTGCGCAGGTGACAGACGCCAGATGGCGCGCCCGTTACGATGGGAGCCGGGTTCAACAACAACGCGCCGCTCATGCCTGACGTTTTCGAGCAAGACTTTGAAGTCATCACCGAACTGGTGCGCCGGCATGCCCGAACCAGCCCGGACCATGCCGCGCTGGTGCAAGGCGAGCACAAGCTCGATTACGCGGCGCTGGACCGCATGATGGACCACGTGGCCGCTGCGCTGCAACGCGACGGCCTGCGTGCTGGCGACGCCATAGCCATCTGCTCTGGCATGTCACTGGAGTATGCGGTTGTGTTCCTGGGTGCCTTGCGCGCCGGAGTGGTGGTGGCCCCCTTGGCGCCGGGCTCTGGCACACACAGCCTGCAGCGCATGGTGCAAGACGCCCGGGCACGGCTGGTGTTTGTTGACGCCGCCGCTGCGCAGGTGCTTGACCAGGCGGGACGCAGCCGTAATATCACGCTGGACGGCTCTGGCGCCGGCCAGCCCCTGCAGCATTGGCTGGCCGATGCCCCCCAGTCGGTTGCGGCGGTCGAGACGCAGCCCGAATGGCCGTTCAACATCATCTATTCATCGGGCACGACCGGCGAGCCCAAAGGCATCGTGCAATCCCATGGCATGCGCTGGACCCATGTGCGCCGAGGTACCACTTACGGTTATGGCGCCGACACCATCACCCTGTTGTCCACGCCCCTGTACTCCAATACCACGCTGGTGGTGTTTTTCCCCACCATCAGCGCCGGCGGCACGCTGGTGCTGATGCCCAAGTTCGAAGCGGCGCAGTACCTGGCGCTGGCGCAACAGCACCACATCACCCACACCATGCTGGTGCCGGTGCAGTACCAGCGGCTGATGGCTTACCCGGGGTTCGACGACTTTGACCTCTCCAGCTACCGCATGAAGTTCTCCACCAGCGCGCCGTTTGGCGCCGCGCTCAAGGCCGATGTGCTCCAGCGCTGGCCGGGTGGTCTGGTCGAGTTCTACGGCATGACAGAGGGTGGCGGCACCTGCCTGCTGGAGGCGCATCTATATCCGGACAAGTTGCACACCGTGGGTCGGCCGGCACCTGGGCACGACATCCGTCTGATCGACGACAACGGCGTCGAGGTGGCGCCCGGTGCGGCAGGTGAGGTGGTGGGGCATTCGGGCGGCATGATGACGGCCTACCATGGCCAGCCGGACAAAACGCGTGAAGCCGAGTGGTTTGACCCGGGCGGCAAGCGCTTCATCCGCACCGGCGACATCGGACGTTTTGATGCCGATGGTTTTCTGATTCTGTTCGACCGCAAGAAAGACATGCTGATCTCGGGTGGTTTCAACGTCTACCCGAGTGATCTCGAGGCGGTGATTCGCCAGCACGCGGCGGTGCTGGAGGTGGCGGTGGTGGGTGTGCCGTCTGAACGCTGGGGCGAAACACCCGCCGCGTTTGTGGTGTTGCGCGATGGCCTGTCGGTCGGCGCCGACGAACTGCTGCAGTGGACCAACGCGCAACTCGGCAAGACACAGCGCCTGGGCAGCCTGCAGTTCATGGGCGAGCTGCCGCGCAGTGCCATCGGCAAGATATTGAAGCGCGAATTGCGCGATCTGTGGCCCCCATCAGGAGTTGCTTTATGAGTGCAAAAGTGTGTGTTGTCACTGGTTCGTCGTCGGGTATCGGCGCGGCGACCGCGCGCCTGTATGCGGCCGCGGGCTGGAACGTGGTGGTCAACTATTCGCGCTCGAGCGCGCCAGCCGAAGCGGTGGCCGCCGAGTGTCGTGCCCTGGGCGCGCAGGCCCTGGTGGTGCGCGCCGATGTGGCGCTGGACGCAGATTGCCGCGCGCTGGCGGTGCAGGTCGAGGCGCTGTGGGGCCGGGTGGATGTACTGGTCAACAATGCCGGCACCACGAAATTTGCCAACATGAAAGACCTGGACGCCATCCAGGCCGACGACTTTCAGCGCCTGTACGCGGTCAACGTCGTCGGCGCCTACCAGATGACCCGTGCGCTGGTGCCACTGTTACGCAGGTACCCGGTCACCGGGGTGGTCAATGTGTCGTCGATCGCGTCCATGCTGGGCACTGGCTCGTCACTCGCCTATATGGCGTCCAAGGGCGCGCTGAATGCACTCACCGCCGGTTTGGCCCGGTCGCTTGGGCCGCTGATTCGCGTCAACGCCATCGCGCCGGGTCTGGTCGAAACCCCCTGGATGCAGGACGGCCTGGGCCCGGGGCGTTATGAGGCTACGGTCAAGGCCTACAAAGGCAAAGCGGTGCTCGACGCGGTGATTTCCGCCGAAGATGTGGCGCAGACCGCCTGGTACCTGGGCGCGCATGCGGCCAAGACCACGGGTGAAGTGTTGCTGGTGGACGCCGGATTGCGTCTCACCAAGGCCTGACGACCGAAGCCGTACCCATTGCATGCACCAACTCTCTATTTCCAGCCAATTTGACTCGGGCGCGATCGAGGTGCTGCGGCTCGACGACCCGACTGACATCCAGCTGCGCATCCGCCAGGACAACGCGGCCGAGTTTGCGCAATGGTTCCACTTTCGGCTGCAAGGCGCGTTGGGCCAAGCCGTCACGCTGCGCTTCATGAACGCCGGCCAGTGTGCCTACCCCAAAGGCTGGGACGGCTACCAGGTTGTCGCCAGCCATGACCGGCAACATTGGTTTCGCGTGCCCACCAGCTACGACGGCACGGTGATGAGCGTTACCACTACACCCGCCAACAACAGCATCTACTTCGCGTACTTCGAGCCGTATTCATGGGAGCGGCACCTGGATCTGCTGGGGTCGGCCGCCGCCAGTGCGCATGTGCAGGGTGAACATCTGGGTCAGACCCATGACGGGCGCGACATCGACCTGCTGCGCATCACCGACGCGGCCAGCGCGGTGGCCGACGCAGACAAGCGCCGCATCTGGCTGATCGCGCGCCAGCACCCCGGCGAAACTATGGCGGAGTGGTTTGTCGAGGGTTTCCTGCACCGCTTGCTGGACGGCGGCGACCCGGTGGCACGGGTGCTGCTGCAGCGCTGCATTTTTTACGTGGTGCCCAACATGAACCCGGACGGCAGTGTGCGCGGCAACTTGCGCACCAACGCCGTGGGCGCCAACCTGAACCGGGAATGGGCCGACCCGACCATGGAGCGTTCGCCCGAGGTGCTGCTGGTGCGCCAGCGCATGCAAGCGGCTGGCGTCGACCTGTGCCTGGACGCCCATGGTGATGAGGCGATTCCCTACAACTTTGTGGCGGGCGCCGAGGGCATTGCCAACTTCACGCCGCGCTTGCAGGCATTGCAAGAGGCCTTCAAAGCGGCCTGGCTGGGGAGTTGCCCGGATTTTCAGGACCGTGTCAGTTATGGCCCGACCCGCGCCACACTGGCCAACCCGGCCCTGGCGACGAACTGGGTGGCGCAGCGCTTCGACTGCCCGGCCTTCACGATCGAGATGCCATTCAAGGACAACAACGACCTGCCCGACCCGGTCACTGGCTGGAGCGGCGCACGTTCGAAGAAGTTCGGTGCCAGTGTGTTGCAGCCGCTGCTGGCAGTATTGGGGCAGTTGCGAGGTTGACCTGCGCGCGCAAGCGTTTTCGGCTGGCGCCGGGCGTGCCTTGAGGGCCTACCGGGTGCCGACCGATGGCAGCAGCAGACCGTTGTCTAGCAACGATTGCACGATGTCCGCTTGGCGCCGGTCGCGCCTGCGTTTTGGTTCTGGCCGATTCGGTGCCTCTGCTGCCATCCAGTGCTTGAATTCCACGAAGGTCGCTGGAGCGATGGTGCGCATCAAGGCCATGCGGCCAGTGGCTGAAACAACGATGTGTTCGAATCGCGCAGCGCTGGTCAACACTGAAGCCCTCAACGCCTGCACGGGCCACAGATCGTCCTCATCATCAAAAAACCGGAAAGGATGCGGGTCGTCGCCGACCGGTTGCCGTCGCAAGAAGTCGACCTCAAAGCCTTTGGCATTGATGGCGGTCTCGTTCTGCCCCGGTTTGCGCTGGAACGTGGCATCTGAGCGCTGCAAGACCCGCAAAACCGATGAATCCAGCCTTTGGATGTCGGTGATGAAGCGCACGCACCGGCGCGCGTCCCATAACAAATCGATGTCCTGCGTTGCCAGCGCCCCCTGAACGATGCGCACCCCGGCCGCTGCCTCATAGGCGTACAGGGCGTGTGTGCCCACGACAGTGAAGTGCTGGCCCAGCCCGGCATCTTCGATGGTTTGCAGCACCGACACCACCATGGCCGGGACGCGCCCGGCCTTCAACGCCTTGTTCAACCTCTCGGCAGACTTGAGCTCGTCCCGCAACGACCGATAGCGGGATTCGACTTCGCGTTTGTTCGCGCATATTGAGTTATCCGGGTCTGTCATGGAACGTGCGGCGCGCCTGCGCAGCGACAGCCGCATGCGCCTGCCCGACGCCATCATCCTGGCAAGTGCCTTGTGTGAAAACCTGATGCTGGTCACCCGCAACAACAAAGACTTTGACAGCGCGGTCTGGCCCAACGTCCGGGTTCCGTATCAGGTGTAGGGGCCGCAACGATGTTCCTCGTTCGCGGACAAGTTCTTAGTCAACGCGCTCAGTTGGATGCCCATCATGTCGCATTAAATCTCGCAAAAGTGTTTTGACTATTTGAATAAAATTCTTTAAAAACATATACTTGGTTATGAATTCCAAGTCGCAGCCATTGGTCCTGTTTGATGACCCGGTGCAGTTCGAGCCGCTGTTGCCCGGTGAGCACCGGCTGCATGATTTGCTGGAGCGTGCGCATGACCTGATTCGCAGCGCCGACCAGTTGGCCGGCATGTGCCAGCCGCAGGCGCTCGATGGCTTGCGCGGCTTGTTGCGGGCCATGAACTCGTATTACAGCAACCGTATCGAGGGGCAGCACACCCTGCCAGTGGACATCGAACGGGCTTTGCAAAACGATTATTCCGCCGATGCCGACAAGGCGCGGCGGCAACGCCTTGCGCTGGCGCATATGGCCACCGAGCAGGCGTTGGAGCAGCACTGGGGCAGCTGGTCAGCGCAGCACGTGTGGTCAGCACGTATGGTGTGCGATATCCACCAAGATCTGTTTGCCCGTCTGCCACTGGCTGATCGCCACCTGCCAGAGGGAGACCCTTTACCGCCGGGGCTGCTGCGCGACCGTGATGTCAGCGTCGGTCGGCATGTGGCGCCGTCTTTTGCTGCCCTGCCATCGATGCTGGAACGCTGGGGCAATTTTTACGCACAGGTGCGTCGCGGCGAAATGCGGGTGTTGGCGGCAGCGGCAGCACACCATCGCCTGACCTGGGCGCACCCGTTTCGGGATGGCAATGGCCGGGTGGCCCGCTTGCACATCCACCTGGTACTGGGCCACATGGGCCTGAGCAATGGCTTGTGGTCACCCTTGCGTGGGTTTGCCCGCACCCAGGACGCCTACTACGCCTACCTGGCGGCTGCCGACGAACCGCGTGCCGGCGACCTGGATGGCCGGGGCAACCTGTCCGAGCGCGCGTTGTGTGCATGGATTGGCTACGTGTTGGCCCAGTGCCAGGACCAAGTGCAGTTCATGACAGCGCTGCTCGACCTTGGCCGCATCAAGGACCGTATCGCCGCCTGCTTGGCTTTTGAGCAGACGGTTGTCCGCCAGGGCGTGCGCAGCGAGGCGCTGCGTGTATTGCACTACCTGTTTGCCACCCAGGGCGAACTGGAGCGCGCCGACTTCAAGGCCATGCTGGGGCTGGGGGATCGCCTGGCCACGGCGCAAGTCTCGGCTTTGCTCAAACGCGGATTGTTGTTGAGTGACAGTGCCTACGGAAAACTTCGCTTTGGTGTACCGCAACATGCGTTGCGGTTCTATTTCCCCGGCCTGTGGCCGGAGGCAGAGCAAACCTGAACGGGACGGTTTTCCAGGCGGGTCACCAAACCAGCCCGCATCGGGGCCATGAGACATTGTTGATGCATCTGCGTCCCGGTTACCCACTGACCATGGAACACCCGGGCCATTTTTGCATCGGCCGGTTGGCCATAAGGTTTCAATTGGACGGGCTTACATTTTCGTTTGGACGGATGTTTGTTTCCACTCGACGTTACCCCGCCTGCTCGCCTTGGCTGCGGGGTTGAACTTGAACACCCTGGTTGGCATTTGAGGGGCGAATGACCCCGCGGAGCTGATGCGTATCATGCCGCGGTACGGGCGGGTGGGGGCGGTGCATCACGCAGCGCCAGCAATTCCCCCATCAACCCCAACATCGGCACGTGTTCGATCAGGCCTGCCATCGGAAAGCTGGCGTTGGCGCTGCTCACCACCAGGCGGCGAGTGGCGCCAAGGTCGTCGCACGCAATGTGAAAGCCTTTGCTGACTGTGGGCGCACTGGAGCGTTTGATTTCCACCGCCCAGAGCTGTCGGCCAGGCAGCTCCAGCACCAGGTCGATCTCGGCCCCGACGGCAGTGCGGTAGTAGCTGGCCTGGGTGCCAGGTGGCGCACAGCCCAGCAGGTTTTCGATGACCCAACCCTCCCAGCTTCCGCCGACAACCGGGTGCGACAGTAATGCAGCCGGGTCGCCCAGACCCAACAGTGCATGCACGATGCCGCTGTCGCGAATAAACACTTTGGGCGCTTTGACCAGCCGCTTGCTGGAATGGTGTGCCCAGGGCTGCAGGCGGCGCACCAGCATCAGGTCACACAACAAATCGAGGTAGCGGGCAACCGTCTGCCCGCTCACGCCCAGTGAGCCAGCAAGGCGCGCGGCGTTGAGCATCTGCGCCTGCTCGTAGGCCAGCATGGTCCAGAAGCGCCGCAGTGTCTGCGCCGGGATACGCGGCCCAAGCTGGGGTATGTCGCGCTCCAGATAGGTGCTGATGAACTGTTGGCGCCAGCGCAGGCTGGCCGCGTTGCTGCCGGCCAGGTAAGAATCCGGAAAGCCGCCGCGCAGCCACAGCGCGCCAGGTGTAGCGGCCTGGCCAGGCGGCAACTCGGTGACCACAAAGGGTGCCAGCTCAAGACAGGCAAGGCGCCCGGCAAGGCTTTCTGATGACTGCGACAGCAGCTCGATGCTGGCCGATCCCAGCAGCAGGAACTGTGCATTGCGACCACCCGCTCTGCGGCGTTGGTCGATCACGCCGCGCAGCGTGGCAAACAGGCCCGGCATGCGCTGCACTTCGTCCAGAATGACAAGGCGGTCTGCATGGCGCGCAAAAAACGCCGACGGGTCGCTCAGTTGCGCGAGGTCGGCGGGTGTCTCAAGATCGAGGTACAGCGCAGCTGGTGCACCGGTGGGCAACAAGCCGTCGGCCAATTGCCGGGCCAGCGTAGTCTTGCCGACCTGCCGTGGCCC
>JANLVB010000348.1:0-7046 GCA_031363785.1 Betaproteobacteria bacterium
GGTCGTTGTACAGGGACGCAAACACCTCGCGCATCTTGTGCAGGATGTCGTCGATGCCGACGACGTTGAGAAAAGTTTCCTGCTGGCCGGCGAACGACGCATCCGGCAGATCCTCCGCAGTCGCTGACGAGCGCACTGCAAACGAGGCGTCCACCACGCCCACACACAGCGTCTCGAACGCGGCATGGATTGCCTGCTCCAGGTCCTTTGGGAAGGGTTGGGCTTCCACCAGGGTCCGGATCCGTGCGCCAACCACCGCCAATTGGCGTACGTCTTCGGTATCCAGCGTGGACAACATGTCCCTGATCTGGTGATCGAGACCGCCATGGGCCAAAAACTGCCGGAACGCATGCGCGGTGGTGGCGAATCCGGTCGGAACCTTGACGCCGCTGGGCAGGTGCGAGATCATTTCGCCGAGACTGGCGTTTTTTCCGCCAACCGACTCGACGTCGCTCATTCTCAGGTTCTCAAACGGTACGACCAGGGCGGTCGGTCCAAACAATGCAGACATGGAGGAACTCCGGAGGTGGGAAAAAACGGGGGCGTCTGCCTTGCCCAGTCCGCACAACCACGCCATAGACGCATGCCGCACGCGCGGCTGGGTGGCTGACTGGTTGTTGTGGCGCGCTGCATGATCGGGGCGGATGCAAAATCCGCTGCTTGCTACCATTGTAGGGTGCAGCCCCGGTGCCAGCGCCACTTCGAGCAACTGCGCCGTCTGCCAAAACCGACCCGCCAACCATGCCCAATCGAACCGTTTTCTTCATCTCGGACGGCACCGGCATCACCGCAGAGACTTTCGGCAACGCCATACTTGCGCAGTTCGAGATGAAGGCCCGCCACGTCCGACTGCCCTTCATCGACACGGCCGACAAGGCGCACCAGACGGTGCGCCAGATAAACCATACGGCGGTAGTCGACGGCAAGAAGCCGATCGTGTTCACCACACTGGTGAATATGGAGATCCTGAAAATACTGCAGCAGGGTTGCCAGGGCATGCTGCTGGACATGTTCGGCACCTTTGTCCGCCCGCTGGAGACAGAACTGGAGATCAAGTCGAACCACCGAGTCGGACGCTTCAGCGACGCCAGCAAGAGCAAGGAGTACCAGGACCGCATCGAGGCCATCAACTTTTCGCTGGCACACGACGATGGGCAGTCGAATCGTGATCTGGAGCACTCGGACGTCATCCTGGTCGGTGTCAGCCGCAGCGGCAAGACACCTACGTCGCTGTACCTGGCAATGCAGTATGGCCTCAAGGCCTCCAACTATCCATTGATCCCGGAAGACTTCGAGCGCCAGCAATTGCCCACTGCATTGATGCCACATCGCGCGAAGCTGTTCGGTCTCACCATCGCGCCGGAGCGCCTGAGCGAGATCCGTCATGAACGGCGGCCCAACTCGCGCTACGCGGCGCTGGACAACTGCCGCCATGAAGTGGCGCAGGGCGAAGCCATGATGCGTCGCAGCGGCATCCGGTGGTTGTCGACCACCACCAAGTCGATCGAAGAGATCGCCACCACCATCCTGCAGGAAATCCGGCCCGAGCGTCTGAGTTATTGACTCCAGCCCCTGTATGACCGGTTCTGCGACCAGCCGCCGTCTGGACCGACCCGCTGGGTGCTGCAGTTGTCCAAACCCTCAACCTGGCAAAGCAGCGATGCCGGCCCGCGCCACCTGTGCGTCTTCATGTGATTTCACACCGCTGACGCCGACGGCACCCAGGCAATGGCCATCCCGCGTTATCGGGACGCCCCCCTCCAACATGCCGTCGAGCACCGCAACGCTGAGAAACGACTGGCGACCACCATTGATCATGTCTTCATAGACCTTGCTCTCGCGCCGACCCAGTGCCGCAGTGCGCGCTTTGGCCTGTGCAATGGGGCTCGACACGGCAGCCACACCGTCCAGGCGCTGGAAGTGCAGCAGATGCCCGCCATCATCGACGATGGCAATCGACACCGCCCATGCATTACGCTGCGCTTCGGCGCAGGCGGCGGCGGCGATTTGCTGCACATCGTGGAGTTCAAGAACCGGTTTTGTTTTCATGGATGAACCTGGAGTAATTGGTGAAGGGGATAACGGCTGTGTGGTCGGTGGCACACGCGCGGTCTTCGCCATTGTCCCGCACAAGCGCAGGGAAATCCCCGGAGAACTTGTGCCATTGGGGTTACAACCACTTAACGCGCCCCTTGTTTTCCCATACACTCGCCGCATCTGCCGATCACTGGCATTTTCAGGAGCACTCGTATGAACGACCGCGTACAAACTATTGATAACCACTTCGGCCACGACGCAGCCCTGTCGGCCGGACAGCGCAACAAGGTTCTGCGCAACACTTACTGGTTGCTGGCACTGAGCATGTTGCCGACAGTGCTGGGTGCCTGGCTGGGGGTTGCCACTGGCATCACTGCATCCATGGGCGGCGGCCTGGGGCTGGTCGTGTTCCTCGGCGGTGCATTCGCTTTCATGTTTGCGATCGAAAAGACCAAGAACTCTGCTGCGGGCGTGCCGATGTTACTGGCCTTCACCTTCTTCATGGGCCTGATGCTGTCGCGCATGCTGGCCATGGTGCTGGGGTTCAAGAACGGCTCCGACATGATCATGACGGCCTTTGGCGGCACGGCTGGCATCTTCTTCGTCATGGCCAGCCTGTCCACTGTGATCAAGCGCGACCTGTCGGGCATGGGCAAGTGGCTCACCGTAGGCGCTCTGGTACTGATGGTCGGTGCAATCATCAATGTGTTCGTTGGGTCTTCAGCGGGCATGATGGCTATCTCGGTCTTGGCCATCGGCATCTTCAGCGCCTTCATGCTGTATGACATCAAGCGCATCATCGACGGTGGTGAGACCAACTACATCAGTGCCACGCTGGCCTTGTACCTCAGCATCTACAACGTGTTCCAGAGCCTGTTGGCACTGCTGGGTATTGGCGGCGGCAGCAACGACTGAGCACAACGCCGGTTCGGTGGAGAAAGGCCCTTTTCAGGGCCTTTTTCTTTGCCTGCAGGGTGACAGGTGGCTACAGCGATGGGTGTATTCTGCCGATAATCGGACAACCGTATTCTCTTCCCATGAACATCCGCATCGTCCCCATCATGTTGACCGCGGTACTGGCTGCCTGTGACATTCCGGGCCTGGGGCCGGACCCCCGCATTGCGCAGCGGGAAGCCGACGGCAAGGCAATCGGCGCCGCCTGCCGGCACGCGATACGCGGCATCGAAGAGTGTTACAACCAGAACGAAAAGGCACTCAAGACAGCAGTCTTCGAGGGCTGGAAGGAGATGGACCAGTACATGCGCGAGAACAAGATCGAAGGCATACCGCCGAGGGAAGTCAGGGTGGCCGCGCAGGACGAAGTGATCATCGAGGACAAAAAAGGCAAGCCCGTTGCAAAGTCGGAAGTCGACAGCAAGGCCCGGGCCGATGTAGCCATGAAAACGCCCAGGAGTGGTGACAAGCCGGGCGCCAAGGCACCTGTGCCCTGAACCGACACACTGCACCTGGCAGCGGCCCCCCAGGTACCTGGGGGGTCAGGAAATCAAATCGAACACCGCGATGCTCTCGACATGTGCCGTATGGGGAAACATGTTGACCACACCCGCAGACGAACACCGGTAACCGGCCTGGTGCACCAGGATTGCGGCATCCCGCGCCAGGGTTGCCGGGTTGCAACTCACATAAACGATGCGCAGCGGGGCGCGCCAATCCCCGATCTCCTGCGCTGACAACGGCTCGGCGACAGCGGCACCGTCATCCCCAGAGCTGCCAACACCAGCCAGGCGCGACTGGAATACCTGCGCCAGCGCACGCACCAGCGCAAATGCGCCTTCGCGCGGTGGGTCCAACAGCCATCTGTCGGCCACGCCATCGGCCAACAACTGGCCCGCCGTCATGTCGAACAGGTTGCGCACGGCAAACGCCGCGTTGGGAAGCCCGCCGTCTCCACCCGTCCGCTGCAGTGGCAGCAAGGCGTTCGCGCGCGCCCGTGCGACAAGGGGCGCACTGCCTTCCACTCCCAGCACGGCGCCTGCACGGGTGGCCAGTGGCAGCGTAAAATTTCCCAAACCGCAGAACCAGTCGATGACGCGCTCGTGCCGCTGCGGCGCCAACAAGCGCAGGGCGGTGCCGACCAGCACATCGTTTACCTGCGGATTCACCTGAGTGAAGTCGGTCGGGCGAAACGGCATGCGCAGGCCAAACTCCGGGAGTTCGTAGGCCAACTGCGGCTGTCCCGCGTCCAGCAACTCGATGCCGTCTGGTCCCTTCGCCTGCAGCCACCACTGGATATGGGTCGCCAGGCCATCCGCCATGCCGGAATGGATTGCGGCAAACTCCCGCAGCCGCGCGAGATCATCCGCAACCAGCGGCTCCAGATGGCGCAGCACCAAGGCAACGACCTGACCACCCGGCAGCGATCCCATCGCCAGTTCGATCTGCGGGCAAGTTTCTCGCGCCTGCATGCGCATGATCATGTCGCGCAGCGGCAGCAACAGGGCACTGACGGCGGCCGGTAACACATGGCATTCCCGCATGTCGGCCACGAAGCTGCTCTTGCGCTCATGGAATCCGATCAACACGGCCGATTTTTTGCGCACATATCGCACGGACAGCCGGGCGCGATAACGGTAGCCCCAAGCCGGCCCCTGCACTGCGCGCAGCATCGTCTGCGGCCGCAACCGGCCCAGGTGCCAGAGCGCATCCTCCAGCACCCGCTGTTTGACTGCGACCTGCGCCGCACCATGCAGGTGCTGCAATTTGCAACCACCACAGGCACCCTCATGCAGACCAAAATGCGGGCACTGCGGGCGCACGCGCTGCGAAGACTCGACCACCACACGGGCCACCACGGCCTTGTCGAAACTCGATTTGGAACGGGTCAGGACCACTTCCACCTGCTCGTAGGGCAGCGCACCTTCGACAAATACCACCTTGCCATCGGCCCGGTGCGCGATGCCCTGCGCATCGATGTCAAGTGACTCTATCTGCAACAGCGCCGACTGGTCCATCAACGCGGTGGCAGGTGCTTCGCCGGATCGACCGGCTTGCCCTGGCGGCGCACCTCGAAATGCAGCTTGACCCGATCAGCGTCGGTATTGCCCATCTCGGCGATCTTCTGGCCCCGACGCACCGTCTGGTCTTCTTTCACCAGCAATAGCTGGTTGTGCGCATAGGCCGTCAGATACGTGTTGTTGTGCTTGAGAATCACGAGGTTGCCGTAGCCGCGCAAACTGGCCCCCACATAAACCACCCGGCCGTCGGCCGCAGCCAGCACCGGGTCGCCGGCGACACCACCAATGTCCAAGCCCTTGTTCTTGACTTCGTCGAAGCCGCTGAGCACAGGCCCCCGCGCAGGCCACAGCCAGTTGACCTCTTCGTCACCACCACCCGCTGAAGCCGCTGAAACCGGCGCTGGCGCGGTGCCCGGTGCCGGCGTTGCCCCAATCGGACTCGTGGCGACGGTCGGCGATCCCACCGGTCTGGCCACAACCACCGGCGTGGGCGTAGCTGCCACTGCCGCCTGCACTGGCGGAACCACCCGCAGAACCTGCCCGACCTCGATCAAATTTGGGTTCTCCAGATTGTTCCAGCGCGCCACATCACGCCAACTCTGGCCGTTGTCAAGTCCGATCCGGATCAAGGTGTCGCCCGGCTTGACCGTGTAATAACCAGGCTTGCCCGCATTCTCGAATCCCAGCGGTTGGCGCAGGGCCGGTGCCACCGGCTCCGGCGGTGGCGCAGCCGATGGTGCTGCGGTGGTCGTGCGGTCCTCTACCGGAGCCCGGTTGGCGACTTTGGACGCGCAGCCCGCCAGCACCAGAAAGAACAACACGGCCAAAACACTGCGGGCAAGACTTGCCACCATGGGAATTCCCTTCACGCAATACCCGATTTTAGGGGGACGAAATGCACCGCTTCGCAGATCGTTTGCTGTAACCCGGCAAGGGTGCGGTCAATCACCACCAAGGCTTGCCCCCCGGAGCGCTGCTGTATCACGGGTGCCACGAGGCGCCCACCAACGGCCAATTGGTCGGTCCAGGCCACAGGCACGTTGTCGCCACCGGCGGCTGCAATGATGCCTGCATAAGGTGCGCCCTTGGCAAAGCCCGCCATGCCGTCACCAAACAGCAGGTGCAGCGTGGCGAGGCGCATGGGTCGCAAATTCTCGCGCGCCTTCTCGTGTAACTGGCGCAAGCGTTCGATACTGTAGACCTCGGTTGCGACCAGACTGAGCACCGCGGCCTGGTAACCGCATCCGGTTCCGATCTCCAGCACCCGGCCCAGCCGCTCTGGTCGGCCGTTGCGCAGCAGGGCGATCATGCGTGCCACCACACCCGGTTTGGAGATCGTCTGGCCCAGGCCGATAGGCAAGCTCGTGTCCTCATAAGCCTGTGCCTCCAGCGCACTGTCAACGAAACGGTGCCGTTCCACCGCCTCCATGGCCGATGCCACGATTTTGTCCGCCAGGCCCTGTGCTACGAGCTTTTGCACCATACTGCGGCGAGCCACTACCGCGCCTATGGTCGCCCGCCCGCCAGACGCGGGCGCAACAACAGCGGCACGTGGCCACATGCGGCCCGCCCGCCCGGATACGTCGTCCGGCGGGGACGCCGCCACGCGGGGGCGAGCACCGCCTGGCGCAGCCGCCACGGTGTGCTGCAGCCGCGCCGGGAATACAGGGCGTTGTTTCATCCAGCGGCGCGGTTGATGCCGGCCACGGTCTGCGCCCAGTAGCTCAGACTGTCATGGTCTGCCAAGTCGGTTTTCAAGGGCGTCAGCGCCACATGCCCCTGCACCGTCGCATGGAAATCGGTTCCATCGGCATCGTCCTTCACCGCACCGGCGCCACCGATCCAATACATCGTTTCGCCGCGCGGACTGGTTTGCGTGATCACTGGCTCCGCAGCATGGCGCCGTCCTAGGCGACACACCTTCATCGGTTTTATCTGATCCAGCGGCAAATTAGGAACATTGACGTTGAGCAACCACGGTGCGGCGCCGACCAACTTGTGCTGCAGCATGCGCAGTACCAGCTCGCGGGCCTT
>JANLVB010000394.1:0-2573 GCA_031363785.1 Betaproteobacteria bacterium
ACCAGCAACAGCTCAATCTGGTAGCCCACGTCCTCGTCCATGCCCTCTTTAGACACCTCGTAGCTGGGCGGGCGGTAAAAGTACACCGGCTTGCGGCGCTCCTGGGCCAGCACGGGCGGCGTGCCTTCTTCAATCTGCCAATGCCGCTGCGGTGCCAGAAAGGGTGAATTGGCGATGGGGCTTTCGACCTGGAAGTCAAACATGGGAGACTCCGAAGGCGGCACATAGCCCGTCCAGCTTTTCCTTCACTTCGGGATGCACCTCGTCCGGCTGCATCAGCGCTGCAATCTCCGTGTACCGGGTGTAGGACAGTTGCACTCCGGCTGCTTGCAACACAGGAGGAATCAGGTCTGTTCGCGCCTTTGTCCGCTTGATGTAGTCGGGGTCACTGAACAAATTGTTTAAAAAAGAAGGTAAATGGTTTTCGTCGATATATCGCTGCATCGCTGCCACGTTTTCGTCGCTCCCGGAAACCTTGCGCACATAGCGCGCCAGCGCCTGCGGGTGGAACAAATAGCTCTCGATTTCGTACCTGCGCCAGCGCAGCCGCTGCAGCCCCTGCCCTGTCAAGGGCGTGTCTGGAATGTTGGGGTTGTCGTCACCATCCAGCAACACCAGCCCCGGCAGGTCTGGCCGCAGTAACTTCAAGGCCTCATAGTGGTCGCGCGCCTTGATGCCGTTGGCCCCGTGGCGTGGTTCCCATACCGTGGGCCGCCAAAACAGGCGCGGCTCCAACAACTGCATAGCCACCTTGTGCTTCAAAATACGCGCCCACTCGCGCAACAGCGCAAGGTCGGTATGACCTTCCACATACAAAACCCCAGGGGCCACCATCGCCCGCATGAGATCAGCGTTGTCCAGCACTTTCAACGACCTGATCAGCACACGCTTCTCCTCGTTGTCTGCCAGTTGCCGTGGCTCATTCAACATCACGAACAACTGCGTCGGCTCCACCGCGTCGATGATGACCTCAGAGTGCGTAGCAACAATCAACTGCGATCCATCGCGCTCAGCAACCGAGCGTAGTTCGTGGTAAATGGCATCCTGCAGGATCACATGCAAGTGCGCATCAGGCTCGTCCAGCAAAAGCACTGCGCCAGGCTTGGCGTGCAAAAACGTCATCAGCAACAGCACCTGCTGAAAACCGCTTCCAGCGCTGCCAATATCCAAGCGTGGCGAGGTTTTTCCTGGCTCAGCCACGCGCTGGTATTCAGCCACGATATCCGCACCCGCGCCGTCAGGCGGTGCAAGTTCAAAATCAAACAGTCGCCGAATGACATCGGTCAAACGAGCCCAAGCTTCACGGTCTTGATGCGTCAGCAGCAACAAGTTACGAATGACCTCCCCCGGCTTGCCCAATCCCAACAACTGTTCGATCTTGGCGCGTTGGTACACCGGCTCATCGACCGACAAACCCGTCATGGGCGGTACGTAAGCCACCTGCGGCGGCAATTTGCGCAGGTGCTCGGGATCAACATCGTTGCGGGGCTTGACGTAAATTTGTTCCGAGCTGTCGGACTCCAGCTCCATCACGATGTGCCGACCATCGTCCAGCCGCACACCTATCTCAATACGTCCAGCGTACTTGCGGTCGTTCCATAACAACTCAAAATTTCGCAGGGGTACCGCTGAAAACATCGAGCGTGTCATTGGCACCCTGATGTAGCCATTGCGCGGATTGAAATCGTTAGCGGTGCGCCACCGCTCCAACGCCAACGACCAGGTAGCCAGCGCCTGCAGCAAGGTCGTCTTGCCGGTATTGTTGGGCCCAGCCAGCACGACGTGCCCAGGAACAGCAAAGGTCAGATCGCCAAAGCGCTTGAAATTGTGCAAGGTGAGTTCTGTGATCATCACACCCCCTCCAGCTTCTTCACCACCATCAGCTCATTGCCCCGGTCGTCAATCACCTTCACCGCAATTTGCCGGTGCTGACCCACGTTAAACGGCGTGGAGGTGTCACCCGCCAGATGCGCCCAGACCGACTCGTCAAAGTCGGCCTTGAGCGCACGCTTGAGGTTGTCCCAGGCCTGCGTGCGCGGAAAAAACGCCTGACAGACGCGAAACACCAGGCCGTTGTAGTCGGTGTCTAAAAACCAGGCCGGCACGTCCAGGCCACTGCGGCTGTCGAGGTCCATCGTCACCGGGTCAAACACGTCCAGCCCGCGCAGCTGCACCTCGTAATAGCTTTGCCCCGCGATGCCGCCGTCGGGCGTGGCAATGGTGCGCACCGCCACGTCGGGCTGGCCGCAAACCGAAAAGATTTGCGACGAGCGCATGTTTTTGAGCAGATCGCCCATCAGGATGTCGGGCGTGGCCTGCACATAGGTGGTGGGCATGCCCATGGCCGAATATTCGCCAATCGACTGGCGCGCCTTGGGTTCAATGGCAAAGCCAATCACGTACAGGTGCGTGAAGGCTTTGGCAGTCGCCTCTTGCCAGGCCTGCAACACCGCCACCTCGGCCACCGGGCCGTATTCAGGGCCAAACATCAGCGCCACGGGCTCACCTTGTTGCAACGCCAGGCCGCCATTGGCGGCATCCGCGTCTTCCAGCGCGCCCGCCATGCCTTCAGC
>JANLVB010000413.1:0-1837 GCA_031363785.1 Betaproteobacteria bacterium
GCCACCGCCGCCAGCAGCAGCGTCATGACCCGGCTGGACGCCTCCTGCGCCTGCAGTATCTCTGTCAGGTTGCGGATCGAGAACGGATCGTCGGCGTTGGGCTGGACCTTGAAGCGCTGACGCAGCAGGTCTTTGATGTTGTCCTCGGCCGCTTTCATGCTCTGGCCCTCCTTGACCTTGACGCTGATCGAGCCGATGCGCTTGAACTTGGCACCCGCCCCACCCTGGACGCGATTGCGGTAGGTGCTGATCGGCAGCATGATCACATCGTCCTGGTCCTGCCCGAGCGAGTTCTGACCCTTCTTGGCCAACAGGCCGATGATGGTGACCGGCACCTTCCTGATCCGCACCACCTGGTCCAGCGGGTCGGCCTCGCCAAACAGCTCCCGTGCGGCGGTCTGGCCGATGATCGCCACCTTGGCCGAACCAGCGATCTCGGCCGCCTCGAACAGACGTCCGGATTCCAGCGCCCACTCGCGTGCCTCGAGATAATCATTGGTGGTGCCAAACACGCTGGAGCTCCAGTTGGCATTGCCCGCCACCAGCTGGGCGCCCGTGCGCAGCGTCGGCGCAGCCACCTGCACCTCGGGCACATCGAGGGCAATCGCCAGCGCATCCTCCTCCGTCAACGACTGGCCGGTCTGCGCACCGAACCGCACACCACCCTGCGACAGGCTGCCCGGCAGCACCAGCATGATGTTGGAGCCCAAACCTTTCATCTGGTCCTGCACCCGGTCGGTTGCTCCCTGGCCGACCGCAATCATGGTGATCACCGCCGCAACACCGATGATGATGCCCAGCATGGTGAGAATGCTGCGCAAAGTGTTCGCCGCCAGCGAGCGCAACGCACTGCGCAGGGCCGCCAGGGCATTCATGCGCCGGCTCCTGCGGGAAGTTGCGCGGTGGCCTGCGCAGCCTGCCACTGCGCCTGGCTTTCACGCTCGTTGTCCTGCACCATCAGCCCGTCCTTGAACACGATCTTGCGCCTGGCCCAGGCTGCAATGTCGTTCTCGTGGGTCACCAGCACCACCGTCAGGCCTTGCGCGTTGAGGTCTTTCAGCAGTCGCATGATGTCTTCGCTGGTCTGCGAGTCCAGTGCCCCGGTCGGCTCGTCGGCCAGGATGAGCTGAGGCTTGTTGACCAGGGCCCGCGCAATGGCGACCCGCTGCTGCTGACCACCGGACAACTCGGACGGGGTGTGGGAGAAGCGGTCCGCCAGGCCTACCTGGCGCAGCGCGGCCATCGCGCGCTCGCGGCGCAGCGCTGAACCGATGCCGGCGTAGACCATCGGCAATTCGACATTCTCCAGTGCGCTGGTGCGCGGCAGCAGGTTGAATTGCTGAAACACAAAACCGATGCGGCGGTTGCGGATCGACGCCAGCTGGTCGCCCAACATGCCCTGCACCGCTTCACCGGCCAACTGGTACTCGCCAGCCGTCGGCAAATCCAGACAACCCAGAATATTCATCAGCGTTGACTTGCCCGAACCCGACGCCCCCATGATGGCAACGAAGTCGCCTTCCGCAATCTCCAGTGATACGCCGCGCAAGGCGTGCACCGTCTGGTCACCCATCACGTAACTCTTGGTGATGTTGTTTGCCTGGATCAGGTTGGTCACCGTGTTGCCCTGCGCAGATCAGAATGGCAACCGCGGGCCGGCCGGCGCGCGGCTCGGTGCAGCGCCCGCTCCGGTGCCAGGCTGGATGCCCACGATCACCACCGCCCCCTCCTTGAGCTCGGCCGCATTCGGTGCATTGGCCGCCACCAGCAGTTCGGTGCTGCTGCCGTCCGTGATGCCGAGCCGTACATTGAATGCTTTGGGTTTGCCGTCTTCGCC
>JANLVB010000418.1:0-16253 GCA_031363785.1 Betaproteobacteria bacterium
CGCAGGCAGGCGGTCAGCGCGCCACCTGCATCCGCAGGCGCCGGGCAGCCTCCTCGGCGCGTGCATCGTCGATTTCGCGCAACACACCAGCGACGTTGGCCGGCGCCCGCTTGGGCTGGTGCTGGCCACTCAACACCGTGCCGGGCTGCAACAGCCCGCGCTGGTACAGGTCCCAGATCTCGCCACCGTAGTCGCGCTGCAGCAATTCCGGCGCAAAACGGCCAAAGAAGTCGCGCAGGTTGCCGACGTCACGCAGCAGCATGCGGTGCGCGTGGTTGTTGCCGGCCGCGTCCACCGCCTGTGGCAGATCGATGATGACCGGGCCATCGGCGGCAAGCAGAATGTTGAATTCCGACAGGTCACCGTGGATGACGCCGGCGCACAACATGCGGACCACCTCCGTCAGCAAGGTCGCGTGGTGCGCACGCGCCTGCTCGGGCGACAGCGCCACGTCGTTCAGGCGTGGTGCCGCGTCGCCCTGGGCATCGGTCACCAGTTCCATCAGCAACACCCCCTGGTGGAAGTTGTAGGGCCTGGGCACCCGCACACCGGCATCGGCCAGGCGATACAGCGCGTCGACCTCCGCGCTCTGCCAGGCTGCCTCCTGCTGCTGGCGGCCGAATTTCGAGCCCCGGGCCATGGCGCGTGCCGAGCGCGAATTCTTCACCTTGCGGTTTTCGGTGTAGTCCACGGCCTGGCGAAAGCTGCGCTGGGTGGCTTCCTTGTAGACCTTGGCGCAGCGCGTGTCGTCTGCGCAACGCACCACGTAGACCATGGCCTCCTTGCCGCTCATGAGTTGGCGCACCACCGTGTCAATCAGGCCTTCTTCTATCAGCGGGCGCAGCCGCGCAGGTGGTTTCATCGCGTGATTGTCGCTGGCGCTACTCGGGCTTCTATGTGCAGGCCGTCGTGATCATGGCGTCCCGGGTCAGCGCGTTACGGAAGTTGCTTGCTGTCGGCGCATGAATCCCGCGCCTTCGCGCGGTCCGCCCTCAGGCCTTTTTGGCCAGCCGCTCGTTGGCCGGGAACATGGCGCGGCGCGCCTCGTCGTCCATCTCGGTCTTGAAGCTGTAGCGCGTCTTCAGCGCTTCGGTGCGCTGCGCCGCCGGCCGGGCATTGATTTCGTCGACCAGCCGCTTGACGTGGGGCAGTTTGTCCCAGGTGTCGGCGCCCAGCACAAACGGGGCGATGCGCGCCCAGCCCCACAACGCCATATCAACCAGGCTGTAGCTGTCGCCAGCCATCCAGGCCTGCTGGCCCAGATGGTCGTTGACGATGTTCCAGTGCCGCCAGGCTTCGAAGTCGTAACGGTTGAGCGCGTACTCCTTGGGTTCGGGGGCGATGTTCTTGAAATGCACGAACTGGCCGGAATAGGGGCCGATGCCACTGGCGATGAACATCAGCCAGGAAAACATCTGGGCCCGCGCCTTCGGTGTATCGGCGGGCAGGAACTTGCCCGTCTTGTGCGCCAGATACAGCAGGATGGCATTGCTGTCGAATACCACCACACCCTCGTCGTCAATGGACGGCACCTTGGCGTTCGGGTTGATCGCCTTGTAGGTCGCTGCATGTTGTTCGCCCTTGCGGGTATCGACAGGCACCACCTCGTAGGGCAGGCCACTTTCCTCCAGGTACAGCGCCACCTTGGCGGGATTGGGGGCGGTATTCCAGTAAAACTTGATCATGGCTTCTCCGATTTTGGGGGCAGCCTGCTGCGCGCAGGCCCAGCAGCATGGCGCATGTTACGCGGTGTCACTTCTGGGTCTGCGCGATGTGGGGAAAGAAGGCCTTCACCGCCTCGGCATCCATCTCGGTCTTCAGCGTATACCGGCTTTTCAGGGCCTCGACGCGTTGCGCTGCCGGGCGGGCGTTGATCTCGTCGACCAGCCGCTTGACATGTGGCAGCTTGTCCAGCGCGTCAGCGCCCAGCACGGCACCGACAACACGGGCCCAACCCCACAGAGCCATGTCGACCAGCGAATAACGGTTGCCCACCATGTGGCTTTGCTGCGCCAGGCGCTCGTTCACGATATTCCAGTGGCGCCAGGCTTCGAAATCGTAGCGCTGCACCGCGTAGGGAATAGTTTGCGGTGCATACCGCCGGAAATGCACGGCCTGCCCGCTGTACGGCCCGATACCGCTGGCGATGAACATCAACCAGGACAGGGTGTCGGCACGCGCCTGGGGTATTTGCGGCGGCAGGAATTTGCCGGACTTCTCGGCCAGGTACAGCACGATGGCGTTGCTGTCGAACACCACCACCCCATCGTCAACGATGGCCGGCACCTTGGCGTTCGGGTTGATCGCGGTATAGGCCGCTGTGTGCTGTTCACCCGTGCGTGTGTCGATCGGCACAATCTCGTAAGGCAGGCCACTTTCCTCCAGGAAAAGCGCCACCTTGGCGGGATTGGGGGCGGCGTTCCAGTAGAACTTGATCATGTTATTTCGATGCCGCTGCTTTGGCCCCTGCTTTGGATTTTGCGGCCACCGGTGCCGGGCTGGTCGCGGTCGCCTTGACGTCGCCGAAACCGAGCTTGCAGCGCACCCCGGCCAGCAGGCGGCCATCCTTGTTGGGCAACTCCAGCCGAACTCCGAAGGTGCCGCTGCCGGCGTCCAGCACGCGGTCGATCACCGTGACGGTGGCTCGCTCCTGGCTACCTTCGGGGATCGCAGGTGCCACCTGGGCCACCGTGCCGACCTTGATCTTGCGGTAAGTTTCAGCCGGCAGCACAGCCTCCACATGCAGGGTCTCGATCTCCGCCAGGCGCAGGATCGGTTTGCGCCCGACACCGGCTTCGGCCAGCTCGCCGACATTCAAAATGCGCTCCGTCACCACACCGTTGATCGGGCTGCGCACCGTTTTCAGGCGTATCAGTGTCATTTGCCGCTGCAACTCGATTTCGGCCAGCTTGCGGTTGTCGCGCGCTTCCTGCAGCTCCGCCTCGGCCAGGCGCTTTTCGTTCAGGGCTTCATCACGCGCCTGTTCCGCCACAAACTGCTGGCGCAACAAGTCTTCGGCGCGTGCCAGCTTGCGTGCTGCCAGCGCCAATTTCGACTCGCCGGCATTAAGCGCACCATCCATTTCGGAGCGGAATTTTGCGCTCTGGGCCAGCACCCGTTCGACCGACGTGTCGATGAAGGCGAGTTCCTGCCCTTTGCGCACCAGGTCACCCCGATCCACCAGAATCTTGTCCAGCAGGCCCTCGATCGGGCTGCGGATCTCGACCGTCTGGCGCGGCTGGATGATGCAGTCGAAATCGCCGCTACCGGCGGCAAAAACACCGGCACCAGCACATGTCAGCGTGATCGCGGCGAATGGTTGGAAAAGGCGTGTCATGGGTGGGTCTTCACGCCTGCTTTGCAGCCACTGCACGCCACCGGTTCTCTCCGTGGCAAAAGCTCTGCGACAGGCAGAGAAATGTAGCATGCTGTTGCCGCCCGCCGGTAACGCTATGCATTTGGCTGAGCCGCCACGCGCCAGGCGCGGCAAAAATCGCCAAACTCCGCCGCAGGCAGGGGCCGGCTCCACAGGTAACCCTGGCCAACATCGCAGCCCCATGTGGCCAGCAGGGCGCGTTGCTGCTCGGTCTCTATGCCTTCGGCGACTACCGGTTTGCCCAGGCTGTGCGCCACGTCCAGTATGGCTTTGACGATGGCACCGGAGTCGTCGTTGTGCTCGATTTGCCGCACAAACGACTGGTCGATTTTGATCACGTCGATCGGCAGGCGCTGCAGGTAACTCAGCGACGAGTAACCGGTGCCGAAGTCGTCGATGGCGATGCGCACGCCGCGCTCGCGCAGGGTTGTCAGCTTGTCTATGCTGGCCTGGGTGTGGTCGAGAAAGACACCCTCGGTGAGCTCGAGCTCCAGGTGCAGGGGGCGCAGGCCGGTTGCACGCAGCACGTCTTCGACCCGGGCCACGATGTCGGTGCGCGCCACCTCCAGCCCGGAGACGTTGACCGACAGGCGCTGCGGTGCGATCTTCTCCAGCTGCCACGTGCTGAACTGCTGACAGGCGGTGCGCATCACGAACTCGCCGATCTGCGCAATCAGACCGCAGCGCTCGGCAAGAGCGATGAATTCGCCCGGCGGCACCATGCCGCGGCTAGGATGGCGCCAGCGCACCAGTGCCTCCACGCCGTCAATATGCCAGCTCACCAGGTCCACCTGCGGCTGGTAGGCGACCGTGAATTCGTTGTTGGCCAGGGCGCGGCGCAGATCGCGCTCCATGTCGGTCTGGTCAGTCGCGGCGCGGTGCACGGCGGCGTCGAAGAACATGTAACGCCCGCGTCCTGCCTCCTTGGCGCTGAACATGGCCGCGTCGGCATTGCGCAGTATCCGGTCCACGCTTTGCGCGTCGTCGGGGAAAATGCTGACGCCGATGCTGCAGCCAATATGGTGCTCGTCGGCACCCACCGGGAAAGGCCTGGCCAGCGCCTGCAGCAGCTTGTCGGCGACCCGCCGCGCGTCCACGCCCTCGGTGATGCGCGGCAGCACGATGACGAATTCGTCGCCACCAAACCGGGTCACCACATCCTCCTCGCGCACACAAGCGCGCATGCGGCTGGCGGCCTCGGCCAGCACCAGGTCGGCGCGGTTGTGGCCGAGCGCGGCGTTGATCTTCTTGAAGCCGTCCAGATCGACAAACAGCAGCGCCAACCGGCCGCGGTCGCGCCGTGTCTGGCGTATCTGCTGTGCCAGGTGCTCCTTCAAAAATTGGCGGTTTGGCAGCGATGTGGTGGCGTCGAAATGGGTGTAGTTGTAGAGGGCCTGGGCGCGTGCGGCCGAGGTCAGCGCGGCGCCGAGGCGCCCGGCCAGCGCACGCGCGTTGCTGGACTCGTCGCTGCCAATCTCGTTTGCCTGCGCAAACCCGAGAGAAATGATGCCGACCGGATTGCCGTCCTCGTACAAGGGCAACAACAAGGCCGAGCGCGCCCCGCCCAGTGCCTGCGGCGCAAGCAACTCGAACTCGTCGATCCGGTGCGTCCAGGTTCCGTCCGGTGGCAGGGCCAGCAGCTTGTTCATCGATGGCCCGGCCTGCCGGTGCTGCGGGTCAATTTGTTGTGCCCCCTTTGGCACCACCACCATGCTGATGGAACTCTCGATGTCGCGGTCCAGCACGGCCAGCAGGAGAACGTCGCAGCCGGTGCACTGCAGCAGGTGGCCGGCCGCCAACGCCACCAGCTGGTCGGCATGCAACCGTGACAACGAGGCCCGGTCGATCTCGGCCATGGCGTGGATCACCTGCTTTTGGCGTTCCAGCATGTGTGCCATGTGTTGCGTCGGCAGTCGGGCGCGATTGGGTCCACCAGATGGCCTGGGTTGGCCGGTGTTGTCCCGGTCTCGCTGCAATACGATGCGCCGACGCGCCGTCACCGCCAGGCCGGTCGCTGCCAGCAATGCGGCTAGCGCACCGAGTGCCGCCACCAGACGTGGGGTGCCACCGGTTACGGTGTTGTTGGCCGGAGTGATGACGAGCAGGGTCCATGGACCGTCGGTGCCGGGTGTGTTCAGGTCCAGATTGACGGATACACCGTCCCAGGTTTCGGTGCCATGGTGCCAACGTTGGGCTTTCGGTTGCGCCGTGGTCGCCGGCGCCATCGCGGCGTATGCCTCCGATGCCCGGCCGCTGGAGCAGCGCACCGCGTTACCGGAGCCGTCGTGCAGGCACCACGCAGCGTCGTTTGGGTTGGGCTGGTCACCCTGCCACAGGTAGGGCGACGCAAGCTCTGCTACCAGATAAGTCCGTACATCGTCCAGACCGGCCAGCCGACGCACCAAAATGGTCCGCGCGACGTTCCCTGCGCCTGTGCGGTTTGCCAGCAACAGTGATTCGCCGTCCGACAGGCGACTGAGCAGGGTCGGGCCCAAATCCGGCAGAGGCAAGGCGGTACCCAGCAAACCCACCGGCGCTTGTTTCGGCACCAGCAGGGTGATCGATTCGAAATAGCGCTTCTCGGTGTTACCCAGCCGCGTGTTGCCCGTGCTGCGTAGTGCCGGGTCGGCCGCAATGGAGCGTAATACCCGGTCTGCCAGGCGCAGACGGTTCACCAGTTCGGTTCGCTGGTCCTGCGCCAGCCGCGCCACATCCGGAGCAGACGATGCGCGCCACCAGTCGCTGACCAGCCAGGCTGCCAGCAGGGCGGCCAGCAACGCCAGCCCACTGGCGAGCCACCAGCGCTGTGGTTCGGCCAACGGCACCAGCACATCGACGGGCGGCGCCAGCAGGGTATCAGCAGACACGCTGGGTTCCTGGCATTGGGGAGTGCTGACGCATCAGGTCAGCACGGCGCGGCCGGGCGGCGCATCGGGTGGTAGGCGGGCGGTGTTGATCTGAACATCCAGTGTTGTTTCGGCACTCCCGGGCGACTCTTGAGCGGTTTCGTCGATTTTCCGGGCGAAAGTGGCTCAAGTTGGTCTTGGCCTGGCCGATATGCTGTTCAAGCAGAGTCACATCCGCACCACCGCGCTGCTTCAGAAAACGGACCCGCATCAATCCGCCACAGCCCAAGGATCATGAACGCTCCCGCCAGCACTTCCCTGTTGTCTGCCATGCGCAGCGAGGTCGATTTGCGTCGCGCCCAACTGGCGTCGGGCACGCCAGCCATGGACGCTGCAGCTGTGCTGCGGGTGCAGGCGGCACTGCTGGCGCAAGGGCGGTTTGCCGCCGCCGCCGCCGCCTTGGCGGGCGAACTTGCCGCCCTGCTCGGCGCCATGCGGGTCAGCGTGGGGATGCACGAACACGGCAGCACCCGTATTGTTGCGATTGCGGGCGCGGCCGACTTCCGCCAGCAGTCCGAGTTGTGCCGCAGCCTGGCAGCCGCCATGGACGAAGCGATGGAGCAGGGGGCCAGCATCAGCTACCCGGCAGACCCGCAGGCGCGTCCCCGGGTGTGTCTGGCGCATGCCGACGTGGCGCGGCGCGGTGCAGCACGGGTTATCACGGTGCCGTTGGTAGCCCAGGAAGCCTGCATTGGGGCGATGACGTTGGAGTTCCGCACCGAAGGCGTTCTGGCAGCCGGCCTGGTCGACTCCTGCGAACAACTCGCCACCCTGGTGACGCCGGTACTCGAGCTCAAGCGCAACGCCGACCGCCCCTGGCATGGCCGACTGCGCCAGTTTGCCGGCGGCATGCGCGACAGCCTGACCGAGCCCGGCAAGTTGCTGCCCAAGTTGGTTGCCGTCGCAGCGCTCGCTCTGCTGCTCGCCCTGTGCAACTGGCCGGTCGATTACCGCGTCAGCGCCCCGGCGCATCTCGAAGGTTCCATACAACGCGTGCTGGTGGCGCCGGCCGACGGATACCTGCGCCAGGTGCATGCAAAGCCGGGTGATGCGGTGGCCAGCGGACAGGTGCTGGTGGAACTGGCCGATCAGGACCTGGCGCTGGAGCGGAGCAAGTGGGGCAGTGAACTGGCGCAATGGGAGAACAGCGCCCGATCGGCGCTGGCCAAGGCGGAGCGCACGCAGTATGTGGTGAATCTCAGCAAGGCCGATGCAGCGCGGGCACAGCTGGCGCTGGTCGAGCAGCAAATGCTGCGCGGCCAGATCCGTGCGCCGTTTGACGGCCTCGTCATCAAGGGTGACCTGAGCCAGGCGCTGGGTGCGCCGGTGCAGCGCGGTGATGTGTTATTGACGGTGGCGCCGGCGAACGAATTCCGCCTCATCATCGACGTCGATGAGCGCGATATCGGTGATGTGCGCGTCGGGCAGACTGGTGCGCTGGCGCTGGCGGCCTTGCCGCAGACCAGCAACCGCTTTCGTGTGCTGCGGGTGACGCCGGTGGCGACCAGCAAAGAAGGCCGCAACTACTACGAAGTCGAGGCACGCTTCGACATGACGCCGGTGGCGGTGCGACCCGGCCTGCAGGGCGTGGCCAAAATCGACGTCGGCCAGCAGACGCTGGCCTGGATCTGGACCCACCGCCTGACCGACTGGGTGCGGCTGGTGCTCTGGACCTTTGGCGGCTGACCCCGGACATGCGTGAATCGTTGTTCAGCCCGCTGTGGTACCGCGTCGCCGAACAGACGCCGCAGCTGTCCGCCGACGTCATGGTGCGCCAGCAACACAGCCGTGGCCAGCACTGGGTACTGCTGATTTCAGCCGCCACGGCACGCCAGTGCCGCATCAACCATGCCGCCTACCAGTTGGTGGGTCGATTCGACGGCCAGTACACGGTGCAGCAGGTATGGGACAGCTTGCTGCATGAGCTGCGCGACCAGGCGCCGACGCAAGACGAGGTGATACAGACGCTGGCGCGGCTGTCGGAGCAGGGCCTGCTGGACTACGGTGGCACACCGGACGTGGCGGCGCAGTTCCAGCGCCAAGACCGGCGCGCCTCACGGCGACGGCGCTCGAACATGAACCCGCTGGCGTTTCGGGTGCCGCTGGGCGACCCGACAGCCCTGTTGCAACACCTGGACTGGCTGCGCCGACTGCTGTTTCGCCCGGCCGTCTTCTGGCTCTGGCTGCTCGGTGTGGTGCTGGCGCTGCTGGTGGCGGCGGTGCACTGGGGTGGCCTCGCCAGCCACGCCGCCGTCGCCATGGCCACGCCGCAATACCTGTTTTTGGCCTGGTTGTCGTTTCCCTGCATCAAGGCGCTGCATGAACTCGGGCATGCGCTGGCGGTACGCCACTGGGGTGGCGAGGTGCACGAGGCCGGCATTGGCCTGTTTGTGCTGACTCCGGTGCCCTATGTGGACGCCTCTGCCTCGGCCGGCTTTCGCCAGCGCCACCAGCGCGCAGCGGTAGCCGCCATGGGCATCATGGTGGAGCTGGCGCTGGCCGCATTGGCCCTGCTGTTGTGGCTCAACCTGCAGCCCGGGCTGCTGCGCGACCTGGCTTTTGTCACCATGTTTGTGGCCAGTGTGTCGACGCTGCTGTTTAATGCCAACCCGCTGTTGAACTTCGACGGTTATTACATCCTGTGTGACGCGCTGGACTTGCCCAACCTCGGCACACGCAGCCGGCGTTACTGGCTGGTGCTGCTGCAGCGGGCGTTTGTTGGCCGCGGGCGTGTCGCTGCCATGGAGCTGGCGCCGGGTGAGGGCAAATGGCTTGCCACCTATGCACCGCTGGCGCTGGGTTACCGGGTCTTCCTGTCCGGCGTGATCGTGTTGTGGCTGGGTCACCATTCGCTGGCGCTGGGTGTGATGGTCGCGCTGTACAGCCTGTGCATGGTGTTGCTGCTGCCGCTGGCGCGCACGGTACAAGCGGTGTTGCGTGCCGGTGGTGCGGCGCAACGTAGCTGGCGCGCGCGCAGCGTGCTGGCGGGTCTGGCCGCACTGGCCGGCGCCGTGGTGTTTGTGCTGCCGCTGCCGTTTCATACCGCCGCCTGGGGTGTGGTGTGGTTGCCCGACCAAGCCCGGGTGCGGGCCGAGACCGACGGTTTTGTCGAGGCCTTTGCGGCCGCCGACGGCAGCCAGGTGCGTTCTGGCCAGTTGCTGCTGACGCTGTCGGACCCGCAGCTGTTGGCGCAACAGGCGCGGCTGGCCGGTGACATGGCGCAGCTGCGCGCCCAACGCTTCGAGCTGCTGCTGAGCGACAACACGCGGGCGTTGAACCTGGAGCAGGAGATGTTGCGGGTGACCGACGAGATGCACCGGGTGGACGAGCGGCTGACACAACTCCAGGTCCGGGCCCCTACGGGCGGCCTGTTGGTGATGCCGCGCCAGCAGGACCTGCTGGGCAGCCATGTGAAGCGCGGCGGCACCCTGGCCTATGTGCTGGACCGCGGCGAGATCGGTATCCGTGCCGCCGTGCCCGAGCATGATGCGGCGCTGATCCGCCACAGCCATGTGGGCGTGCAGGTGCGCCTGGCCGAGGCACTACAGCACACGCTGGTGGGCGCGCTGGTGCGCGACGTACCGGCTGCTGGCTTCGAGCTGCCGGGCGCCGCGCTGGGTGACCGCGGCGGCGGCCCGTACGCCACCGACCCGGCGGACAAGGATGGGCTACGCAGCACAGAGCCGGTGGTGCAGATAGATATCTTCCTGCAGGGCCGCGAGCTGGAGCGGGTGGGCGGGCGCGCCTGGGTGCGCTTTGATCACGGTGACCAGCCGCTGGCGGTGCAGGCTTACCGGCGGCTGCGTCAGTTGTTTCTGCAGCACTTCAGCACCAGCGCCTGACGCCATGGCCAGCGCACACGCACACGCACACGCACACGCAATCGCCGCGCCCGGCTTGTTGCTGGGGGCTTACCCTGAACGCGTCGCGCCAGCGGCCGACTGGCTGGGCGGGCAGCTCGGGCAATGGGGCGCTTTGCTGGGTCTGGCGCAGCAGCGCGGCGCTACCCGGCTGCAGGGCTTCGTCGCCGCGGTTGGCCAACTGGATGCGCAGTATGCTGCTTTGGGGCGTGTGGCGTTGCGCGAGCAAGCGCTCACATTGCGACGGGATTTTTCGCTCCATGGCCTGAGCGAGCCACTCACCGTGCAGGCGTTTGCCCTGTTGCGGGCGGTGGCGGTGCAGGAGCTCGGTGTACGCCCGTTCGACACGCAACTGGTTGCCGCGCGGGTGATGCTGAACCGGCAGTTGGCCGAGATGGCCACTGGCGAGGGCAAGACACTGGCCGCCGCAATCTGTGCGGCGACGGCGGCGCTGGCCGGCATTCCGGTGCATGTGGTCACCGTCAACGACTACCTGGTGGCGCGTGATGCGCAGCAGCTCAAACCCCTGTACGCGGCGCTCGGGCTGTCGGTAGGTTTCGTGATGGCGGCACACGAGCCGGCGGCGCGCCGCGCCGCCAATGCCTGCGACATCACCTACTGCACCGCCAAGGAACTGGTATTTGACTACCTGCGGGATCGCGCGCTGCGCGGCCCGCGCCGCCATGGGTTGCAGCAGCAGGCAGCGCGGCTCGACCCCTCGGCTGCAGTACAACAGCGGGCATTGCTGCGCGGCCTGTGCATGGCCGTCATCGACGAGGCCGACAGCGTGTTGATCGACGAGGCCCGGGTACCGCTGATCCTGTCGCGTAACGTGGCCAATGCAGGGGAACGTGACTACCATGGTCAGGCCCTGACGCTGGCGCGGCAATTGCAGCCCGGTGCCCACTACCTGGCGGAGTTGACACAGCGCGTGGTGCGGCTGACGGACGGCGGGCACCAGCGGCTGGATGCCCTGTGCCACGGCCTGCCTGCAGTGTGGCACAACCAGACGCACCGCGAAGAGGTGCTGTGCAGCGCCATCGCCGCCCTGCACCTGTACCGGCGCGACCGCGACTACCTGGTACATGATGGCAAGGTGGTGATCATCGACGAGGCCACCGGCCGCCTTGCGCCGGGGCGCGTCTGGTCGCGCGGCCTGCACCAGTTGATCGAGCAGAAGGAAGGCTGCAAGACCAGCGGTGAGCAGGTGACGGCGGCGCAGATCACCTACCAGCGCTTTTTTGCCCGCTATCTGCGCCTCGGTGGCATGAGTGGCACACTGCGCGAAGCGCGCACCGAACTGGCCGCTGTGTATGGCCTGGATGTGGTGCGGGTGGCCCTGCGCCAGCCAGCGCGCCGCTTGATCTGGCCGACGCGCCTGCTGGCGAGCCGCGACGCGTTGTGGCAGATGGTGGCAGCGCAAGCGCTGCAACTGAGCCGTGCCGGGCGCGCAGTATTGATAGGCACGGACTCGGTGGCCGACTCAGAGAGCCTGTCGGGCGTGCTGCAACAGGCCGGTCTGGCGCATCAGGTGCTGAACGCCCGCCACGACCTGCTGGAGGCTCGCATCGTCGCTGCCGCAGGAGCGCCGGGCTGTGTCACGGTGGCCACCAACATGGCCGGGCGCGGCACCGACATCGCGCTCGATGCGGCTGTGGCAGAGCGTGGTGGCCTGCATGTGATCAGCTGCCAGCACAACAGCGCGCGGCGCATCGACCGCCAGCTGATCGGGCGCTGCGCGCGCCAGGGTGACCCGGGCAGCGCGCAGACCCTGCTGACACTGGAGCAGCCGTTGATTGCCAGCCTGCTGCCGCGCTGGTTGTCACGCCGCCTGTGGCCGCATGGCATGGCGGGCCCGGCCTGGCTGGTGGCATTGCTGGTGCGCCTGCCGCAGCTTCTGGAAGAGCGGCGTCAGCAAGCGCAGCGCGAGGCGCTGCAGCAACAGGATGCGCTGGCCGAGCGGGAACTGTTAGTCGGGTTGCACGGCGAATGAGCCTGTAATGGCCTACCCCAGACTACGCCGCTCACGCCCATTGGTCGAAGAGCTGGAGCCGCGCATCCTTTACTCGGCCGACGCCGCTGCAGCACTCAACCCGCAACTGCCGATGCAGGGCAGCGAGATGCGGTCGCTCGATGACTATGCCGACGCGATACCGTTGCGCGCCGTGACGGGGCAACTGCGCAACGATGGTGTGCCGGTGCAGGGCGGCGCACGCGAGATCGTCTTCATCGACAGCCGGGTGCCAGACGCGGCAATGCTGGTCGACGGGTTGATGCGGCAGCGTGGCGGTGAACGCAGCTTCGAGATCGTGCTGCTGGATGCCGATGAGGATGGCGTGGCCCAGATCAACCGTGCGCTCGTCGGCCAAAAGGATCTGGCCGCGATCCACGTCATTTCGCACGGCAGCGACGGCGCCATCGAGATCGGGAGCACCCGGCTGGATACCGCGCGGCTCGCCGTCGATGCCGACGCCGTCGCCCGCTGGGGCCAGGCACTCGGCGCCGATGGCGACCTGTTGCTCTACGGCTGCGACGTGGCGCAGGGCGTCTCGGGTCAGGCTTTCGTGCAGAGCCTGGCAAGACTGACCGGCGCGGACGTGGCGGCGAGCGACGACCTGACCGGTAACGCTGTTCTGGGCGGGGACTGGAACCTTGAGTACAGCGCCGGCTTGATAGAAACGCCGGTCGCACCGGGAGCGCTGGCGCAGCAGAGTTGGGCCGGGGTACTCGCCGGTCAGCCCACTCAGATTTCCGGCAGCTACACCGGCAACGGCACCGACAACCGCGCGATCACCGGGCTCGGTTTCACGCCCGGCGTGGTGATCGTCAAGGCGCGGACCGACGCCCAGGTGGGTGTGATCCGCACCTCGACCATGGTGGGCGACCTGAGCAAGGAACTGGTGGGTGCGACGACCATGGGCGCCAACCAGGTCCAGTCGCTCGACGGCAACGGCTTCACCATCGGCTCCGACGATAGGGTCAACAGAAACGGCAAGGTCTACGACTGGATCGCCTTCGAGGCCGGCGCCGGCTTACTGAGCGTTGGCACCTACACCGGCAACGGCGGCGTCGGCCAGGCCGTCACCGGGGTCGGCTTCTCACCCGACGCGCTGTTCGTGCTCAGTGCCAGCAACAAGGACGCGGTGTTCACCAGCGCGGCGGCCGGCGGCAACGCCTTCGATTTCGACAACGGCAACAACGCCGGCTGGATTCCCTCGCTCAACGCCGACGGCTTTACCGTGGGCACGGACGACCGGGTGAACAAGAACGCTGTCACCTACCACTATGTCGCCTGGAACGAGGCCGCCGGATACCTGGATGTGGGCAGCTACACCGGCGACGGCGTGGACAACCGCAACGTCAGCGGAGTCGGTTTCCAGTCCGAATGGGTCGTCGTCAAGAATACGGCCGGCGACAACGTGATGCAGCACTTCAAGTCGCAGGGCATCGCGACCGATACCTCGTCCTTCTTTGCCGCGACGACCGCGACGACCAACCGCATCCAGCAACTCCAGTCGGACGGTTTTCAGGTTGGCAATGACAATGACGTCAACGCCAGCGGCAAGACCTATACCTACATGGCGTTTCGCCACCAGGCGCCCCCGACCATCGCCAACCTCGCCGGGGACGCGCTCGGCTACACGGCCGGCAGCGGCCCTCTGGTGCTCGAACAGGGTGGCAACGCGACCGTCATCGATACCGACTCGGCGGACTTCGACGGCGGCAAACTCACGGTCTCGCTGGCTGCCGGCAGCAGCCCGGCCGAAGACATCCTGGCGATCGTCGACCAAGGCACGGGTGCGGGCCAGATCGGCATCAACGGCGCCAACGTCACCTATGGCGGCACGACCATCGGCAGCTGGAGCGGCGGCAGCGGCGGCGCCAGTCTGGTCATCACGCTCAACGCCAGTGCGAACACCACCAACACCACGGCGCTGATCCGCAACATCAGCTTCGAGAACACCAACACGACCAGCCCGACCGGCGGCCCGCGCACGGTGCGCTTCGTGTTGACCGACGGCCACGGCGGCACCAGCGCTGCAGTCGACGTGACGGCGACGGTGACGATGGGCACGCCGTACATCATCAGCGGCTCATACACCGGCAATGCGACCGACAACCGCGCCATCATCGGGCTGGGCTTCACGCCCGACCTGGTGATCGTCAAGGTGCGCGACGACTCCAAAGTCGGCGTGATCCGCACCTCCACCCTGGCCGGTGACCTGAGCAAGGAGATGACCGGCGGCAGCGCGCCGGGTGCGAATGAAATCCAGTCGCTGGGCACCGACGGCTTCACCATCGGCACCGACGACACGGTCAACAAGTCGACCAAGACCTACGACTGGATTGCATTCAAGGCCTCGGACGGCTTCCTGAAGGTCGGCACTTACACCGGCAACGGCAGCGCCGGACGTACCGTCACCGGCCTGGGGTTCTCGCCTGAGGCGCTGATCGTGTTCGACGCGGGCAACCAGGAAGCGGTGTTCACCAATTCGGCGGCGGGTGGCAACGCCTTCAATTTCGACAACACGACCAACGCCAACTGGATTCCGTCGCTGAACGCCGGCGGCTTTACCGTCGGCTCTGACAGCCGGGTGAACGGTAGCGGGCGCACCTACCACTACATTGCCTGGAACGAGGTCGCCGGCCTGATGGACGTGGGCAGCTACTCCGGCAACGCCACCGACAACCGCAACATCACGGGCGTCGGTTTCCAGCCCGAGTGGGTGGTGGTCAAGGACACGGCCGGCACCGCCGCCGTGCAGCATTTCGATTCGCAGGGCGCGGCGACCGATTCGACATCCTTCTTCACGAATGTCCAGGCGAATACCAACCGCATCCAGGCGCTGCAGGCGGACGGTTTCCAGGCTGGCACCGATGCCGACGTCAACGCCAACGGCAGGACTTACACCTACATGGCGTTCCGCCAGGAAACGCAGCCTACCGTATCCGATGTCGCCAACCAGGCGGCGCTGGAGGACGTCGCGACCGGCGCCATCACCGTCACGATCGGTGACTTGGAGACGGAGGCCGGTTCACTGGTTCTGACGGCGTCATCGTCCGACCAGACCATCGTCCCGAACGCGAACATCGTGATCGGCGGCAACGGCGCCTCGCGCACCGTGACCATCACGCCGGCGGCGAACCAGTTCGGCAGCGTGACCGTCTCGCTGATCGTCAGCGACGGGTTCGCGTCGGCTGTCGACAGCTTCGTCCTGACGGTCAGCAGCGTGAACGATGTGCCTGCTGGGGCCGACGGCTCGGTCGAGACGCTCGAGGACACCGCCTACACCTTCACCGCGGCGGATTTCGGTTTCACCGATGCTGCCGACGCGGCTGGACCCGGCGGCGCCAATGCGCTCGCAAACGTCAAGATCACGACGCTGCCCGGTGCCGGCAGCCTGACGCTGTCGGGCGCGGCGGTCACGGCAGGGCAGTTCATTACCGCTGCCAACATCAGCGCCGGCAACCTGCGGCTCACCCCGGCGGCCAACGCCAACGGCGCGGGCTACACCAGCTTCACATTCCAGGTGCAGGACGGTGGCGGCATGGCCAACGGCGGGGTCGACCTGGATCAGAGCGCCAAAACGATCACCGTGAACGTCACCGCGGTCAACGACGCGCCTACCATCACCAACCTGGCGGGCGACAGCCTGGCCTATGACGAAGGCAGTGGTGCCATCGTGGTCGAGCAGGGCGGCAACGCCGTGGTGGGGGACATTGACAGCGCAGATTTCGATACCGGCACGTTGACAGTGTCCTTCGCCGCCGGCAGTGACAGCACCGAGGATGTGCTGGCCATACGCAACCAGGGCACGGGGGCCGGGCAGATTGGCTACGATGTCACCAACAACAACGTCAGCTTCGGCGGTACGGTCATTGGAACCCGCAGCGGCGGCGCCGACGGCACCAACCTGGTCGTCACCTTCAACAGCAGCGGCACGGCGGCGGCGGCACAGGCGCTGATCCGCAACATCATCTTCGAGAATACCGACACCGGCACCCCCACTACCGGTGCCCGCACCGTGCGCTGGGTACTCACCGATGGCGACGGCGGGGGCAGCGGCAATCAGGACACCACTGTGACGGTTGCTGCGGCGAACGACGCGC
>JANLVB010000447.1:0-3240 GCA_031363785.1 Betaproteobacteria bacterium
CACTGCGTGTACTGCGCTGCCCCCTGAGGGGGCCCTCGCGGCTTGGGGCGGCCCGGCGCCGCTCGATTCATGAGCGACATTCTCCTGTCCGCGAAGAATTTGAGCGTGCGCTTTGGCGGTGTCCTCGCCGTCAACAATGTGAGCTTCGACGTCCGGCGCGGCGAGGTGTGCACGCTGATCGGCCCCAACGGCGCCGGCAAGACGACGGTGTTCAACCTCATCAGCCGCATCTACAACCCGACGTCGGGCAGCATCGAATACGAAGGCAATGTGCTGACGGACCAGCAGCCGCATCGCATCGCGTCGCTGGGCATCGCCCGTACGTTCCAGAACATCGAGCTGTTCGAGCACGCCACCGTGCTGCACAACCTGATGATCGGACGCCACACGCACCGCAGCACCGGTCTGTGGAGCGAGATTTTTTTCACCCGAAAGACGCGTTTGGCCGAGGTCGCGGCGCGCGAGCATGTGGAGCGGGTGATCGACCTGCTGGACCTGCAGCGGCACCGTGATTCGATGGTGGCCGGCCTGCCCTACGGCGTGCGCAAGGTGGTCGAGCTGGCGCGCGCCTTGTCGACCGGCCCCAAGATGCTGCTGCTGGACGAGCCCTCCTCCGGTCTGAACGTGGAGGAAACCGGCGACATGGCATTCTGGATCAAGGATATCCAGCATGAGCTCGGCATCACCGTGTTGATGGTGGAGCACGACATGAGCCTGGTGTCCAAGGTGTCCGACCGGGTGCTGGCAATGAACCAGGGTGCCATGTTGGCCGAAGGCACGCCGGCCCAGGTGCAGGACGATGCCGGTGTGATCGAGGCCTACCTTGGCTCGGCGGACGATGTTTCGTCCTTGCGCCGGCCAGCGGCGGCTGGCAAGGGGGCGCAGCGATGAACAGTGCAGCCCTGTCGGTGAGTGACCAGCCGGTGCTCAAACTGCTCAACGTCGAGAGCGCCTATGGGCCGATCAAGGCCATCCGTGGCGTCAGCCTGCAGGTGCGCCGGGGCGAGATCGCCACCGTGCTGGGCTCCAACGGCGCGGGCAAGACCACCATCCTGAAGACCATCTCGGGCATCATCGACCCGCGGCGTGGGTCGATCGAATTCAAGGGCCAGGACATCACGGCGCGCGACCCGGCGTTTGTCGTCCAGCAGGGCCTGTGCCATGTGCCCGAAGGACGCGAAGTGTTCCCGCTGCTGTCGGTGCGCGACAACCTGTTGATGGGCGCCTACACGCGAAAGGACAACGACGGCGTGCACAAGGATATCGAGGCGGTGTTTGGCTACTTCCCGATCCTGCGCGAACGCTCCAGCCAGAACGCGGGCTTGTTGTCGGGTGGACAGCAGCAGATGCTGGCAATCTCGCGCGCCCTGATGGCCGCGCCCGACCTGATGCTGCTCGACGAGCCCAGTCTGGGCCTGTCGCCCAAACTCACCAAGGAAATATTCGAGATTGTGGTGCGCATCAACCGCGAACGCGGCATGACCATCCTGCTGGTGGAGCAAAACGCCAACATGGCGCTGAATGCCTCCGACTACGGCTATGTGCTGGAAAACGGCCGCATCGTGATGGAAGACACGTGCGCCGTGCTGCGCGAAAAAGAAGATATCAAAGAGTTCTACCTGGGCATGAAGGAGACCGGAGTGCGTGGCGACCGGCGCTGGAAGAAGAAGAAGACTTGGAGATGAGGCCATCATGAGCAACCTGTGGACACTCACGAAGTACCAGCCGAACACCACGCTGCAAATGGCGGGGGAGACCATCCCTGAGGTGTTCTGGAATGCCGTCGCTGCCCGCGGCCCCAAAGTCTGGATGCGGCAGAAGGAATTCGGCATCTGGAATAGCTGGACCTGGGACCAGGCCGCTACCGCGGTGAATGAAATCGGCGCCGGCTTGCTGGGCATCGGCTTTGCGCGTGGCGAGTGCGCGGCCATACTGTCCAACACGCTGGTCAAATGGGTGCTGGCCGATCTGGCCATCCTGAGCTGTGCCGGTGTCTGCAACGGCATCTACCCGACCGATGCCCCGAGCCAGGTGCAGTACCTGTGTGAAGACTCCGGCACCGTCATCCTGTTCGTCGAGGACGAGGAGCAACTCGACAAGGTACTCGAGGTGCGCGAGCAGTTGCCGCGTCTGCGCAAGATCATCGTGTTCGACATGAAGGGCCTGCGTGAACTCGACGACCCGGCCGTGATGTCGCTGGATGCGCTGCGCCAAGGCGGACGCACGTGGATGCAGCAGCACCCGCAGGCACTGCAGGAACGCAGCACATCCTGCCAACCGTCGGACCTGGCGATCCTGGTCTACACCTCGGGCACCACCGGTAAGCCGAAGGGCGCCATGCAAAGCCATGCCGGGATGGTCTACAGCATGCGCCAGGCCAACATCCGCCTGCCGACGCTCGAAGTCGACGAGCGCATGTGTTTCTTGCCGCTGTGCCATATTGCCGAACGCATCATCGGCGAATATTCGTCGGTGTATAGCGGCGCCGTGCTCAATTTTGTCGAGAACCCGGACACCATTCCGGAAAACGTACGCGAGATCTCGCCCACTTTCCTGTTTGCCGTGCCGCGGGTGTGGGAGAAGTTCTATTCCGGCGTCATCATCACCATCAAGGAAGCGTCAAAACTGCAGCAGCTGGTGTACGGCTGGGCGATTGGCGTCGGTAGCCAGGTGGCCGACAAAGTGCTGGCCGGCCAGCCGGTCGACGGCTGGTTGAAACTGCGCTTCGAGATCGGCCGCCTGCTGGCGCTCAACAACGTGCGCAAGCTGATCGGCATCCACCGCGCGCAGGCGCTGCTATCGGGTGCGGCCCCGATTTCGCCCGAACTGATACGCTGGTATCTGGCATTGGGCATTCCGATGCTGGAAGGCTGGGGCATGACCGAGTCGGGTGCCCTGGGCACCTTCAGCACGGTGGACGCGATGCGCCCCGGCACCATTGGCCGAGCGGTCGATGGTGTCGAAGTACGGGTGGACGGGCAAACCGGCGAGTTGCTGATGCGTGGGCGCAATGTGTTCATGGGTTACCTGAACCAGCCCGACAAAACCGCGGAAACGATAGACAAGGACGGTTGGTTGCACACCGGTGACGTCGGCAGCATGGACGCCGACGGGCACTTCCGCATCACCGACCGGATGAAGGACATCAACATCACCGCCGGCGGCAAGAACATCACGCCCAGCGAACTGGAGAACGAGCTCAAGTTTTCCCCTTATGTGACCGACGCGGTGGTGATTGGC
>JANLVB010000492.1:0-14873 GCA_031363785.1 Betaproteobacteria bacterium
CCGCGACGCCGCCACGCGTATGCTGGCGCAGATCACCTCGTCGCTGCGGCTGCTCGGGCAACACGGCAACCCGGCCAACGCCCTGCACGATGCGACGGTGTGGCATCCGCAGGTGATGTTGCTCAGCGCCCTGATGCAGGAGGGCATAAACCGCCTGTGGCAGGAAATCGAACGCTTTCGCGCATTGCAGACCAGCAGCGGGCGGTTGACACAGCGGCGCCAGCAACAGGCACTGGGCTGGATGTGGGAGCGCATCGACTCCGGCCTGCGCCAGGCCTTTCGCCAGCACGCTGGTGTGGCGTGTTATCTGGCACCACTGGCGGCTGGTGTGGCGTGCGGCGAAGTACTGGCCAGCAGCGCAGCGAGCGAGTTGTTGCAGGTGTTTGCAACAGCACCCGACAACAAGGCCGCCGGATGATGTCGCCGTCTTCGGTCGCCACCATCGACGCTGCCACCGGCTGGCGCCAGAGCCGGGTGGAGATTTTTAACCTGCCCGAGGGCCAGGTGCTGGTGAAGGGACAGCGCGCACCGCGCAGCTTGTGGCCACACCGTGTGCTGAACTGGTTTGCCAAGCTGGCGCGGGTGCCCTACATCAAGGCGGTGCCAGTACATGGCGGCGCCCGGTCGCAGGACATCGAGCTGCGCCGACTGGCGGCGTTGGCCGCGGCCGGGGTGCCCGTGCCCGCGGTGCGCCATGTGGCGCCGGACTATTTTGTGATGGATTACCTCGGACACAAAGACCTGGCTGTGACCTTGCGCGAGCAGGGCATGGCGGCATTTGGGCTGTGGCGCGCCGGGCTGGAGCAACTGCTGCTGGTGCATGCGCGCGGTCAGTACCTGAGCCAGTGTTTCGCGCGCAACATGATTGTGTCGGACAAGTTTGATGGTCTGATCGACTTTGAGGACGACCCGCTGGAGGTAATGACCCTGGTGCAGGCGCAGGCGCGCGACTGGTTGATCTACCTGCAAAGCACGCTGGTGAATCTGGCCGCCGAACCGTCGTTGCTGGACGATGCGTTGTGCCAGGTGCTGCAGCAGGAGTCCGCGGGGGTGCGCGCGGTGCTGCGCCATGCCGCGGGGCGGCTGGCCTGGTTGCGCTGGTTGCCGACCAGCCGGCACGTTTGGGGCAAAGATTTTGTCAGCCTGCAGGCGGTGGCAGCAGCCTTGCACCGTCACCATTTACCCGGGCGCAGCCCGCGCCATTTCTCTGGAGCCAAGTGATGCACGACATCCTAGATCAACTCGAAGCCAAGCGGCAGCAGGCGCGCATGGGCGGCGGACAACGGCGCGTCGATGCACAACATGCCAAGGGCAAGCTCACCGCCCGCGAGCGTCTCGAAGTGTTGCTCGATGAAGGGACCTTCGAAGAATGGGACATGTTTGTCGAGCACCGTTGTGTCGACTTCGGCATGCAGGAGCAGAAGATTCCGGGCGACGGTGTCGTCACCGGTTACGGCACCATCAATGGCCGCCTGGTATTTGTATTCAGCCAGGACTTCACGGTGTTTGGTGGTGCCTTGTCGGAGGCCCATGCCGAGAAAATCTGCAAGGTGATGGACCAGGCCATGAAGGTCGGAGCCCCGGTAATCGGGATCAACGATTCGGGCGGCGCGCGCATTCAGGAAGGCGTGGCCTCACTCGGCGGTTATGCCGATGTGTTCCAGCGCAATGTGATGGCCAGCGGTGTGGTGCCGCAAATCAGCATGGTGATGGGGCCGTGCGCCGGTGGCGCTGTGTACTCGCCGGCGATGACCGACTTCATCTTCATGGTCAAGGACAGTTCCTACATGTTCGTGACCGGTCCCGAGGTGGTGAAGACCGTCACCCATGAGGAGATCACGGCAGAGGAACTCGGCGGCGCCTTGACCCACACCACGAAGAGCGGCGTGGCCGACCTGGCCTTTGACAACGATGTCGAGGCGCTGTTGATGTTGCGCCGCCTGTACAACTACCTGCCGTTGTCAAACCGGGAGAAGGCTCCGGTGCGGCCCAGTGGAGACCCGGCCAACCGCGTCGAGCTCAGCCTGGACTCGCTGGTGCCGGAGAATCCCAACAAGGCCTATGACATGAAGGAGTTGATCCTCAAGTCGGTCGATGATGGCGATTTCTTCGAGTTGCAACCAGACTACGCGAAAAACATCCTGACCGGATTTGCCCGCATGGATGGCCAGACGGTTGGCATAGTCGCCAACCAGCCGCTGGTGCTGGCCGGTTGCCTGGACATCAAGTCATCCATCAAGGCGGCGCGATTTGTGCGTTTTTGCGATGCCTTCAATATTCCTGTGTTGACCTTTGTCGACGTGCCTGGTTTCATGCCCGGTACCAGCCAGGAGTATGGTGGCATCATCAAACACGGTGCCAAACTGTTGTACGCCTATGCAGAATGCACGGTACCCAAGATCACCGTCATTACCCGCAAGGCCTATGGCGGTGCTTACGACGTGATGTCGTCCAAGCATCTGCGCGGCGACGTGAACTTTGCCTGGCCCAAGGCCGAAATCGCGGTGATGGGTCCGAAAGGTGCGGTGGAGATCATCTTTCGCGAGGACAAGGGCGACGCGGTCAAGCTGGCGGCACGCGAGGCCGAATACAAGGCCCGGTTTGCCAACCCGTTCGTGGCAGGCACACGCGGCTTCATCGACGACGTGATCATGCCGCACGAGACCCGCAAACGCATCTGCCGAAGCCTGATGATGCTGCGCGACAAGAAGATTGACAACCCCTGGCGCAAACACGGCAACATCCCCTTGTAGGAAGGAGCGACGCATGTTCAACAAGATACTGATCGCCAATCGGGGTGACCAGCCGCGCAGCGGCGCAGCGGCGACGCCAAATCGCGTGGCACGCGAAGCGTGCGCAGGTGATTGCAACCCGATGGAGATTCACCATGTTTGACAAGATACTGATCGCCAACAGAGGGGAGATCGCCTGCCGCGTGATCAAGACGGCGCGCCGGATGGGGATTGCGACGGTCGCCGTGTATTCCGACGCAGACCGCGAGGCGCCGCATGTTGCGCTGGCCGACGAGGCGGTGTTTATCGGCGCCGCGCCGAGCCACGAGAGTTACCTGCTGGCCGAGCGCATCATCGCCGCCTGCAAACAGACCGGTGCGCAGGCGGTACACCCGGGGTACGGTTTCTTGAGCGAAAACGCGGCCTTTGCAAAACGCGTGGAGGAGGAGGGCATTGTTTTCATTGGCCCCAAACACCATTCGATTGCCGCCATGGGCGACAAGATTGAGTCCAAGAAGCTGGCCGGCGCGGCTGGGGTGAACTGCATTCCCGGTGTCAATTCAGCCATCGACACGGCCGCGCACGCGGTCGAGATCGCCCGCGGGATTGGATATCCGGTCATGATCAAGGCCAGCGCAGGCGGCGGCGGCAAGGGCTTGCGCGTGGCCTTCAACGACGCCGAGGCGCTGGAGGGTTTTACCAGTTGCCGCAACGAGGCCCGCAACAGTTTTGGCGACGACCGGGTATTCGTCGAAAAGTTTATCGAGGAGCCGCGGCATATTGAAATCCAGCTGATCGGCGACAGCCATGGCAATGTGCTGTACCTCAACGAGCGCGAGTGCTCGATCCAGCGGCGGCACCAAAAGGTGATTGAAGAGGCGCCCAGCCCGTTCATCAGTGACACCACCCGCAAGGCGATGGGCGAGCAGGCGGTGGCCCTGGCCCGGGCGGTGCAGTACCAGAGTGCGGGCACGGTGGAGTTTGTCGTGGGGCGCGACCAGAGTTTCTATTTCCTGGAGATGAATACCCGGCTGCAGGTCGAGCACCCGGTGACGGAGTGCATCACTGGCCTGGATCTTGTGGAGTTGATGATCCGGGTCGCGGCCGGTGAAAAGCTGCCCCTGTCGCAGGCCGAGGTCAGGCGTGATGGCTGGGCCATCGAATGCCGCATCAACGCCGAGGACCCGTTGAGGAACTTCCTGCCCAGCACCGGGCGCCTGGTGCGTTTTGCACCGCCGACCGAGACCATGTTTGCCGCTGACACCTCGCGTTGGCACGGCGTACGGGTTGACACCGGAGTACAGGACGGTGGCGAAATCCCGATGTACTACGACTCGATGATCGCCAAGCTGATTGTGCATGGCCGTGACCGCGCGCAGGCGATATCGATGATGCGCGAGGCACTCAATGGTTTTGTCATTCGGGGCGTCTCCAGCAACATTCCGTTTCAGGCGGCCTTGCTGGCGCATCCGCAATTTGTCAGCGGCAACTTCAATACCGGTTTCATTGCGCAGCATTACAGCGAAGGCTTCCGGCCCGAACAGGTGCCGCACGAAGACCCGGACTTTCTGCTTGCGCTGGCCACCTTTGTGCGGCGCAAATCACGCGAGCGGGCGGCGACGTTGAGCGGGCAGTTGCCGGGTTTTGGTGTGCGCGCCGGCAAGGACTACACCGTGATCGTCCTGGGCGCTCAGGGCCGGCACAGGCATGTCGGTGTACATGTGGATGAATTTGTCGGTGAAACCGGTTCCGCCACGGTGCGCGTAGGCGCGCGGACCTACGTGCTGTCCAGCACCTCGCGGCTGAACGACATCTGCATCCAGGGAACGGTGAACGGTGTGCGTTTCGTGGCCCAGGTGGAGCGCGGCGCGCCAAGCAATCCGTTGTGTCTGCGCATACAGCACAACGGCATGCGCGTCGAGGTACTGGTGGTCTCGCCGCGCATGGCGGCGCTGCACCAGCTAATGCCGGTAAAGACGCCGCCGGACATGAGCCGGTTTGTCTTGTCCCCGATGCCCGGCTTGCTGGTCGAGCTGTCGGTATTGCCGGGCCAGAAGGTGCAGGCTGGTGAGCGGGTGGCCGTCATCGAGGCCATGAAGATGGAGAACGTGTTGTTTGCCAGCGCCGATGGCGTGGTCGGCAAGCTGCTGGCCAGCAAGGGCGAGTCGCTGGCGGTGGACCAGCCGATTGTCGAGTTTGTCTGAGGGGCAGGCCATGGAGCGACCATTCAAGGTGTTGGGCATACAACAGATCGCCATTGGTGGCGCCGACAAGCAGCGCCTGCGCAGGTTGTGGGTGGACATGCTGGGCCTGCCGGTGACCGGCAACTTCGTGTCTGCGCGCGAGAATGTGGACGAGGATATTTGTGCCATGGGTGCGGGTCCATTTACGGTCGAGGTGGATCTGATGCAGCCAGTGGACGCGCAGGCGAAACCAGCGGTGCACCAGACGCCCTTGAACCATGTTGGCCTGTGGGTCGATGATCTGCGCGCGGCGCTGGACTGGCTGCAGGGGCAGGGTGTGCGCGTCGCCCCCGGCGGCATCCGCAAGGGAGCGGCAGGGCACGACATATGTTTTCTGCATCCCAAGTCGAATGAGGCATTTCCGATTGGCGGCGAGGGCGTGTTGATAGAACTGGTGCAGGCGCCACCGGATGTGGTGGCGGCCTACCGGGCACTGGCGTGAGGGGTTTACCCGATCGTCGTGCCCCGCCTTCGGTTATAGACTAGCCCGGTGGTGCGACCATGCCAGGCGAGCGCTACTAAGAAGGAGACAGGACTTGCAGCCTACCAATATTGGTGACCCGGCCTATTTTCACAAGGTGGTCGATTGCCAGCTCGCATGTCCGGCGCATACGCCGGTACCCGAGTACATCCGTTTGATCGCGCAGGGTCGGTATACCGATGCGTACATGGTGAACTGGGTGTCGAACGTGTTCCCGGGCGTGCTGGGTCGCACCTGTGACAGACCGTGTGAACCCGCCTGCCGCCGCGCTCGGGTCGAAGAAAGCAACGGCGAGCATCCTGAACCGGTGGCCATCTGCCGGCTCAAACGTGTTGCCGCCGACATGAAGGATGACATTCGTGGGCGCATGCCGACGCGTTCGCCTGAAAACGGCAAACGGGTCGCTTGTGTCGGCGCCGGACCGGCCTCATTGACCGTGGCGCGCGACTTGGTGCCTCTGGGTTATAACGTCACGGTATTCGAGGGCGAAGCCAAGGCGGGTGGCTTCATCCGCAGCCAGATACCGCGTTTCAGACTGCCGGAGTCAGTGATTGATGAAGAGACCGGCTACATCCTGGACCTCGGCGTGGAATTCCGCAGCGGGCAACGCGTGGAGTCCATGAAAGCTTTGCTGCGTCAGGGCTACGACGCGATTTTTGTCGGCTGTGGCGCACCGCGCGGGCGTGACCTGGAGTTACCGGGTCGGCGCGAAATTTCCTCGGGCATTCATATTGGCATCGACTGGCTGGCGTCCGTGTCCTTTGGCCATGTCACCAGTATTGGCAAAAGCGTCATCGTGCTGGGTGGCGGCAACACCGCAATGGACTGTTGCCGTTCATCGCGTCGGCTGGGCGGCACCGATGTCAAGGTGATCGTGCGCAGCGGCTTCGACGAGATGAAGGCGTCTCCCTGGGAGAAGGAGGATGCCCAGCACGAAGGCATACCGATCCTGAATTTTCATGTACCCAAAGCGTTCTTGCACGACAACGGCAAACTCACCGGGATGAGGTTCGAGATCGTCAAGGCCGTTTTTGACGCCAGCGGCCAGCGCAGCCTGGTGCCAACCGGTGAGCCGGATGTGCTGGTGCCCTGTGATGCAGTGTTGATTGCGGTGGGTCAGGAAAACGCCTTCCCGTGGATCGAGCCGGACAGTGGTATCCGGTTCGACAAATGGGGTCTGCCTGTGCTGGGCCGCGAGAGTTTCCAGTCCAGCCTGCCGCATGTGTTCTTTGGCGGCGACGCCGCGCTGGGCCCGAAGAACATCATCACCGCGGTCGCCCACGGGCATGAGGCGGCGGTCTCGATTGACCGCTTCCTGCATGGCGAAGACGTAGCCAGACGGCCAGCACCAGCGACCAACCTGATGTCGCAGAAGATGGGCATTCACGAGTGGAGCTTTGACAACGATGTATCGCAGGCGACCCGCTTCAAGGTGCCATGGGCCAAGGCGGAGCAGGCGCTGGCCAGTATCCGCGTCGAGGTCGAACTGGGCTTCGACGCCGCGACGGCATTCAAGGAGGCCGCTCGCTGCCTGAACTGCGACGTCCAGACCGTGTTTGCCAAAGACGCCTGCATCGAGTGTGATGCCTGCGTGGATATTTGCCCCATGGACTGCATCACCTTTACCAGCAACGGCGAGGAGTCCGATCTGCGGACCCGGCTGAAGGCCCCAGCGGTGAACCTGGCGCAGGATCTCTATGTGTCAGGCGGGTTGAAAACCGGTCGCGTGATGGTGAAGGATGAGGATGTGTGTCTGCATTGCGGTCTGTGCGCGGAACGCTGCCCCACCGGGGCCTGGGACATGCAGAAGTTCCTGCTCAATACGACCCAGGCTGGTGTAGCGTGCCGCGATGCCGGCAGCGTTTTGGAGGCTGCATGAAGCGCATCGAAGCGGTCAACGATTTTGTCATCAAGTTCGCCAACGTCAACGGTTCGGGCTCGGCCTCGGCGAACGAGTTGTTTGCCAAGGCAATCATGCGCATGGGTGTGTCGGTCAGCCCGCGCAATATCTTTCCGAGCAATATCCAGGGCTTGCCGACCTGGTACGAGGCCCGCGTATCGGACCAGGGCTACCAGGGCCGCCGTGGCGGCATCGACATGATGGTGGCGATGAACCCGCAGACCTGGGACGCTGATGTCGCCGAGGTCGAGCCCGGTGGCTACCTGTTTTACGACAGTACCAGACCGCTGCCGGCGGAGAAGTTCCGCCCCGATATCCATGTGCTCGGCATGCCGCTGACCGAGATTTGCAACGCGGTGTACTCCGATCCGCGCCAGCGCCAATTGTTCAAGAACATTGTCTACGTCGGTGCCCTGTCGATTTTGCTGGACGTCGACGCCCGGGTCATAGAACAGCTGTTCGCCGAGCAATACAAGGGCAAGGAGAAACTGCTGGACTCCAATGTGCGGGCACTGCACCTGGGGCGGGATTTTGCCCGTGAAAACTTGACGGCGCCGCTTGGTATCCGGGTGCAGCGGTCGAATAGCGTCGGGCAGCAGATTTTTGTCGATGGCAACAGCGCCGTGGCCCTGGGATGTGTCTACGGCGGTGCCACGGTGGCGGCCTGGTACCCGATCACCCCGTCGTCGTCGGTTGCAGAGGCGTTCCAGCGTTACTGCGCGAAGTACCGGGTGGATCCGGTGACTGGTCAGAACAACTATGCGATCGTGCAGGCCGAGGACGAGATTGCATCGATCGGGATGGTGGTGGGGGCGGGGTGGAACGGGGCGCGGGCATTTACCGCCACCTCTGGCCCGGGCGTGTCGCTGATGACCGAGTTTATCGGGTTGGCCTATTTTGCCGAGATACCGGTGACCATCGTCAACGTGCAGCGTGGGGGCCCGTCGACTGGCATGCCCACCCGAACCCAGCAGGCCGACCTGATCAGTTGCGCCTATGCCTCGCACGGCGACACCAAACATGTGATGCTGTTCCCTCAGGATCCGCACGAGTGTTTCGAACATGGGGCGACGGCACTGGACCTGGCCGACCGTTTGCAGACGCCGGTTTTCCTGATGACCGACCTGGATATCGGGATGAACCAGCGCCTGTGCGAGCCGTTTTATTGGGACCCGGCACGGCAGTACGACCGTGGCAAGATCATGAGCGCCCAAGATTTGGAGTCAGGGCGCGATTTTGGTCGTTACAAGGACGTTGACGGCGACGGCATCGCTTGGCGCACACTGCCCGCCACCCACCGCAGCAAGGGCGCCTACTTCACGCGCGGAACCACGCGCGACTCCTATGCACGGTACTCCGAGCGCGGACCTGACTACCTCTACAACGTGGAGCGGCTATTGACCAAGTTTCGCACTGCGGCAACCCTGGTACCGGCTCCGGTGCTGCGGCCGGCGACGCAAAAGACACGCTGCGGCGTGATCTATTTCGGCTCAACCAGCCCGGCCATGCACGAGGCGCTCGACGTGCTGACGCGCGACGGCATCCATGTTGACGCGCTGCGCCTGCGCGCGTTTCCATTTCCGGAGTCGGTGGCCAGTTTTGTTGCCGAGCACGAGGTGGTGTACGTGGTGGAGCAAAACCGCGATGCGCAGATGCGCCAGTTGCTGGTCAATGAACTCGGCCTGGACCCGGCGACGCTGGTGCCGGTATTGCACTTTGACGGTACACCGATCACGGCACGTTTCATTACTGGCGCGATATCCGGTCATGTCAACCTGGTGCGGGTTGACCTGCGGCGTAGGCCTGGCCTGGCGGCCATTTCCCGGGAGTCTGCAGCATGACCTACATCAGCAAGCCGAAGATGCACCATCCCTCACTGGTGCGCAACAAGGTGGGCTACACGCGGCGCGACTATGAGGGAAAAGTATCGACACTGTGTGCCGGCTGCGGGCATGACTCGATTTCAGCGGCGATTGTCCAGGCCTGCTGGGAACTCGACATCGAGCCGCACCGGGTTGCCAAGCTGTCGGGCATCGGCTGCAGTTCCAAGACACCGGACTACTTCCTGGGTGCCTCCCACGGGTTCAACACGGTGCACGGCAGGATGCCGTCGGTCCTGACGGGTGCCAATCTGGCAAACCGCAGTCTGCTTTACCTGGGTGTATCGGGCGATGGTGACTCGGCGTCGATCGGGCTGGGTCAATTCGCGCATTCGATGCGCCGCGGTGTGCGCATGGTGTACATCGTCGAGAACAACGGGGTGTATGGTCTGACGAAGGGCCAGTTCTCTGCCACCGCCGATCAGGGCTCGAAGAGCAAAAAGGGTGTGCTGAACAACGATAACGCGGTGGATCTGGTGGGTTTGGCATTGCAGCTGGGCGCAACCTATGTGGCACGCAGTTTCTCGGGTGACAAGGATCAACTCGTGCCCCTGATCAAGGGCGCCATCGGTCACGGCGGCGCTGCCTTCATCGACGTCGTGAGTCCCTGCGTGGCGTTCAACAACCACTCCGGCAGCACCAAGAGCTACGACTATGTACGTGAGCACAACCAGGCGGTAAACCGCATCGATTTCATCACGCCCGGCTCCGAGATCACGGCCAATTACCCGGCGGGTAGCGTCGTGGAAGTCGAGCAGCACGATGGAACTACCCTGCGTCTACGCAAACTGCAGGCGGATTACGACCCGACTGACCGGCTGGCCGCCATGAACCATGTACAAACCCACCAGGCGCGCGGCGAGGTCGTGACCGGATTGCTGTATGTGGATAACGACGCCAGCGACCTGCACGCGGTGATGAATACCAGCGCGGCGGCACTCAACAGCCTGGGCGAGGCGCAACTGTGCCCGGGCGCTGGTCTGCTGGAACGTATCAACAGCAGCCTGCGCTGAGAGGCCGAGAGACTTTCTTCTCGGCCTCTGGGTGGTATCAGCGCTATGGTTCTCAGTCGGACTTGCGTGCTTGGCGCGCGCGCGCCCGCTCCAATGCCGCCGTAATCACCCGGCGCTTGTGTTCCGGAACTGCGGGGTTGGTGATGCGCGAGTGCGACGCGAGATCGGGCAGTTTTTCTTGTGCTCGCCGTGTGCGTGCAAGCTCCTGCGCGGCAATGCTGGCGGCACGGCGCTGTTGTGAAGCTGTATAACGCGTACGCGCCTGGTCGGCCAGCTCTGCCGACCACGCATCCCAGCCGGTGGCCATGCCACTGCTGTTCTCCAGCAGGATGCAGTCAACCGGGCAGGCTGGCAGGCACAATTCGCAGCCGGTGCAATATCGCTCGATGACCGTATGCATGCGCTTGTTGCTGCCGACAATGGCGTCGGTCGGACAGGCCTTGATGCACAGGGTGCAGCCGATACACCAGTCTTCATCGATGAATGCCACCGTACGCGGTGACTCCTTGCCGTTCTCGGGATTCAGTGGCAGCACTGGCAAGCCCGTGACAGCGGAAAGACGCCTGATGCCAGCCTGACCGCCGGGCGGGCACTGGTTGATACTGGCAGCGCCGCCTGTGATGGCCTGCGCATAGCCGTTGCAGTCCGGGTAACCGCAGCGTGTGCATTGCGTCTGGGGCAACTCGGCCAGGACAGGCAGTGCGTCGAACTGCATCGCCTGGCACCCTAGCGGTTCGCGCTACTCTTCTTGACAGGCACCTGTTTGCCGCGTTCCGCCGCAGCACGTGTTGCCGCTGGCTTGGCCACTACGTGCTGGCCGATGATGAACTCCCTGACTCGCGGGTACACCACATCACGCCAGCGTCGGCCGGAAAAAATGCCATAGTGGCCGGCACCCTTCACCTCCAGGTGCTGTTGCCGCTGCACCGGTACTCCGCTGCAGATCGCATGTACGGCTTCGGTTTGGCCGGAGCCCGAAATATCGTCAAGTTCACCTTCGACAGAAAGCAAGGCCGTGGTCTTGATGTCCTGTGGCCGGACCCGCTCCAATTGCCCGTCCTGGTTCTTCACATCCCAAGTGCCGTTCACCAGGGCGAAATCCTGGAACACGATGCGGATCGTGTCAAGGTAGTAATCGGCGTCCATGTCGAGTACGGCGTTGTATTCGTTGTAGAACTTGCGATGCGCCTCGGTGCTGGCCCCATCACCCTTGATCATGTCCTGAAAATAGTCGTAGTGGCTTTTTGCATGGTTGCTCGGATTCATTGCAACGAAGCCCGAATGCTGCAGGAAACCCGGGTAAACGCGGCGCCCGGCACCCGGAAAGTTGCTGGGGACCCGGTAGATAACATTGTTCTCGAACCACTGGTAACTCTTGTTCATCGCCAGGTTGTTCACCGCTGTCGGCGACTTGCGGGCGTCGATCGGGCCACCCATCATGGTCATCGTCAACGGCGTCGGCTCCTTGCGTGTCGCCATCAGTGACACGGCAGCGAGTACCGGTACCGTGGGCTGGCAGACACTCATGACGTGGCAATTGCCATAAGTCTTCTGCAGGTGCCGGATGAACTCCTGCAGGTAGGCGACGTAATCATCGAGATAAAACTGCCCCTCCGTCAGCGGCACGATGCGGGCGTTCTTCCAGTCCGTGATGTAGACCTTGTGGTCCTTCAGCATGGTCTGGACGGTGTCACGCAACAAGGTTGCGTAGTGCCCTGACAGCGGGGCGACGATCAACACCGCCGGCTGCCCTTTCAAACGCTCCAGCGTTGCCGGGTCGTCGCTGAATCGCTTGAAACGGCGCAGCTCGCAAAACGGCTTGTTGATCTCCACCCGCTCATGAATGGCCACCCCCACACCCTCGACATCCACCGTGCGAATGCCAAACTCCGGCTTTTCATAGTCCCGCCCCAGGCGGTGCATCAGGTCAAACCCGGCTGAAATCCGTTGCGCAAACGGGTTTTGCCCGAACATAGACAAGGGGTTGGCAAAGGCCTTGGACGCGGCGTTGGCCATGTCCGAAAAGGGCTCCATCATCGAGCGCTGGGATTCATACAGTTGGTACAGCATCAGTAACTCGCCTTATTTGTTTGTTGCACCGCAATATATCAGTTGCCGGACGTGCGGTGTTGGGATGCGCACCCAAAAATTTTGTGTGCCACACAAGCAATGAAAAGCTGCCAGGCTATTCTTGCGACCGCGGCGGCATGTGATGGTCTAAACTCGATATCAGCCAGCAATTCAATAAAACAGCGAATGAGTGTTCAGACAACCGTTGTATTCGCCGACTTGATGGGGTCCACCGGGGTCTTTGAAACCATCGGAAATGCCTTGGCTTCCCGGGTGGTGACGCAGTTGACGCAGTGGATTGGCGATATCGTGATCGCGCATCGGGGACGCGTGGTCAAGACCCTGGGTGACGGGGTACTGGCGGTGTTCCCGAACGCATTGGACGCGGTCAGTGCCGTTGTCGACATACAACGCAGTCACCAAAAAAGAATCGCCAATGCCAACTCGGCAACCCGCATGCCGATCCGAATCGGAGTGGCGCGTGGTGACGTCGAATTTGTGGATGGTGATTGTTATGGCGATGCGGTCAATGTCGCATCACGTCTGAGCGACCTGTCCGGGCCACACCAGATCTGGGCCAATCACCTCTCTCTGGAAGCGTCGGTCGAGTCGGAGGGAGTTCGTTTCCGCCCGCTGGGGCCGATCACTATCCGGGGCCGGGCGGAGCCGTGCGCCGTGTTCCAGGTCGAATGGCATGAGAATGTCACCAGTGATTTTCTGACGATGCAGGCGTCGCTGGACTCGAAAAGCGGCGATATTGACAAAGACGTGCTGGGTGGCGAGATTGAACTGGTCTGGCTGGACGTGCGCAAACGGTTCCGGTCAGTCCAATTGCCCATCCATATCGGTCGTGTCAGCCAGGCCGAATTCGTGGTGAACGACCCACGCGTGTCGCGCGCTCACGCACGGATAGACTGGCGCAACGGCTCGATCTTGCTGGTGGATGTCAGCACCTACGGAAGCTGGATTCGTTTCTCGGGCGGAGGCTCCGACCTTCTGTTGCGGCGCGAGGAATGTGTGCTGCACGGCCGCGGTGAGATCGCGTTGGGCGCGTCGTTTTCGGACCTGAGTGTTCCAACAGTGATGTTCTCGGTGTCCTGATTACCGGGGCTGCCGCGTGGGCGGCAGCCGGTTGTCGCGGTCTGGAGGGGTTGGGGTGTCGGTCAAGTCGGTGCGCGATTTCCCCTTGATCTTTAAACAATGACTTTACATAATATACATCGTATCAATTACGGTGGGTCTTTTTCTTGCGCTTTTCGGGTTTGCCCAAAGCCGTCCCCGCGTCATTTTTTCACAATAGCGCGGGCAATATCTGTGCGTTAGCGTACACAACACGCTCGATGGGCGCTGTTGTGGCCTGATGCACCTCCGATAAACAACCCCAGGGATTTTTGATGCTGAAACCGCCAAAACCGGCCGGTGCGGAGCAACTGCGCCTGTATGTGCATGAGCTCACCTTTGAGCGCTGCGTGAAGATACTCGATGTGCATCCGTCCACGCTGCGCGGCTGGCTGCGTGAAGCGCGCCCGGTGCCCCAGGCGGCGCTGCAGGCGCTGTATTGGCTCACGCATTGGGGGTTCAGCGCTGCCTGCTCGGAGGCGCATTGGTCGCACCAGGTCCTGCTGGGCCAGGTGCGCCAGGTGACGCTGGAGCGCGATCAGGCGCGCACGGTGGGCCGGGTGATGATGGCGCTGGCTCAGGTGGCGCTAAAAAGTGGCACATTCAAAGACCGGGCTGCGGTGCGCATGCCCCGGTCCACGGTCGCCACCGGCAGGCCCATCGACTCGGCCAAAACCACATACATTGCATCGTAAGCTTGGGCGCCAGTGCGCATGGCGCCGTTGTACAGTTCCGACGCTGTGTCTAGCTTCACATCCAGGTCAATGCCCAGGTTGGTCAACTGGTCCATGAAGTCGCGCGCGGTCTCATCGTCAAGGCGACGCCCGCGCACAGCCTTGGCACAGGTTGCGGCAATTTCGCAGTAGAAAATCCACGGCACAACGGCCTTAAGCTCGCCGCTGGCCAAGCCGTCAATCAGCGCGTTTGCATCGGCCCGGCTGGCTGCGGTGGTGGGCAAGATCGACTCAAGGATGTAGCTGGCGTCAACCACAACCCGGTCACTTGCCATCACGAACCTTGCGAATCAGCGCAGCTGCGCCGTATTTCTTTGAAGGCTTCACATCCGCCCCCATTGCCCGAATGCGCCGCGCCGCTTCAGCAGCCTTGACGGCGTCGAATTTGGCAGTTGCGAAGATGCGCACCTGCGCGACTTCGTTCCCCCGGCTGGTCAATCGCAAAGACTGATCCGACCGCGCCAAATGGGACAAATCCCTTTTTGCGTCAGTAATTGAGACGGTGCGCATAATTGCCGATTTTACGTGACGGTCCGAAGACCTGCAAATTGTTAAAGAGACTGGCAGCGGACCCGGCGCGATGGCCGGACTGCCCTACTTCTTGCGCCGCCGGAACGTGCCGTCTTTGCGCCGGGGTGGCAGGCGTTTTTTCTTGGCCATGGTCATCTCTCCTGGAGGTGTGGGGTCATTCCCACTGCTTT
>JANLVB010000509.1:0-7489 GCA_031363785.1 Betaproteobacteria bacterium
GTCAGTCCATCAGCGGCTCCAAGCACGAGGCGTCCGCGTCGAAGGCGGCAGGTTCCAACCGTTCCGGCAACACGGGCGTGGCCGAAACGGGCCAGGCCCATGGACGGGGACACTCAGGTGGAAATTCCAATGCAGGCGGTAACGGTGGCAACGGTAACGGTAACGGTAACGGCAACGGTAACGGTAACGGTAACGGTAACGGTGGCGGTGGCGGTGGCGGTGGCGGTGGCGGTGGCGGCAAGAAATAGTGGCACCCGGCCATATCGTTTCGTTCCCCACGCTCCGATCAACATCAACCTACCCCAAATGACTCCATGAAAACAACAACATCCCGATTTCTGCGCGCGCTGCTGTGCCTGGCCGCCCTTGGCCTGTCAAGCGGCGGCGCAATGGCCAGCAAGCCGGACGGTGCAGGCCACGGAAAAATGCACAAGGTAAAGCAACCGGAGGAAGTCAAAGTGGGTGCCTATTTCGGTGACAGCCAGCGTACCGCCGCGACGGAGTACTACGGGGGCCGACGCGCCAAGGGGCATTGCCCACCTGGCCTGGCCAAGAAAAACAATGGCTGCCTTGCGCCCGGTCAGGCCAAGAAGTGGACGACGGGACAACCCTTGCCCGCCGCTGTGGTGGTGTACCCGGTGCCACGCGAACTGGTGGTGCAGATTGGGCTGCCGCCAGCCGGCCACAAATACGTCCGGGTCGCCAACGACATCTTGCTGATCGCCATCGGCAGCCGGATGGTGGTTGACGCGATCGAGGACTTGATGAAGTTGTAGCGCGGTATTTTTCGATACCCGGCAACAGCGCCGACAACGCGGCTCGTGGCGTGTTGACTGAATGGCGTCGGCTGCGCAATGGCCGTTGCCGTGTGGCTCGCACTCAGCCAATCAAATCTTGAGCTGGAGCAACTGCACGGCGAGCTGTAAGGTCTTGATGTCGATATCGAGCGCGCTCACCAGGTCGGCGCCAACCAGCCACGACGCGTCCCAGTGGTTTTGCCGCAAGGTCTTTTTCCAGGATTCGTCATTCACGGCGCTACGAATGGCTTCGACCATCTCAGCCTGGCGGGATTTCGGCACACCCGAGCCCGTGAACACGGCGCGCCAGTTCGCCAGGTCCACGTTCAGCCCTTGCTCACGCAGCGGGCGCAAACCATATGCGCTCTTGCGCGAAGACACGCCAATAGCCCGCAATCGCCCGCTGGCGACGTCGGCGCTGAAGGTGCGGAATCCAGAAACGCCGACGGTCAGATTGCTGCTGGCCAAAGCATCAACCATCTCGAAATTGCGCGCGAATGGAACCAAGTTGGTACTGGCCAGCGCGCTTCCTGCGGCCTGTGCCAACAGTCCGGCGACAACATGGTCCACGCCACCCAGCGGCCCGATACCGATGCGCACGGTCTGCGCAGCGGTCTTCATCATCACGGCCAGATCGGTCGCCGTCTTGATGGGGCTGTTCGCCCGCACGACCACAACCGGGTAGTCACTGGTCAAGCGCGCGATCGGGTTGAAACGGGACAGATCCACCGCTGGAGCGTGCAAAACGATTGCACCGACCTGGCTGGTGTCGGCGAGCAGCAGGGCATCCGGGTCCTGCGCGTATTTGCCGGCATAGTAGGTCGGCGCCAGCGCACCGCCCTTGGTATCGTGGTTCTCGTATTCGATTTCGTCGCACAGTCCGAGCACCACCAGCGAGTCGCCCAAGGCCCGCCCGGCTTCGTCCAAATTGCTGCGGGCGCCAGCCGGGATAACGATCTTCAACTTGACCGCCAACCTTTTTCGTGCGCCTTGGGCCGATACGGAATTCACTGCGCCAACTGCGCACGCAGCCAGCCCCAAGCCCCCCAATCGACACACGATGGAGCGGCGGGTTGGTCGGTAGAGGCTGTCAGCTGGCATGTGAAAGCTTCAATTTTGAGACGCTGCAGTATGGCACCGGCGTCCGTTTTCGGCAAACAAAAAGACCACCGGCGTATCGGCAGCTGCCGCTACCGGCAGTGCCCTGCCCCCCAGCGTGTCAGACCCGCTCGTCACCGTCCTGCGCTGGCACAGCGGGCACCTGGCCCATGTAATGCTCAAAGTCACTGCGCTGGCCTTTGGCAGCTTCAGATTTCAGGAAGTCCAGTGTCAGCACCGAGGCCATCTTTTCTGCTGCGGCACTGGCGATGAACTGGTTTACCGAAATCTGGTCGCGCTCGGCCAGTTCCTTGATCTTTTGATGCACGGAGTTCGGCAAACGGATGGTCAGTGCGGTCATCAGAGGCTCCTCAAATGTTTCAGAAATTCGCCAGGTTGAATGGCGCGCACGTTCAAAGACCCGGCATGTTGAAAATCCTTCACGTTATGAGTCACGATGAAGGGGCAGCCCGACGCGACAGCGCATTCCAGCAGCATGTCGTCATCCGGGTCGCGCAAATGCGGTCGCCACAAAAAATGGACATCCTGCAAGTGCGCGAGCGTCGCCAGGTAACGCAGGTAAGCCAGTGTTGCGTCGACTGTCACTCCCGGGGGCCGGGGCGCGTCAAGACGGCTTGCCATTCTGTGTACAGCGCGACCGTCAAGGCCATCTCGAATTCGACACTGGGCAACATGGACAGCAACTGGTGACTTGCACCGTTGCGTGAGCGCGCCGCTGCCACCAGAACTGTCGTGTCGAAGACCACGCGCAATGCCATGAAACTCCAGAGCCAGTTGCGCCAACATAAGCATCAATGGGGATTACGCCTGCTTCAACAATTGCTGCAAGCTCCAGATTTGATGGCTCGGCTGGCCCAGAAGGACGGCGCAATCAGCCACGCCCCACGCAGTACAGCCGCCACGGATCATCGAAGCCCTTGAGGGCATGCTGGCCACGATCGGCGAAGCTGGTGCTGCCGCCGAGCATCATGTCGCGCACCGTCGAGGAGACCCAGAATTCACCGTCGGCGGCTTTTTGCGAGACGCGCGTGGCAAGGTTCACGGCGATGCCGGTGATGTCGCCTTCGATGATTCCAACCTCTCCGGCGTGCACACCGGCACGGATCGTCACGCCGATGCTGGCCAGTGCGCCGAGCATTTCGATGCCGCAGGACACGGCCTGCGAAGGGGCGTCAAAGGTGGCCAAAAGCCCGTCGCCAGTGCTGCCGACGACCCGGCCGCCGTGGCGCTCGACCAAACTTCGCGTCACCCGGTCATGCCCCTCCATCGTCTCACGCCATGACGTGTCGCCGACGCTCGACGCCTGCCGTGTCGAGTTGACGATGTCGGTGCACAGGATGATCGCGAACTTTCGCACCACCGTGTAGGGCACGGGTTGGCCGGTCGCGAACTCGACATACTGGTCCAGCACTTCGCGCCAGATCGGCATGCACCAGGCGAAATGGTCATCACCCGGGTACTCCACATAGGTGGCTCCCGGGATCAACGAGGCGAGAGTACGGCTGCCGGCCACCGGCAGCACCCGGTCGCCCTTGACATGCGCGACCAGTGTGCGTGTCCGAACACGTTCCAGGGCGTCGCCGGCGTCCAGGCTCGTGAGGCTTTCAAGCTGTTTGCGGAAATCCCTCGGGCTGGCCGACATCCGGCATAGACGCGCAATCCAGCGGTTCACGCCTGCGTTGCCGTTTTGACTGGGCAACTCATAGTCGAGCATGAACGTGTGGTCCTCACCCCAGGTTTCCGCGATCTTCAGGAACCGTTCGATTGTCTCCTTGGTGGTGGCGATAGGCGCGTCACCCTCTTCGAACCGCTCACGGATCAGACGCCGATATTTGGGCGGGACCATGGAGTTGAGCAGCCCAAGGCTCAACACCTTGTCGGGATGGTTGGCCGCGAAGAGCTGTGCCATCAACCCACCCTCGGATGTTCCTTGCAGGTGCGCCTGCGTCCACCCGACTGCGTCCATCACGCAGACCATGTCCTCGATGCGCTGCTCCAGCGTCGGCAATTCGTCAAAACGGTCTGACAGACCGATGCCGCGCTTGTCAAAGATCACGCAGGTCATGAACTTGCCCCAGCGCTCCAGAGTGCGCCGATACAGCTCATGCTCCCATGCGATTTCAATATTCGAGATGAGTGCCGGCACGATCAGGCACGGCGGCCCTTCGCCCCATTTCTGGTAGGCGATGCGCAGACCGCCGCCGGTCTTGGCATAGTGTGTGTCGGGAAGGGTCATGCGCTAAATGATCTCACACGGCGCCGAAAATGCCATGCCGGTCAGGTTGCCGTGCCCAGCCTCCGGGTCGCGGAGGTACTGCGTGGAGCAGGACACCACGTTCAGGTCGATCCAAATGCCTCGCACCAGCCATCCGCAGGTAACATGGCCCAACAAACGACCAAAGAGGCTGGCCCTGGTGAGTGCTACCGATCTCAAACAACGACTTGTAGCCATCCTGGCCGCGGATGCCGCTGGCTACTCGCGCTTGATGTCCTCGGATGAGCGTGCCACCGTGGCGACCCTGGATGCGTCACGCGCGGTGTTCCACACCCGCACGGTGGCGAACCAGGGCCGGGTCGTCGACACCGCGGGCGACTCGGTGCTGGCTGTGTTCGAAACTGCCGCCGGGGCGCTGACCGCCGCCATTCAGATCCAGGCGGAACTGGCCGAACTTGCCAGGAACACCGCCATGGAGCGCCGCATGCAGTTTCGCATCGGCATCCATTCGGGCGATGTGATGGAGAAGGCCGACGGCTCGGTCTACGGTGACGGCGTGAACATTGCCGCGCGTCTCCAGGCATTGGCAGAGCCGGGCCAGATCACCGTCTCCGATGCCATCCATGGCGCGGTCCGGGGCAAGGTGTCCGCCACCTTCTCAGACCAGGGCGAGCAGACCGTCAAGAACATCGCGCACCCGATCAGGGCCTACCGGGTTCTGGCAGAAAGTGGTGGGGGTGAAGTGCCGGTCGCCACGCAGTCAATGCCCGCGGCGGATGTCGATCTCTCCCTGCCGGATAAACCCTCCATCGCAGTCCTGCCGTTCACCAACATGAGCGGCGACCCGGAGCAGGAGTACTTCACGGATGGCATCTCCGAGGACATCATCACGGAGTTGTCGCGCTTCCAGTCGCTGTTCGTGATCGCGCGCAATTCCTCGTTCACCTACAAGGGCAAGGCGGTCGACATCAAGCAGGTCGGGCGCGAGCTCGGCGTGCGCTACGTGCTCGAAGGAAGCATCCGCAAGGCTGGCAACCGCATTCGCGTCACCGCACAGCTGATCGACAGCGTGACCGGCAGCCATATCTGGGCCGAAAAGTACGACCGCGCGCTGGAAGACATCTTCGCGGTGCAGGAGGAGGTCACCGAATGCATCGTCGGCGCCATCGCGCCGCATGTAAACGCCGCGGAGTTGCTCAAGGCGCGACGACGCCCGGGCAACCTTTCCGCCTACGAACTGGCGGTACGTGCCCAGGCGCTCGGCGTCGAAAGCCAACAAAATTCCAGTGTGGATGCGCGCAACGAGGCGCTGCGGCTGGCGCGCGCCGCACTCGTCCTCGATCCGGATTCGGTTGGGGCGCTGTGTGTCATCGCGCATGCGCAATGGCTGCACGTGATCTGGCACACGACGACCGATCGGCAGGCTGCCTGGCGCGACGGCATGGATGCGATTGAGCGGGCGATTGCGGTACAGGGGTTGAGTGTGGCGCACGCACTGCGGGCAATCCTGTTGGCGTTTGCACCAGGCGGCGGGCGTTGGGCCGAGGCGGGCATCGAGGCCGAGCGGGCGTGGCGGCTCAACCCGCAGGATTACCAGACCTTGACTCCATGCGGTTATGTGCTCTCCAACGCCGGCAACCCGGTCGAAGGCATCCGGCTGCTGGAGCGCGCACTGCGCATCAACCCGCGCGACCCGCATGCCTTCTTCATCTATGGCAACCTGGCCAGCGCGCATCTGGCCACGCGCGAGTACGCCAAAGGGCTCGAATGGGCGCGCCGGGCGTTGAGCGCAGCGCCGAACAACAGCGAAGCGATCCTGTACATGGCGGCGCTCCATGTCGGCCAGGGCGATATCGACCAGGCCCGGGCCGCGATGGACCACGTGAGACGTCTGGCACCGGCATCGGTTCAGCACCTGGGCGGCGCGCGCTCCGATGGCGGGAAGTCTGCGTCGCGCAAGGATGATGACGCCGGTGCGGTGGCGCGGCAGCGCATGAAGGTGTTCCTGCGCATCGCCGCCGGCCTGGAAGACCCGAGTGCGGCGGATGCGCTGCGGTAGGCAAGCCTGAGGATGGGCTGAACCGGACCCCGTTTGGTGAACGCCACGAAGTGCGAAGAGCATCTGGCCATCGCCGGCAAATCCACCGCCCCACCGGCCTGGGCTGCGACCATGCGCAGAGGCACCGACTATTTGCTGCGGCTGCAGCGCGGCCTCATCACCGACGACATGCACCGCTGGGTACGCCACCCCAACTACCTCGGCGAGATGTCAGACGGCCGGCGCAAGATGCATGTACAGACCCGGCACGGGAACACCCAGATCCTCGCGCAAACTCGCCTCCCAACTGCGAGCAACACGCAAACCATGGGTCTTGGCGAGGCGTTCGAGGTAGGCCGCCGAATGCGCATAGCGCAGACTGGGCCCCAGCTTCAGGTCTTCCGGGCCCGGGTGTAACTCCACCGAAAAAGCAAAACACGCGTCATCACGCAAGCGCGGGCGCACGGCAGCAAAAACCGCTTCCAGCGCACCCACATAAATGAACACGTCGCCGGCCATCACCAGATCGGCCAGTTCGCTGGAGGCGTTCAAAAACGGCACCAGATCTGCGTGCGCGACCCGCCGGTACAGGCCAGAGGCCCGGGCCTGCCCGGCCATTGCCCCCGAGATGTCGACCCCGTCGATCGCACCTGCCTGCTGCTGCACCATGCGTGCGCACAGGCCGGTGCCGCAACCCAGGTCCAGCACCAGGGAAAACTGCTGCTTGTTGGCCACCAGCGGCTGCAGCAGGATTTCATGCGCGCGGTACTGCAGCACCTGCACCAGATGGTCCTCGAACTGGCTCGCATATTGGTCAAACAGACCTTCCACATACGCCCGCGGCGCGAGCTGCGGCGCTGATCCGCCCCTGACAGAGGCCAGGTAGTAGCCATACAACGCACTGTCGGCGCCCAGTGCCAGTGCCCGCTCGAAACACACTGCCGCCTCATCCAGCCGCTTGGCCGCGTGCAACAAGCTGCCGCGCGCCCCCCAGCCGTCGGCCAGGGTATCGTCAAGTCGCAACGCCTGCTCCACCGCGAGCAGGCCGGCAGCCTCGTCGCCGAGGCGTTCCTGGCAGCGCCCCAGGGCGAGCCACGCGGCACCCGACCCGACGCCCTGGGCAAACGCCCGCTCCAGGGTCTGGTTCTCTCCTCGCCGGCGCTGGACCTGGGGCTGGGTCTTTTCCAGAAACTGCTCATGGCCGTGCTGCCGCGCATTGCGCCCGATCTGCGCGTCGGCAACGGACTCAACGCAAATTACATTTCGCACGACCCGGCGGTGGTAACCGCCTACCGATCCGACCCGTTGGTGCACGACCGC
>JANLVB010000533.1:0-2472 GCA_031363785.1 Betaproteobacteria bacterium
CGTCTGCTGGCCCGGCCTCCGCCATCGGAGGTCGTCGCCCGCGCCAAGAGCCGGGGTGGGAGCGGTTGCGGGAAATGGCGGCGCGGATTCGGGCGTAGTGGGGGCGATCAAGGCACGACGCTTGCCAGTGCATGCAATGGCACGGCGGTGATGCCTTGTGCCAGTGGCCAAGGGGCCGCTTGTTCAGGCGCATGACACACCACGTAGAGGTGATCCAGTGCCAGCGCCTGCTGTGCTGTGCGCATGGATGCGGTGACCTTTGGCGAGCGCCGAGGTAGCGCGACACCGGTTTTGTCGCTTACACCGAGGGCGCGCGCCAACTCGCTTCCGTTCCAGGTTTGGGCGTGGTAATGGCCCAGCATGGTCCAGAAGCGGCGCAAGGTCAGCGCTGGCAGGGTGCTGCCCAACTGCGGCACCAAGGCCATGCCTCACAGCACCACCGGTTTGTCCGGCAGTTCATTCCTGTCTTGGCTGTCTGCAGGAAAGTGCTGCAACAGATGCCGCGTCACGGCCTGCACGCCACTCACCACGCCACCCTCGAAGTCTGACTGCCTGAACGCGGCCTCCATCTGGTGGCAGACCTTGCTCCATTCCTGCGAATCCACCTTGGCGTCGATGCCGCGGTCGGCAACGATCTCCACCGCCCGGTCTGCGAGCAACAGATAAATCAGCACGCCCGTGTTCTGCTCGGTGTCCCAGACACGCAGCTGCGAAAAGAGATCGATCGCACGCTCTCGTGCCGACTGCCCCTTGAACAACGGCGCACCGTCCAGTCCCCCTTCGACCACGAACCGGATTTCGCCGACGTGCCCGGCCTCGCTGGTCTTGATGACCGCTTCGATTTTGTCCAAGGTGCTGCGGCCAAAGCTCCGACCCACCTGTCCGTCAGTCACCAGCAAGTGGCGCGCGATGCGTTTGATGTTCATGCTTACCACCTCCCCGACGCACCGCCGCCACCGAAGCCACCACCACCACCGCTGAATCCACCGCCGCCAAAACCGCCTCGGCCACCACCTCGGCCCATGCCACCGTAGTACCCGCCCATTCCATGCCGGCCCATGCCGCCGCCCATCAGCGTGAAGAAAAGGGCGACGACGCCTGCGATCAATGCAACGGATATCGCACCGGCAAAAAGCCAGGCCACCACCGCCACCGCCCCACCGGTTACCACCGAACCAGGAACTTTACCCAAAGCCGCACGGAGAACGCCGCCTCCGACCAGGGCGAGGATGAACAGAATGGGAGCGTACTGGCCGATATTGCCGATATCTCCCACCCCCGCATTGCCCCTTGTGCCGGGTTGCGGCAAGGGCTCGCCATCAACCACGCGAATGATTTGCGCGACCCCCGCCTGAATGCCACCCGCAAAGTCCTGCTGCTTGAAGCGCGGCAATATGGTCTCGTCGATGATGCGTTTGCTGGTCGCGTCGTTGAGCGCCCCCTCCAGGCCATAACCGACCTCGATACGCAGCGTGCGATCCGCCTTGGCAACCACCAGAATCACACCGTCGTCGACCTTCTTTCGCCCGAGCTTCCATTGCTCGGCAACCCGCAGTGCGTAGGGTTCTATGGCCTCGGGCGCTGTAGAGCCAACCATGAGAACGGCCAGTTGACTGCCTTTGCGGGCTTCGAACGCCGTCAAGGTCTGCTCCAACGAAGCCTTTTGTTCCGCTGTCAGGGTACCCGTCTGGTCGATCACATGCCCGGTCAGCGGAGGCACCGCAACCTGTGCATCAGCTGCAAGCGACCAGCAAAGCGTCAACGCAAGCAGCAGCGCGCGGGCCATCCCGGTGGCACGAAGCGACGAGTTCACTTGCCGGCTCCAGAAGCAGCATTTTTGGGCGCAGCGGGAGCGCCGTCAAAACTTACGCTCGGTGGCCTGGCGACTTCCTTTTCGTTCTCAACCGAGAAATTGGTCTTCTGTTTGTAGCCGAACAGCATCGCGGTCAGATTCGACGGAAAGGCTCGCACAGTCACGTTGTACTCCTGTACCGCCTTGATGTAGCGGTTGCGTGCCACCGTGATGCGGTTCTCAGTGCCCTCCAGTTGCGCCGACAGGTCGCGGAATCCCTGGTTGGCTCTCAGGTTCGGGTACTGCTCCGACACCACCATCAACCTCGACAGCGCACCGGTCAACTCACCTTGCGCCTGCTGGAATTTCTGGAACGCTGCGGGGTCGTTGATCAGTTCCGGGGTGGCCTGGATGGATGTTGCCTTGGCGCGCGCTTCAACCACTTTCGTCAGCGTGTCCTGCTCGAACTTCGCTTCGCCCTTGACGGTGTTGACGAGATTCGGGATCAGGTCCGCACGGCGCTGGTACTGGTTGATGACCTCCGCCCACCCCGCCTTGACCTGCTCGTCGGTGGTTTGAAAGGTGTTGTAGCCGCAGCCGCTGAGGCCCAGCGTCGAGACGGTGGCCAATGTGACCGCCATGGCAGTCGTCACGGCTGTGATTTGTTGGCGCATTTTTTG
>JANLVB010000541.1:0-25270 GCA_031363785.1 Betaproteobacteria bacterium
TCGGTCAGGTTGACGGCGTTACTCGAACCCACAATGACCAGATAGGTCAGGGCGACAAAACCCCAGACCCCCAGCGGATAGCTGATTTCCTTGAAGAACGGCAGCAGCAGCCCGGCCTTCGGTGGCAGATTGACGTCGAACCCGGATTGCACCCATTTGAAAAACAGCTCCAGCACGCGGACGTTGGAATTTTCCGAGATGCTGAACACCAGGTACAGGGCAGCCACCAGGCCGATGACGGATTGCCAGAAGTACTTTTCCCGGGAACGCATGCCCTCGGGGTCCTTGTGCACGACTTTGCGCCAGTCATCGACCCAACCGATGGCACCAAAACCCAAGGTGACTACCAGGACGATCCAGACGAAGCGGTTCGACCAGTCAAACCACAGCAGGGTGGAAATCGTGATGCACAGCAACACCAGCACGCCACCCATGGTCGGGGTGCCGCTCTTGCTGTGGTGCGACTGCATGCCATAGTCACGGATCGGTTGCCCGATCTTCAGCCGGGTCAGGTGGCGTATCACCGCCGGGCCGGCGAACAGGCCTATCACCAGCGCCGTCATCGCCGCCAGCACGGCGCGCAATGTCAGGTACTGGAACACGCGGAAAAACCCGAACTCGGGCGACAGCGTCTGCAGCCATTGGGTCAGTGTCAGCAGCACGACGACCCTCCTGCAAGCCGGTCAGACTGCATGGTTCTCCCCGATCTGCTGCTGCTGCGCCAGGCTGGTCACGGCTTCGACCACCCGCTCCATGCGCATGAAGCGTGAGCCCTTGACCAGCACGCTGGCAACGCTGGGTAATTCGTCCAGGACGGCGGCTATCAGTGCCGGCATGTCCTCGAAATGGCGCGCGTGCAGGTTGTGCCGGCTGGCCGCAGCGCTCAGGTCCCCGTGGGTGAACAGGCGTTCGATGCCAAGCTGGTTCGCCAGGCTGCCGGCCTGCTCATGCAATACCTCCCCCTGCGAGCCGATTTCCCCCATGTCACCCAACACCATCAAACGCGGCGCCGGCAGTGATGCCAGCAGTTGCAGCGCGGCGGCAACGGAGTCGGGGTTGGCGTTGTAACTGTCGTCGATCAAGGTATGCATGTTGTCCCCCATAACAATGGATAAAACACGGGAGCGTCCTTTCACAGGTTTGAATGTCTCCAGCCCGACACGGATGGCCGCCATCGGCACACCTGCGGCCAGGGCTGCCGTCAGCGCCGCCATCGCGTTGTGCAGGTTGTGCATGCCCGGTGCGTGCAGCTTGAACGGCAGCGGCCCAGCGGGCGTGCGCGCCGTCACGTGCCAGCAGTTGCTGCTCCAGCTTGCCGCTGCGCAGCTGACGCGGGCCGCATCAGCGGTGGTGCTGGTGAAGTCGTGCTGCGCACGAGCGCCGGCCAGTTGCTTCCATAGGCCGGCATACGGATCGTCGTGCGGGTAGACGGCGATGCCCTGCGCGGGAAGGCTGGCGAACACCGAGCCGTTCTCCCGTGCCACGGCTTGTACGCTGTGCATGAATTCCAGGTGTTCGCGCTGCGCGTTATTTACCAATGCCACCGTAGGCCGGGCCATGGCGGCGAGCCGGGTGATCTCGCCCGGGTGGTTCATGCCCAGCTCGACTGCGGCGATTTCGTGTTGCGCACGAAGCTGCAGTAAGGTGAGCGGTACACCGACATCGTTGTTGAAATTGCCGCTGGTGGCCAGCATCGCCTGCGGTTTCCAGGCGCGCAGGATCGAGGCCAGCATCTGCGTCACGGTCGTCTTGCCGTTGGAGCCGGTGACGGCGATCAGGCTCAGGTCAAATTGGGCACGCCATTGCGTCGCCAGTTGCCCCAGGGCCAGACGGGTGTCACTGACTTCGATGCCTGGCAAGCCGGTGTCGCCCAGACCACTACCGGCATGGCACAGTGCGGCGGCGGCACCGGCCGCTTTGGCCTGGGCCAGGAACTGGTTTGCGTCGTAACGATCACCTTGGAGGGCGACAAACAGATCACCTCTTTGCAGGCTGCGGGTGTCGGTGTGCACACGCGTGATCGACACGTCCGTGGCGCCCACGGCGACTGCGCCCGGCAACCAACCCAGCACCTGTTGCAGCGTCATCATGCTGCCACCCCCGATGCCACATTGGGCCGACTTGTGTGCCACTGATGCAAGGCCTGCTGCACCTGTTCCTGGTCGGAGAACGGAATTCGCCGCCCGCCGATCTCCTGGCTCCTTTCGTGGCCTTTGCCTGCCACCAGCACCACATCGGTGGCCTGTGCCTGCCGCAGGGCCATGACAATCGCCGCCGCCCGGTCTGGCTGCCACAGCAGGGCCGGGTGTTCTTGCAGACCGGGCGCGATCTGCGCCATGATGGCCAGCGGCTCTTCACTGCGCGGGTTGTCGCTGGTGAGTACGACGTGGTCGGCCGCTGCCGCTGCACGGCCCATCAACGGACGCTTCAGCGGGTCGCGGTCTCCGCCGCAACCGAACACGCACCACAGGCGGCCGCCGCGCTGCTGCGCCACGGGGCGCAGCGCGGCAATCGCCTTTTCCAGTGCATCCGGGGTGTGGGCGTAGTCCACCACCACCATCGGTTTGCCGGGCTCCACAATGCATTGCATGCGGCCCGGCACCGGTGCCAGGTGCTGGCAGGCGGCAACTGCCTCGTCCAGCCTCACACCCAGACTGCGCATGGCAGCCACCACCGCCAGCAGGTTGTAGACATTGAACAGGCCGATCATGGCGGTCTGCAACAGCAGGCTGTGGCTGCCTTCGCTGATGCGAAAGCCCAGGCCCTGGGGTCCGAGACAGGGCTCACTGGCACGCAGACGGGCCTCACCCTGGCAGGACACGGTCCACAAGTCCAGCCCGCGTGATTGCAACGCCGCAGCCAGTGTGGCGCCAGCCGGGTCGTCGATGTTGACCACCGCCGAGCGCAAGCCGGGCCAGTAAAAAAGCCGCTCCTTGGCACGCCAGTAGCTCTGCATGTCACCGTGGTAGTCCAGGTGGTCTTGCGTCAGATTGGTGAATACGGCGGTGTGAACCCGGGTTCCATCCAGCCGGTGTTCGGCAAGGCCAATGGACGACGCCTCGATGGCGCAGGCGACGGCGCCGCGGCGCACAAAATCGTGCAGCGTGTATTGCAGCTGCACGGCGTCGGGCGTCGTCAGACCACTGCCGTGCAAGGCGCCCGGTGTCGCGCCTGCCGGCCCGGCTGCCGGGCTGACGGGAAAGCCCATGCCCAGGGTGCCCACCATGGCGCACGGCCATGGCGTTGGCAATGCCGCCAGTGCCTGCGCCAACCACCAGACCGTGGATGTTTTGCCATTGGTACCGGTCACAGCGATCATGTGAAGCGCATGTGACGGATGGTCGAAAAACGCGTCGGCAATCGGGCCACTGCCGGCTTTGAGCCCGGCGAAAGCGGCGATATGGGGGTCGGACAAAGCGAAAGCCTCGGCACCCGCAGCCTCGACCAGACAGGCGGCGGTGCCCCTTGCACGTGCCGCAGCCACATCGGAGCGTGCGTCGTGGCGCGCGCCCGGCCAGGCCAGCAGGCCGTCGCCGGGCCCGACGCTGCGACTATCCGTGTGCAGGCTGCCCGTGACGCGGCTGCGCAGCCACTGCGCTGCCTCGGACACGTTGTGCAGCTCCTGCATCAGAAGCTCTCCTCGACCGCGGCGACGATCTGCGGCTTGACCGCCATGTCCGGCGAGACACCCAACATGCGCAGCGTCTGCTGTACGGTTTCGCTGAATACCGGCGCCGCCACGTCGCCACCATAATATTTGCCGTTGCTGGGCTCATCGATCATGACCGCCACCACGATGCGTGGCCTGTCGATGGGCGCCACGCCAACAAAAAATCCCCGGTACTTCTTGTCGGCGTATCCCCGGCCCTCCTGCTTGTGCGCCGTGCCGGTCTTGCCACCCACCGAATACCCCATGGTCTGGGCCTTGGGTGCGGTGCCGCCGGGACCGGTGGCCATATGCAGCATGTGCAGCACGGCGGCAGCGTTTTCGCTCGACACTACACGCACCCCGCCCACCGGCTGGGGAGCTTTCAGCATCGTCACGGGTACCAGTTCACCATCGCGGGCGAATACCGAATAGGCGTGCGCCAGCTGGAACAGGCTGACCGACAGGCCGTAGCCGTAACTCATGGTCGCCTGCTCGATCGGACGCCAGGTCTTGTAGGGCCGCAAGCGCCCGCTGACGGTGCCGGGAAAGGGCAGTTTGGGCTTTTGGCCAAAACCGACCTGGTTGAACATGTCCCACATTTCGCGTGGTTCGGTGCGCATCGCCATCTTCACCGTTCCCACGTTGCTCGACTTCTGGATCACTTGGTTCACTGTCAGCACCCCGTATGGATGGGCGTCGCTGATGGTGACGTTGCCGATCAACATGCGTCCTGGCGCGGTTTGTATCGGTGTTTCCGGCGTCACCAGCCCCTTCTCCAGCGCCAGTGCGATCACGAACGGCTTCATCGTCGAGCCGGGCTCGAAGGTGTCTGTCAGGGCCCGGTTGCGCAGTTGCGCACCGCTCAGGTTTTGCCGTTTCGCCGGTGCGTAGCTCGGGTAATTGGCCAGCGCCAAGACCTCGCCGCTCTGCACGTCCAGCACTACCACACTGCCGGCTTTGGCCTTGTGTTGCAATACCGCATCACGCAGCTTCTGGTAGGCAAAAAATTGCACCTTGCTGTCGATGCTCAGCTGCAGGTCGTGCCCGTCCTGCGGTGCCACCTGCTCACCGACCGATTCCACCACCTTGCCGAGCCGGTCCTTGATGACGCGGCGCGATCCGGCCCGCCCGGCGAGCTCCTTTTCGAAAGTCAGCTCCACGCCCTCCTGACCCATGTCTTCCACGTTCGTGAAGCCGACCACGTGTGCTGCTGCCTCCCCTTCCGGGTACTGGCGTTTGTACTCCTTGCGCTGGTAGATGCCCTTGAGGTTCAGGGCGGCAATCTGGCGCGCCACCGGCTCATCTACCTGGCGCTTGAGCCAGACAAAGGTCTTGTCTTCGTCTTCGAGCCGGCGATTGAGCTCTGCCAGTGGCATCTCGAGCAGCAGGGCGAGCTGGCGCAGGCTTTTCTGGTCGCGCGGCACGTCTTCCGGGATGGCCCAGATACTGGGTGCGGGAACACTCGATGCCAGGATCAGGCCGTTGCGGTCGGTGATACGACCGCGATTCGCCGGCAGCGCCAGCGTGCGGGCAAATCGCACCTCGCCCTGGCGCTGGTAAAAGTCGTTGGCGAGCACCTGGATAAACACGGCACGGGCTGCCAGGCCGAGAAAAGCCAGGGCCACGGCTGCCACCACCAGCTTGCTGCGCCAGACTGGCGTGCGGCTGGCCAAGAGGGGGCTGGAGGTGTAGGGAATGCTGCGGCTCATGGTTTTCCCGCCGTCGCTTGTTTGCCGCTCACCGGTGCGCCGCCGACACTTGCGTACAGGGTGATGGCCGGGGAGGCGGGCCGCATCTGCAGCTTTTCCTTGGCCAGTTTTTCCACCCGTGATGGTGTTGCCTGGGCGCGCTTTTCCACCTCCAGACGGTCAAACTCCACTTCCAGCCGGTGTGCCTCGGCGCCGGCCCGGTCGAGGTCGCTGAACAGGCGGCGCGACTCGTACTGGATGTGCACCAGGTACAGGGCGCTGCAGATCACGCCCAATAACAACACCAGGTTAAGGCGCGTCATGCGGCGGTCCGGCGTGCCACGCGCATGATGGCGCTGCGCGCGCGCGGGTTGGCAGCCACTTCGGCCGCCTGCGGCTTGACCCGGCCCAGGGCCTCGAGACGCAATGCCAAGGGGGGCGCAAACGGCACGCGTCGGTCCACCAGCGCGCGCGCATGGCTGGTGATGAACTGCTTCACCATACGGTCTTCCAACGAATGAAAGCTGATCACGACCAGCAGTCCCCCAGGTTGCAACACATCGATACTGGCCTTTAGCGCGTCGTGCAGCGCTTCAAGCTCGGCGTTGATGAAAATCCGAAAAGCCTGAAATGTGCGCGTTGCAGGGTTCTGGCCCGGCTCGCGGGTTTTGACCGCGCCAGCCACGAGCTGGGCCAGCTCGGTGGTGGTTGAAACTGGCCCCCGTTCCTGTCGGCGAGCAACAATCGCCTTTGCAATGGCGCCAGCAAACCGTTCCTCACCATAGTCACGAATCACCTCCGCAATCTGGTTGACCTGTGCATGCTGCAGCCACTGCGCCACAGTCTGCCCACGTGTGGTGTCCATGCGCATGTCCAGCGGAGCGTCGAAGCGGAAGCTGAACCCACGCGCCGGATCGTCGATCTGGGGCGAGCTCACACCCAGGTCCAGCAGGATGCCCGCCACACTGGCCGGTTGCAGGGCGCCGAGTTGCTCGAACCCCTGGTGACGGATACAAAAGCGTGCATCGTCGATGCTGCTGGCACTGGCGACTGCCTGCGGGTCCTTGTCGAACGCGATCAAGCGGTCCTGCGCCGCCATGCGCGACAACAACAAGCGCGCGTGGCCGCCGCGCCCGAACGTGGCGTCGACGAAGGTGCGTGCCGCGGTACCGGCTGCACACTGGCCAGCAGCGCCCAGCAGCGCAGTGACCGCTTCGTCCAGCAACACGGTCGTGTGGGTCAGGCCGATGGTCAATGGCAACTTTCAAAAGGAGAATTCCTTGAATACGTCGGGCATATCGGCCTGCATGGCGCGGGCTTCCTGGGCCTCATAGGTCGCCTTGTCCCACAACTCGAGGTGGTTGCCCATGCCCAGCAGCATCGTGTCGCGCGTGATGCCGGCTGCACTGCGCAACTCGGGCGACACCAGCACGCGTCCGGTGCCGTCGGTCTCTGCGTCCATGGCATTGCCCAGGAAGATGCGTTTCCACCACTGCGCCGACATCGGCAAGGAGGCCACGCGCTCGCGGAATTTTTCCCATTCGGGGCGCGGAAACAACATCAGGCAACCGTGCGGGTGGCGCGTGATGGTCAGCAAGGAACCGAGGGCGTCGCGATGCCTGGTCGGCATCGACAGCCTACCCTTGTTGTCCAGACTCAGTGAAGAAGCCCCTTGAAACACGACAGCGCACCCCTGGTATGCGGAAACAGCAATAAATCGGTATCGACTGACACCAATTTCCACTTAATACCACTTTTTTGCACTGTAGCAGTAAAACACAACTTTGCGACAAAGGTTGCCAACAAAATTTTCCAATGAAATCAAGTACTTAGATCAAATTCTGCAGATGAAAATGCAGAAATTTCGTTCTAAATTAAGTACTTAGAGCAACTTATGAAAGTGATGCTTGAAGCGAACCCGTCACGCCGCCCGGTCAATGGACCAACGCCAACAAGGTCCTACAGGATGTAACGCGAGAGGTCCTCGTCGTGGCTCAGTTCACCCAGGCGGCCATCAACATAGGCGGCATCGATCACCACGGTCTGGCCATCGAGCCGGGTGGCGTCAAAACTGACCTCGTCCAGCAGGCGCTCCATCACTGTGGACAGGCGCCGCGCACCGATGTTTTCCGTACGTTCGTTGACTTCGAAGGCAATGAGTGCCAGCCGCGTGACACCGGGGGCCTCAAACACCAGATTGACACCCTCGGTGGCGAGCAGCGCCTGGTACTGTTTCACCAGCGACGCATGGGTCTTGGTCAGAATGGCCTCGAAGTCATCCACCGACAGGGACTGCAATTCGACACGTATCGGGAAACGGCCCTGCAACTCAGGTATCAGGTCACTGGGCTTGCTCAGGTGAAAGGCACCGGAGGCGATGAAAAGGATGTGATCGGTTTTGACCATGCCATATTTGGTCGAAACGGTGGTTCCTTCGACCAGTGGCAGCAGGTCGCGTTGGACACCCTGGCGCGACACCTCAGCCGAGTTGCTTTCGGAGCGCGAGGTCACCTTGTCTATTTCATCGATGAACACAATGCCATTCTGTTCTGTCGCCGACAGCGCCTGCGCCCGGATATCTTCTTCGTTGACCAGCTTGGCGGCTTCTTCGTCCTGGGCCAGTTTGAGCGCATCGGCAACGCGCAGTTTGCGCGTCTGGCGCTTGTTCTGCGCCATTTGGCCGAACATGCCGCGCAATTGCTCGGTCATTTCTTCCATGCCGGCCGGTCCCATGATTTCCAGCGCCTGGCGTTGTTCGGCAACATCGAACTCGATCTCACGGTCGTCCAGCCCGCCCTCGCGCAGCTTTTTGCGAAAGTGCTGGCGCGTGCTGTTCTGTGCCGTGTCTGCGCGCTCCCCGTCTGACTGCGCGCGCGCGGGGGGCAACAACACGTCGAGCAGGCGTTCCTCGGCGGCATCCAGCGCCCGCGCGCGCACCTTGATTTTCTCGGCTTCCCGGGTCTGCTTCACGGCGACGTCGGCCAGATCACGGATGATGGTGTCCACATCCTTGCCGACGTAACCGACCTCGGTGAACTTGGTCGCCTCCACCTTGATGAACGGGGCACCAGCCAACCGCGCCAGGCGTCTGGCGATCTCTGTCTTGCCGACGCCGGTGGGCCCGATCATCAAAATGTTCTTGGGCGTGATTTCGCCCCGCAGAACGGGCTCGACCTGCTGGCGACGCCAGCGGTTGCGCAGCGCAATGGCCACGGCCCGCTTGGCCTGGTGCTGCCCAACGATGTGTTTGTCCAGCTCCGCCACGATCTCCTGCGGCGTCAGGGACGACATGGTGCGTTCGCCTGTGCCGACCACCCGGTCGGTCTCAACACTCATGACAGGGTCTCGATGGTATGGTTCATATTGGTGTAGATGCACAACTCGCCGGCAATCGCCAGCGACTTGGCGACAATCTCTGCCGCAGTCAATTCGGTGTGTGCCAACAAGGCGACTGCCGCGGCCTGGGCGTAGGCGCCACCCGAACCGATGGTGATGATGCCGTTCTCGGGCTCCAGCACATCGCCGCTGCCGGTGATGATGAGCGAGGCCTCCCGGTCTGCCACGGCCAGCATGGCCTCGAGCCGGCGCAGCACGCGGTCGGTGCGCCAGTCCTTGGTGAGCTCGATGGCTGCCCGCACCAGATGTCCCTGGTGTTTTTCGAGTTTTGCCTCGAAGCGCTCGAACAGCGTAAAGGCGTCCGCCGTGGCACCGGCAAATCCCGCCAATACCCTGCCATGGTAGAGCTTGCGCACCTTGCGCGCGGTTCCCTTGACGATGATGTTGCCCAGTGTGACCTGGCCGTCGCCGCCAATGGCGACTTGCAGCCCGGCGGCCGTGGTGCGCCGCACGCTGATGATTGTGGTTCCGTGAAATTGTTCCATCTGGCAAGGGGCTCAAGGTCGGGCAGGGCGTGCCATGCCGTGCAGCGCGGATTGCGCCTCAGGAGGTGCGCAATACAACGCGGGCGTGCTCGTTGATGCCGATCACATGGAAGAACACCGCCACCAGGCGATGCACATCGCGAAATTGCAGATGACAACCCTCGTTCTGGCGCGCTGCCACCCAGTTCAGAATGCTGCCCGCCGCCGAGAAGTCAACCCGCACCAGATTGGCGCAGGAGATCACCAGGCGAGAATTGCCCTGGCGCGCCACCTCCAGGCGCTGCAGCGCCTCAGTCGCCTCCCCAATAATTTCGCCGGCCAGTTCGACCACCGTGGCCGGGGCGGCATCCAACCCCATCGGCATCGTCATGGCATGCGCCGCGCTGCTGTTGACGGTGACCGAGGCGGTGAATTCAGCGAGTTCGCTGACCACACTGTTCGACTCCCCCGTCGCTGGCGTGTCACGCTCCATGTTGCAGCGCGGCTCCAGCCAGGCTGGTGGTGACACCTCGAAAGTGACGCAGTAGTCCAGCGCCACCAGTTCGAATTCGTCTTGCAGTCCCATGACGCGCATCGCGTCCATGCGCAGTCGCCAAGGTGCCTGCCCGGCGTCCCGGGTTCCCGAAACCGTATTGAGCCGCAGCGCGCGTTCGAGCACGTCGGCACCTCGAAAGCGAAGGGAGATTGCGGTCGTGCACCACTGGGAGAAAACCGCGCCCAATGCGTCGACCGCGTCGGGCATGATGCGTACCAGGGCATTCCAGTCGAGAAACCAGGGTTGCGCCGCGTTGGCGATCGCCAATTGCAGTTCGTCCACCGTGGCTGGTGCAAAGTCGGCCGGGCTGGTCCACAGTGGGTCTTCGTTGAGGCGTGACGGAACGGTGCGCGCATCCGAGCGCGCATTGCGCACACCCAGGCGTTCCGGCATCGAGAACCAGGCTGGGGCCGAGCGTCCACTGCGTTCGGCGTATTCGATCGCCACCTGATCAAAGCGCGGTTGCTGGCCGGTGGCGCGGTACAAATCAAACAGCGCAGCGGTCCAGGCGTCGGATTGCTCACGCCGCAGTTCCGGATTGGCGAGCGCCTGCTGCAGGCTTGATTCAGCACCCATGTGGTCTCCGTTGGCGAAACGGATCGCCGCCTCTTCCAGCTCCGGGTCTGTCACTACCTCCACCAGCTCCACTGCGAAGGGGCGTGAATTTCCGAAGCTGTTGTCCAAACCGCGCAGAGCCGCCTGCGCCGCTTCGACCGTATGTCCAAAGGTCGAATTGGTCTGGGTTGCCGCAAAGTCGGGCTGCTCGGGTGCTGGCAGTTCGGCCACCATGGGGGCAAGTTTGGTGGCGGCGTAGCTGATGTCCGAGATCGTTGCCAGACGGGTAGCGGCATATGCCGGGTCACCGGCAACGGGAGGGGGGCGTTCCGCTTCGGGTGTGGACGGTGCAGCAGGGGTGTCGGCAGAGTCCGGCTCGGCGGCGGCGGCGGCCGCGGCCGCACTGTTCTTGTTGGCCGCGCCCTTGCCCTGCCACCACTGGTTGGACATCTGGGCTTCTATTTCGTCGATCTTCTTGATCGTCATGGCGCGCTCACCCGGATTGGCGGGCAAGCTGCTCTGGAAGTAAGACGGGCGTCCGGCCAGATCGGGGTTGGCGGCTGGGTCGCGATTGCGCAGCTTGCGCAACTGGTCAAATTCACGCTTGCGGACAAAGTCGTTTTGCCGCTTGCGCTCGATCATCTCCTTGAGCGCCTGTTTGCTATAACCCTGATCCGGTTCCGGGTCCTGCTTGTCGAGGTCGGTCCAGTTGGTCGTCGGGTTGCGGACGAACTTCGCCACCTTGGACAGCAAACCGGGGGAGTTGTCTTTGGTGGCCATGGGTCAATCAGGTGCAGCGCTCAATTTTACGCAAAACGGTGCAAATGGCTTCGGTAATTTCTGCCACTGTGCGCAGCCCGGCCCTGGAACAACCTTTCGCTGCAGCGCGGATTAGAGCAAGTTCTTAGTCGCCAAACATCTTTTGCTTCAGTTCGCGGCGCTGCTGGGCTTCCAAAGACAGTGTCGCGGTTGGCCGCGCGAGCAATCGGCCGACGCCGATCGACTCGCCGGTTTCGTCGCAATATCCGTAATCGCCAGAATCGATGCGGTCAATCGACTGCTCGATTTTCTTCAGCAACTTGCGTTCACGGTCACGCGTGCGCAACTCCAGGGCGTGTTCCTCTTCTATCGTGGCCCGGTCTGCCGGGTCGGGCACGACAACCGTGTCTTCGCGCAGGTGTTCGGTGGTTTCTCCGGCGCTGTTCAGGATGTCTTGCCTGAGCGTGACGAGTTTCAGGCGAAACGCCGCAAGCTGCTTCTCGTTCATGTACTCGCTGTCGGGCATCGCCAGCAGCTCCGCGTCGCTCAACAGCTCCGCAGGCTTGGTCTTCCAGTTGTTTGCCAGCTTGGGGTCCTTCTTCGCGGCAGAGGGAAGCGGCGGGATGATGAGTGGGGCAGTGGCCACCTGCGAATAACTCGCTTTGGCAGCGGTCGAGGCGACCGACTGGGCCATCGACGGAACCGTCAGTGAAGCCAGGCGCGACGATGGACGTCCGGCACGTTGCATCACCGGGGCGGACGAGGTTGCCGGTGGCACCGGCGTCATGGCTGGTGGTGCCGAAGGCGTCGGACTCAATTTGGGTGCGGCAACCGGTGCGGGTTTCGCCTGGGTCTTGATCTTGGTAGCATTCAATGATTCAGATATGGTCGGTTTTGCCCGGGCCGATGGCGCTGGTTTTGCGGTCGGTGCTTTCGCCTTGGCAGTTGCTGCGCGGGCGGCGCTTGCAGCCTGGTCTGGTTTCGCAATGCTTTTGACTGCCTTGGCACTGCCGGCCTTGCGCACGGCACTTTTGGCGGGCGGTTTTGTGGTCAACGGCTTTTTCGGCGCAGGCTTGGCGGCCTTTTTTGCGGCCAACTTCTTCACCGCCACTTTGGCCGCCGGGGCTTGGGTCGCCTTGGGCGCGACCCGGGCCACTGGCTTGGCGGTTTTCTTTGCCTTTGCAGGTTTGGCTTTCACTGATTTGACTCCTCGCAGCAAGTAGGTGCGCAGCAGGGGCGCATGACCTCCCGAGCCATGCCGGGTTTCCCGAGGCCTGACCACCGGTCGCCCGTCGTGCGGCACAGGTTTACCATGGGACACCCCGTATCACTATTCCGGCGCGCGAGTGTACAGGCATATCTGGCCAATTCGAACCTGGCAGAAAAAATGTGCATTCAGGCCATGTCATCTGACGGCCAGAGTCACACCAGGCACTTGTCCAGTCCCTGCAGCAGGATGTCGCGTGGCAGATCGATACCAATGAAGACCATCTTGCTCAGTCGCAGCTCGTCGGCCAGCCACACCGGTCCCAGGTCACTGCCCATCAGTTGGTGTACACCCTGGAAAATCACCTTGCGCTCGGTACCCTGCATGTGCAGCACGCCCTTGTAGCGCAGCATGCGTGGCCCGTAGATGTTCACGATGGCGCCCAGGAAGTCTTCCAGTTTGGCGGCGTCAAATGGGCGTTCCGAGCGGAAGACGAAACTCTTGACATCGTCATCGTGGTGGTGGTGGTGTCCGCTTTCCTTGGCATGGGACGGGTGCTCGCAGTGTTCACCATCGTGCGCATGGTCATGGTCATGCGCCTGCGGTGCCAGGAAATCCGGGTCGATCTCAAGCTTGGTGTTGAGATTGAAGCCGCGCAGGTCAAAAACGCTGGCCAACGGCACCTCGCCAAAATGCACAGCCTGTTGCGGCGCGCGCGGATTCATGTGTTTGATGCGGTGCATCAGGGCATCGACCTCGTCTTTGGCAACCAGGTCGGTCTTGCTGATGAATATCTGGTCTGCGAATCCGATCTGGCGGCGCGCCTCCTGGCGGTCATTGAGCTGGCCGACCGCGTGTTTGGCGTCCACCAGGGTGAGAACGGAGTCCAGCAGGTAACTCTCGGCGATTTCGTCGTCCATGAAAAAAGTCTGCGCCACCGGCCCCGGATCGGCCAGACCGGTGGTTTCGATGACAACACGGTCGAAGTCCAGCTCGCCGCGGCGTTTCTTGCCGGCCAGGTCCTGCAGGGTACTGCGCAAGTCCTCCCGGATCGTGCCGCAAATGCAGCCATTGCTCATCTGGATGATCTGTTCCTTGACATCGGTCACCAAAATCTCGCTGTCGATGTTTTCCTCACCAAACTCGTTCTCGATCACCGCGATTTTCTGGCCATGGGCCTCGGACAACACGCGCTTGAGCAAGGTGGTCTTGCCGGAGCCGAGAAAACCGGTCAGTATGGTGGCTGGGATGAGACTCATGGCATGTCCTGGGTGTGGGTTCTTGCCTGGCTCATCCAGGCAATACCAGCGCCGTTGCGCGTGGTGAAGCAGGCAGTGTAGCGGCCAACGGGGGCTGGCCACGACTCCTATATGCGCATGACAACCAGGCCTTTCAAGTACTCGGCCTCCGGAAAATTCAGCGTCATCGGGTGGTCGGGAGCACCTCCGAGGCGCTCGCAGATGTAACCGTCGACACCAGCGTCGGAGCCGGCCGAGGCGACAATCTTGTGGAACAGGTCGACACTGATGCCGCCGGAGCAGGAGTAGGTGAACAACACGCCGCCAGTCTGCAGCAGGCCCAGGGCCAGCCGGTTGATGTCTTTGTAGGCCCTTGCGGCGCGGTCCGCATGCGCCACGGTGGGTGCAAATTTTGGCGGATCGAGCACGATGGCATCAAAACGCTGGCCGCGATCATGGCAGGCCCGCAGCGCGGCGTTGACGTCGCCCTGCTGGAACTTACAACGATCCGGCGCGTAACCATTACGCGCCACGTTCTGTTGCGCCAAGACAATGGCGCCGGCGGATGAATCAATTGACGTCACATGTGCCGCCCCACCGGCCAGGGCTGCCACCGTGAACCCGCCGCTGTAGCAATAACAGTTCAGCACCTGTTGCGGCACCAGGCGCCGGGCATAGTCGGCAAACCTGGCGCGGCTATCGCGCTGGTCGAGGTAGTAGCCGGTCTTGTGACCATTGACTATGTCCACGCCCAACATCCATCCGTGTTCGCGCAACACCAGTTCGGTCGGCCCATTGCCACGTAACCAGCCGGTTTCCTGCTCCAGCCCCTCCAGCGCCCGCGTGCTGGTGTCCGAGCGTTCGTAGAGCTTGTGGCGCCCGGTGACATCAAGCAAGGCATCTGCCAGCACGTCTTTCCAGCGTTGCGCGCCGGCCGACAGGAACTGCGCCACCAGCGTGTCGCCGTAACAGTCCACCACCAGGCCCGGCAGGCCATCAGCCTCGCCATGCACCAGGCGCATGGCGTCGCTGTCGATGGCAAAACGCGCGCGCGCCGCCACGGCGCGGGCACAGCGGGAGCGCAGGAACTCCCGGTCGATGCGCTGCCCTGCCTCGAAGCTCCATATACGTGCCCGGATGCGCGAGTGCGGGCTGAATGCCGCCCAGGCCAGGAACTGCCCGGTGTGCGACTCGACGCGAACAGTTTCACCGGCATCAGCGCCGCCACTTTGAATCGCAGACTCGAAAATCCAGGGGTGGCGGCGCAACAGCGAGCGCTCCTTGCCTTCGCGCAGTCGAATACTTTTCATCGCCGCATTGTCGGCCCGCGCAGACGCGCCGACTGGCGCATCCGTTCAGGCTCTCAGCCGTCGGCTGGCTTCTTCGAGCGCGCACGGGGATGCGCTGCATCGTAGACGGCCGCCAGGTGCTGGAAGTCGAGCCTGGTGTAAACCTGCGTGGTAGTGATATTGACGTGGCCGAGCAATTCCTGTACCGCCCGCAGATCACCGCTGGACTGCAATACATGGCTGGCAAAGGAGTGCCGCAGCATGTGCGGGTGCACCGGCGTTGCCAGCCCGGCCCGCTGGCTGCGCTGGCGCAGGCGCTGCCAGATCGATTGCGCGCTCAGGCGTGTGCCGCGCTGCGACACAAACAAGGCCGCGCCGGCCCGTGGCGTCGCAACGCTGCGCAGTTCCAGCCAGCGCTGCACGGCATGCAGGGCCCGGGCGCCGATTGGCACCGTGCGGCGCTTGGAGCCTTTGCCCAGCACATGGGCCTGGGCGGCCCCGAGGTCGATCCAGCCACCGGACGCTGCCGTCGCGACGAGGTCAAGCCCGGTCAACTCGCCGATGCGCAGGCCAGCGCCATATAGCAGTTCGACCACTGCGGCGTCACGTGTTTCGAGCCATGGGTCGATGCTGCCATCGTGGAAATCAGCCAGATGCATGGCTTCGTCCACTCCCAGCGCCTTGGGCAACGCCCGCGCGGCCTTGGGTGCGCGTACATCCTGCACCGGATTGGAGAAAACCAGGCCCTCGCGGCCCAGCCAGTGGTAAAAGCCACGCCAGCCGGACAGAATCATGGCAATGCCGCGCCCGCTGCGACCTTTGGCGTGCATCTGTGCCACCCAGCGCCGGATGTGTTGGTTTTCAACCCTGACCAACTCCAGGCCAGCTGTGTCGGCAAACTGGAGCAACTTGCGCAGGTCGATGTTGTACAGGGCCACGGTACGGGTGGCCAGCCGCTTTTCGACCCGTACATGCTCCAGGTAGCGCTCACAGAGTGCCCGCGCAGCGTCCGGGTCCTGCAGCGTCTGCTGCGTCATGTCGGGCATGGCAAGGACCTGACTCCGTGCTTGCCTACCGCAATCGGCCCAAGGCGGCACTCGCCACCTGGGCAACACTTTGCAGAAATTCGGTCCCCATCCCGCTGCTGAAGCGCTGCCCATCAGGCGATGACAGCACCAGCAGACCAAAGGCCGCGGCGCCGGGGAGCGCTGGGCGTAGCGGCAACAGCGCAATCGAGGCCGCAAAGGCTGGCTCAGCGAGCCAGGTCACCGCTTCAAACCCGGTGTTGACGCCACAAAAGGGCTCGGTCAACGAGTTGACAAACAACTTGGCGTCATCACTCACCCCCTGGGCAAAGCTGGCGCTGGCATATCCATCGGCAACCCCCCAGACCCTGATGGCGGTTTGCGGCACGCCGAACTGCTCCCTGATCTGCGCCGCAATCTGTGTCGGCAGCGCCAGCGGGTCGCTGCTGGCGAACAAGGAACCAGCCCAGCGCAGCAGGCGCTCGGACAACACGGCGTTTTCGTTGCCGTGCCGGACCATGTCCATCAAGCGGTGTTCCATTGCCTTGATCTTGTCGCGCAGCATTTCCGCCTGGCGCTCCTGCAGGCTCACAGTGCGCTTGTTGTGCGGACTGGTGAGGTGTACCGAGGCCAGCAATTCGGCATGGCGCTCGAAAAAGTCGGGCGTGTTGGCCAGGTAGTTGGCGATGTCGCCTTCAGTGATGGGGTGGTTCAAGCTCTGGTTCATAAGTTGTCTGGAATATCGATTACACCTTCAAACACGGTGCCGGCCGGACCGGACATCAGCACCGGGCCATCTACGCCGTTCCAGCTGACCCGCAATATGCCACCGAGGGTCAGCACATCGACCGGCCCCTGCAGCAGGCCGAGCCGGATTCCTGCCACCACGGCGGCGCAGGCGCCGGTGCCACAGGCCAGGGTCTCGCCGGCGCCACGTTCATGGACGCGCAAGCGTATCCGGTCGGGTTGCAACACCTGCATGAAGCCGACGTTGACACCCTGGGGAAATGCCTTGAGTCCCTGCACGGCGGGCCCAAGCCGCGCGACGTCGGCGCGCGTGCTGTCCTCCACCAGCAGTACGGCATGCGGGTTGCCCATGGACAACACCGCCGCCGTGGCGGCGCCATTCAGGCTATCGACGGGTAACGACCAGCGTTGCCATGTTCCGGCGGGTTGTGCCAGCAGCCCTTCGGGATCAAATGGCACCCGGGCTGGATCAAATTCAGGCACTCCCATGTCGACCTCGACCCGGGCGCCGTCTTGCCAACGCAGTTCAAGCACGCGGTTCATCGTCTTCACGCGTACCGGTCCTGGCGGCACCAGGCCACGGTCCGAGACAAACTTCAGGAAACAGCGGGCACCGTTACCACAATGCTCGACTTCGGCGCCGTCGGCGTTATGGATGACATATTCGAAATCGATCCCGGCGCCGGGCGACGGCCGAACACTCAATATCTGGTCAGCGCCAACGCCAAAATGGCGGTCACCCAGAAATCGGTAATGGGCACTGCGCAAATTCAGCCGTTGGCTGGTTTCGTCGAGCACGACAAAGTCGTTTCCCGCTCCTTGCATCTTGGTAAAGGCCACTCGCATGTCGGGATTATCCCCTGCGGACCACCACTGTCGCCGCGGTGCCAGCGCGGTCTCGTCATTCGCCCCGTCCAATCGCAATTGGCGGCAAAATGCCACGATGGCCAGACCTACACAACTCCTGCACGTGCAACGTGCCCCCGCAACACCCCGCCCCGCAGCCACGGTACTGCTGCTGCGCGACGCAAGCGCAGGTTTTGAGGTGCTCATGACGCGGCGCGCACTGGACGCCAGTTTCGCCCCCGGCGCCTATGTTTTTCCTGGCGGTGGCGTGGATGCGGGCGACGCGGCGGCACATACGCAGGCCAGTCGCCGACCGGGTCAAAGCGACCTCCACCTGACGCAGGCGATCGCGGCGATACGCGAGAGTTTCGAAGAACTCGGCGTGTTGCTGGCGCGGCACACGGGAGGCGGCGCCGTGTGCCAGGCTGATGTAACCCAGCTGGACCGTGCAGCCCCGCTGGCGGCGCAATGCGCGCAGCGCGGCCTGGTGCTGGCGGCAGATGAGGTATTTGTGCTGGCACACTGGACCACCGACCGCGACCTGCCCAGGCGCTTCGATGTGCCATTCCTGGTCGCGCGCATGCCTGCCGGTCAGCACCCGGTAGCTGACGAGACAGAGCAGTTCGAGCCGGTCTGGGTACGCCCTGCCGAAGCGCTCAAGCGCCATGCCGAGGGAGCGTTTTTCATCATCTTTCCGACCATCCGCACGCTGCAGCGGCTGCAGGCATTTTCGGATGTCGATGCCGTGTTGCAGGCCTGCGCGGCAACCCAGGAGCCGTTGTGGACAAGTTGTCCCCGCGCTGGCTGGCTGGCGGGCAAGGAGGTGCGCTACATGGAGCATGAGTCCGCCTTTGGTGAGCTCGAGCTGGTGGCGCCGGACGGCCAGGTGGTGCACCATCTGGACTGGCAAACCGGTCAGCCGGTGCCACTGCTGAAAAACGTCCAGCGCCTGACGGCACCCAACCCCGGTGTGATGACCGGTCCTGGCACCAACAGTTACCTGGTGGGTGACCCGTTGTGCGGCTATGTGGTGATTGACCCCGGGCCGGCCGACCCGGAGCATCTGCAACGCCTGTGGCGCCTGGCCAATGGCGACATCCGGTTCATCGTCTGCACCCATTCACACCCGGACCACTCCCCTGGCGCCAGGCCCTTGCAGGCGATGTGTGAAGCAGCGCCGGCCATCCTCGGGCTGCCCAGTGCCGCCACGGCGCGTGCGGCCAGCGTGTTCACGCCGGATCAGGTGCTTGAGGATGGCCAACAACTGCTCTTGCAACCGGCGGGCGGGGGGGCACAGCCTGGTCGGGAGCAGCATACCCTGCTGGTGCTGCACACCCCCGGCCATGCGGCCAACCACCTTTGTCTGATACTGCTGGAAGATGGTCTGCTGTTCAGCGGTGACCATGTGCTCAATGGCAGTACCACGGTCATTGATCCACCGGACGGCGACATGACTGCCTACCTGGAGTCGCTGGACAAGCTGGTGGCGGCATGTTCCAGACACCGGATTGACTTCATATTGCCGGCCCACGGCTACGTGCTGGGGCAGGCCGCGACGGCGATCGGGCAGCTCAAGGCGCACCGCCTGCGCCGCGAGGCAAAGATACTGCGTGTCATGCAAAAACTACCAGCTGGCGACATGGACGCGTGGGTGGCGCAGGCTTACGATGACGTGCCGGTGCGCATGTGGCCGGTGGCCAAGCGCTCCCTGCTGGCGCATGTGCAGCGGCTGGAGGCGCTCGCCGCAGGCGATTGACTGCGCACGGTCAAAGGTCGTAGTGCCCCGGCGCGTCGGCCAGCACAGTGAGGTCGAGCGGCCGCACCGCGCCCATCCACAGTGCGCGGTCACGGTGGTCCAGCAGGTCGCTGTTGCTGATAGTGTGCACAAACACGACCAGGCCGGCCCGATGCATGGCAAGCCAGGGCACCAGGGAGGCAAACACCGGGGGTTTGAATGCCAATTGGCAACTCCAGTCGGGATGGGGGCCAACCGGCCGCTGGTGCATGCGGCCCATCTTGAGATCGAACTGCTGCGCGGCGGCTTCACACAGTACACGCGCCTGTTCGAGCGTGTCCGGGCCGAAGTAGATGTGTGCGTGGTATCCGTGTATTGCGGGTGTGGTGGCGTGTGGCATGCCTGTTGGTCTGGTGGTTGGAAAAAATGTGAAGGTCACCGATACGCCGGATTTTGTGCGTCGGGGTCGCCCCCAACGTGACTGCCATCAATCTGGGCCAGCGGTCACCCGCTGGCTCGGTGCTACCTACCCGCACACGGCCCGGGGGCCCCGGGTACCCGGCGCAGCTGGCTGCGTCTGGCGTGTGTGCCTATTTGGTATTGCTGCGCGTAGAGATTGCCCGTTTCACCCGTGCCGCAGGTTGCCCCGCGGCACGACTCGTCTCTGTTGCTCTGATCCTCACCTTTACGCTGGAGCTCGCGCACCAGTGCTTCGATGGACAGCCGTTAGCTGCTACGCTGCCCTGCGCAGTCCGGACGTTCCTCCAGTGCGGTGTTTCCACCCGATGCCAAGGCACCGGCCTTGCGGCTTGCACCAGCGACAGTCTGGTGACCTTCACCGGAGCATTATCCACTCCTGAGACAATGCTGCCAAACTTTCCACCACGGAGCCATAGATGAAAGCCGACAACATTTTGCAGACCATTGGCAATACGCCGCATGTGCGCATACAACGCCTTTTTGGTACCACCCACGAAGTGTGGATCAAATCAGAGCGCAGCAACCCCGGAGGCTCGATCAAGGACCGTATTGCCCTGGCCATGGTCGATGCGGCGGAGCGCAGTGGCGCCTTGCAACCCGGGGGCACGATCATCGAGCCAACCTCGGGAAACACCGGAGTCGGCCTGGCAATGGTGGCTGCTGTCAAGGGTTATCGGCTGCTGCTGGTGATGCCAGACAGCATGTCGATGGAACGCCGGCGCCTGATGCTCGCGTATGGCGCGAGTTTCGAGTTGACGCCACGTGAGAAGGGCATGAAAGGTTCGATCGCCCGCGCCATGGAGCTGGTTGCCGCAACCCCGGGCGCCTGGATGCCGCAGCAGTTTGAGAACCCGGCCAATGTCGAAGCCCATGTGCAAAGTACGGCGCAGGAGATACTGGCCGACTTTCCCCATGGCCTCGACGCCATGATTACCGGCGTGGGTACAGGGGGCCATCTGACAGGATGTGCCCGCGTGTTGAAGGCCCAATGGCCTGCCCTCAAGGTGTTCGCGGTCGAGCCCAGCGCCTCGCCGGTGATCTCCGGTGGCACCCCATCGCCCCATCCGATCCAGGGTATTGGTGCCGGGTTTATTCCGGCAAATCTCGACACCAGTCTGCTGGACGGCGTGATCCAGGTGGAGGCCGAGCCGGCGCGCGAGATGGCGCGACGCTGTGCACGTGAAGAAGGCATTCTGGTGGGCATCTCCTCGGGTGCGACGCTGGCGGCGATCGCCCAGCAGTTGCCCCTGTTGGCTGCCGGCGCACGTGTCCTGGGTTTCAACTACGACACCGGAGAGCGTTACCTGTCGATCGAGGGTTTTCTGCCGGCCTGAGCGTATTCGATTGCCTCTCATCTACTGGGCCGCTCGCCGGTCGACATGATTCGCCTGCACGAACTCAAGCTGGCGCTCGACGATGATCCGGGAGGGCTGGAGGCGCTGGTGTGCAGCACGCTGCAGGTGCAGCGCGCTGACTTGGCGTCGCTGGTCGTTTTCAAACGCAGCGTCGACGCGCGCAAGTCGGCCCTGCTGGTGGTGTATGTGGTGGATGCCGCTTTCTGCGACGGCGCGCTGGAGCGCAGTGTGTTGGCACGCTTGGCGCCAGATGCGCGGGTGATGCCTGCGCCGGATATGGGCTACCGCGCGCCCTGCCAGGCGCCTGCCGGTTGGCCGCATCAGGATGAGCCGCGCCCGGTGGTGGTCGGTTTTGGGCCATGCGGCATGTTCGCCGCACTGTTGCTGGCGCAGATGGGCCTGCGTCCAATCGTACTGGAACGCGGCAAGACGGTGCGTGAGCGCACCAAGGACACCTGGGGTCTGTGGCGCCGCGCGGTACTGGAGCCGGAGTCGAACGTGCAGTTCGGCGAGGGTGGTGCCGGCACATTCTCGGATGGCAAGTTGTGGAGCCAGATCCGGGACCCGCAATACCTGGGGCGCCAGGTCATGCGCGAATTTGTCCGTGCCGGTGCGCCAGAGCAGATTCTGGTCGATGCCCATCCGCACATCGGTACCTTCAAGCTGGTCAAGGTAGTCGAGAACATGCGCGCGCAAATCGTCGCGCTGGGTGGTGAAGTGCGTTTCCAGCAACGCCTGGTTGATCTGCACCTGGATCAAGACGCGGCGGCCGGCGCGCAGCGGCTGCGGTCATTGGAGGTGCTGGATGGCGCGACTGGAGCCACCTACCAATTGCGCACCGACGCGGTGGTGCTGGCTCTGGGACACAGCGCGCGTGATACCTTTGCGATGTTGTTCGAGCGTGGCGTCGCGATGCAGGGCAAGGCGTTTTCGATCGGCTTTCGCATCGAACATCCGCAGGGTCTGGTGGACCGTGCCCGCTGGGGCCGTCATGCCGGGCACCCGGCGCTGGGGGCGGCGGAATACAAACTGGTGCACCATGCGTCCAATGGTCGCTCGGTCTACAGCTTCTGCATGTGCCCTGGTGGCACGGTGGTCGCGGCAACCTCGGAACCGGGCCGCGTCGTTACCAACGGAATGAGCCAGTACTCGCGCAATGAGCGCAATGCCAATGCCGGCATTGTGGTCGGCATCGACCAGGCGGATTACCCGCGCGAAGACGGGCTGCTCGATTCTGCGGCCGGCCGTGCCTGGCGTGCCCATTCGGACCAACCCCATCCGCTGGCAGGAATCGTCCTGCAACGCCAGTTGGAGTCCCGTGCCTATGTGCTGGGTGGCAGCACGTATGCAGCGCCTGTCCAGCGGGTGGCGGACTTCCTGCTCGACCGTCCGTCGACCCGGATGGGTACGGTGTTGCCATCCTACAAACCGGGTGTTCTGCCGGGCAACCTGGCGCAGGCATTGCCGGCCTACGCCATTGATGCCATCCGCGAGGCCCTGCCGGTATTTGGGCGCAAGCTGCGCGGCTTCGATATGCCGGATGCCGTGCTCACCGGCGTCGAGACCCGCACGTCCTCCCCACTGCGCATTGAGCGCGATGCACAGTTGCAGAGCCCCAATGTGCGTGGACTCTATCCCGCAGGTGAGGGTGCGGGTTATGCGGGCGGAATCCTTTCGGCCGGTGTGGACGGCATCCGGGTTGCCGAGGCTCTGGCCCGCGCTCTGCTGGCTCAGCCCTGAGAATTTTGCAGAGCAGCAATGCGCTCTTCGATCGGCGGATGGGTCGAAAACCACTTGCCGATGCCGCCGGCAATACCCATCGCGGCGACACTCTTGGGCAGTTCGCCCGGAACCATGCCACCGAGCCGGGCCAGGGCATTCATCATCGGCTGGCGCCGCCCCATCAGCTGGGCGGCTCCCGCGTCGGCGCGAAACTCGCGCTGGCGTGAAAACCAGGCGACGATGATGGCTGCGACAAAACCGAGCAGGATATCGAGCACCACCGTGGTGATCATGTAGCCGATACCCGGGCCGGAATGGCTGCCGCTGCCGCGGCGCAGGAAACTGTCCACAGCGTAGCCGATGACCCGGCTGAGAAACACCACGAAGGTGTTCATGACACCTTGTATCAGCGTCATTGTCACCATGTCACCGTTGGCGATATGCGCCACCTCATGGCCAATGACCGCTTCCACCTCCTCGCGCGTCATACCCTGCAGCAGGCCGGTGGATACCGCAACCAGCGCCGAGTTCTTGAATGCGCCGGTGGCAAATGCGTTTGGCTCGCCATCAAAAATGCCCACTTCCGGCATGCCAATGCCGGCTTTGTCGGCAAACTTGCGCACGGTCTCCAGTATCCACGCTTCATCCACGTTTTGCGGCTGATCGATTACCCGCACACCGGCGCTCCATTTGGCCACCGGTTTGCTGATCAGAAGCGAAATGATTGCACCACCGAAACCCATGACCAGTGCGAAACCGAGCAAGGCGCCGAGGTCCAGCCCGTTGGCGGTCAGGAAGCGGTTGACGCCCAGCAAGTTCGCGACGATGCCCAACACCACCACAACCGCCAGGTTGGTCATGACAAACAGCACTATTCTCTTCATGGTTTCCTTCAGGTGCAGGCCCCACCCAGGGCCCGGATGGGGCTGATATTAGGGGCAAGCAGCGCGAAATCAAGGGCTGATGGCTGATTGCCCACAAGCGCTGCGGTTATTTCGCCTCTCCCGTGAGGCGGCCCGGTGCGCGAAACACACTGAGGTCGTGGTAAAAAACCTGGTCGTCATTTGCCGCCCACCAGCCCGGCACACCCAGCATCGGCAGGTGGGCAAATGGTTTGGTCGCCAGTGTGGCGGCGCACAGGTCATTGGCCAACCACTTGTCGAGGGCAGGCAGGTCGTCCATGTGTTCTGGCAGCCGGTATACATGGGCTGTGATGGCTTTGCGCGGCTGCTGCAGCTTCTCCAGCAGCGCGTGGCCGAACAGCAGCAGCTGGGCATCTTCCCAGAGCGGTCGCAACACGCCAAACACGCGGCTCCAATCCTTGTCCTGCAAGGCGCTCCAGAGAGTCGCGGGAGCCCATAACAACGCCGCGTTTTCGTCGAACAGGGTCAGTGCATCGCGTACCGCTCCTCGTGCCGAGCCCGCGGGGGCGCCGCCTATTTGCTGGTATTGCAACTCGTTGAGCCGCAGCTTGGCCTGCGGAAATTTCAACCAGCACAGGCCGTTGAAGAAATCATGCAGGGTGTCGCGAACCGGGCAACAGCCGGTTTCGCGGATGAACCGCTCGTAGCCGGTGTTCGGCGTCAGCTCCGTGTGCGAGACAAATCGCACCGGGGCGCAGCCACCGACCCGCAGTGCCGACCACAGGGGTGTGCCCGCTGTGACCGCCGCCTGGACCGGCGCGCCAATGTCTCTCCACGGACGCGACCAGGGATATTGCCAATTGATTTGATCGGCCCAGCCGGGTGCCTGTGCATGGAGCCTATTGTTGCGCGTCGGCACAACTGCTGGCGCCGCCGCGGCTGCTGCCGGCACTTACTGCAGCTTCCAGGGCAAAATTTCGCCGGCGCGCAGGGGTACCAGGCGTGCAGCCCCGAACGCAAAATCAGCCTCGCTCTGCCACGGCTGGCGGCGTAACGTCACGGTATTGCGGTTGCGCGGCAGGCCGTAAAAGTCCGGCCCATGAAAACTGGCAAATGCCTCCAGTCGATGCAGCGCCGCAGCCTGGTCAAAAACCTCGGCGTACATTTCCAGCGCGGCATGCGCCGTGTAGCAACCGGCGCAGGCACTGGCGTGTTCCTTCAGCCGGGCGGCGTGCGGCGCGCTGTCGGTGCCAAGGAAAAATCGCGGGTTGCCGCCAGTGGCGGCCTGCACCAGGGCCAGCCGATGGTGTTCACGCTTGAGCACAGGCAAACAGTAGTAATGGGGTCGCAGGCCGCCGGCAAAGATGGCATTGCGGTTGAATAACAGGTGGTGTGGCGTGATGGTGGCTGCGATGCCAGGCTCGGCCGTATCGACATAGTGTGCCGCCTCGGCCGTGGTAATGTGTTCGAGTACCACTTTAAGCGCCGGAAAATCGCGCCGCAACGCAATCAGATGGCGCTCGATGAACACCGCCTCGCGATCAAACACATCGATCTGCGGATCGGTCACCTCCCCATGCACCAGCAGCGGCATGCCGGCTTTCTGCATGGCTTCGAGCACGGGATAGGTGCGGCGCAGGTCGGTAACCCCGGCAGCGCTGTTCGTCGTGGCACCGGCCGGGTAGAGCTTTACCGC
>JANLVB010000552.1:0-5133 GCA_031363785.1 Betaproteobacteria bacterium
GCCGCCTACAAACATGTGCCGATGGTGGAGAGCAACCCGGGTGAGGGCATCGTGAACAATGTGTTTGGCACTCTGTATGTGGCGCAGGCTGCGATTGCGGCGGGGGTGGCGAATGTGGTGCTGGTGTCCACCGACAAGGCGGTGCGCCCGACCAACATCATGGGTGCCAGCAAGCGCATGGCCGAGCTGGTGTTGCAGGCGCTGGAACAGCAGCAGCGCGAAACCGGTGGTGGCACGCGCTTCGCCATGGTGCGCTTCGGCAACGTGCTGGGCTCCAGCGGCAGTGTGGTGCCGCTGTTTCGCTCGCAACTCTCGGCCGGGGGGCCGATCACCGTGACGCATCCCGAAGTCACGCGTTATTTCATGACCATTGCGGAGGCTGCACAACTGGTGCTGCATGCCGGCGCGATGGCGCAGGGTGGTGAAGTGTTTGTACTCGACATGGGGCAGCCCGTGAAAATCATGCAGCTGGCGCGGCGCATGGTGGAGTTGTCCGGCTTGCGCGTGCGCGATGCGGCCACACCCGACGGCGACATCGAGATCACCATCACTGGCTTGCGACCCGGCGAGAAGCTGTACGAGGAGCTGTTGATCGGCGACAACCCCTTACCCACCGCGCACCCACGCATCATGAAGGCACAGGAAGAGTTCCTGTCCTGGCCAGAACTGGAGTTGCAACTGGAGGCGCTGCACCTGGCCGTGGATCGCGCCGACGTGGCGGCCGTCAAGCAGGTATTGACCAACTGTGTGCATGGTTATGTCGAGGCACCCCCGTCAGACCTCGCGCCCATCGCCGCCTGACGCGCTGTAGCACAATGCGGGCAGCCCGGCCCACCGGACCGTTCGCACCATCTGACGTAGCCAAAGCCATGACCGACACCTCCCATATCGCCCCGCGTGACAAGGCCGAGATACTGGCCCAGGCGTTACCCTACATCCGCAAGTTCCATGGCAAGACCCTGGTCATCAAGTACGGCGGCAACGCCATGACCGACCCGGCCCTGCAGGCCGACTTTGCCGAGGATGTGGTGCTGCTCAAGCTGGTGGGAATGAACCCGGTGGTAGTGCACGGTGGTGGGCCTCAGATCGAGAACGCGCTGAACCGCCTGGGCAAGAAGGGCGAGTTCATCCAGGGCATGCGGGTCACCGATGCGGAAACCATGGAGGTCGTCGAGTGGGTGCTGGGCGGCGAGGTGCAGCAGGACATCGTCGGCCTGATCAACCAGGCCGGCGGCAAGGCGGTGGGCCTGACCGGGCGCGACGGTGCCATGATCCGGGCGCAAAAACTCAAGATGCTCGACAGCCACGACCCGACCAAGGAGCACGACGTCGGGCAGGTGGGCGACATCGTCAGCATCGACCCGAGCGTGGTGCGGGCCCTGCAGGAGGATGCCTTCATACCGGTCATCAGTCCGATCGGTTTTGGCGAAAACAACGAGAGCTACAACATCAACGCCGACGTCGTGGCCGGCAAACTGGCCACGGTGCTGGCGGCCGAGAAGCTGGTGTTGCTGACCAACACACCGGGCGTGCTGGACAAGGCCGGCAAACTGCTCACCGACCTCACCGCCCGTGCCATCGACGAGATGTTTGCCGACGGCACCATCCATGGCGGCATGTTGCCCAAGATTTCATCGGCACTGGATGCCGCCAAGAGCGGCGTCAACTCGGTGCACATCATCGATGGCCGCGTGCCGCATGCGCTGCTGCTGGAGATACTGACGGAGCAGGCCTACGGCACCATGATCCGCTCCCATTGATGCCCGGTACGCACTCGGGAAAGACCCTAGTTGGCGGTATGCGAGAATAAAAAAATTCCCTCCGCCAACATGCCAGAAGACCAGACCGCCTCCAGCGACAACGACGCCGAATCGCCAGTGGTTCGCGTCACCCGCAAGCGGCCCAAACCGGGTGAGCGCCGGGTGCAGATTTTGCAGGCGCTGGCAGCCATGCTGGAGCAGCCAGGTGCAGAACGCATCACCACTGCGGCGCTGGCGGCCCGCCTGGACGTGAGTGAAGCGGCGCTGTACCGGCACTTCGCCAGCAAGGCGCAGATGTTCGAGGGCCTGATCGAGTTCATCGAGCACAGCGTGTTCTCGCTGGTGAACCAGATCGCCGAGCGCGAGCAGACCGCGAACGCCGACGCGGCATCGGGGGCGCGGCATGCCGCCAAGCTGGTTGTCATGTTGCTGCAGTTCGCAGAGAAAAACCCCGGCATGACACGTGTCATGGTGGGCGACGCGCTGGTGTTCGAGAACGAACGCCTGCAACAACGCATGAACCAGTTTTTCGACAAGATCGAAGCCACACTGCGCCAGGGTTTGCGTGATGGTGCGCAGGCGAATGGCTCGGGCACCCCGACTGTCGATGCCCAGGTGCTGGCGTCAGCCCTGACTGCGTTTGTTGTCGGGCGATTGCACCGGTTTGCCCGCTCGGGCTTCAAGCGTGCACCCACCGAGCATCTGGACGCCAGCCTGGCCTTGATGTTGTAGCGCTTTCGCCGGGGCTCCTGGTCAAGGCCACTCCTTGGCTTCTTTTGCGAATCACGCGGCTCCAGTCCGTGGCAAAATATGGCTAGCCATATTTTTCCGAAGGACCGTGATGAAAGCAGTCGCCATATTCGAACTCAAGAATCGCTTTTCTGAAATGATTGCCGAGGTTGAGAATGGTGAGGAGATCACCATTACCCGGCATGGCGCACCTGTCGCTCGGTTGGTGGCGATTTCCGCCAAGGGGCGGCGGTCGCATGGGCAGCGGCAGCAGGTAGCGGGTGCAATGGAGGCCCTGCGCAAGCTTGGCGCCGGGGCTGGTTTGGGCGCCTCGGTGAAGCGAGCAATTGAGGAGGGCCGTGACTGATGCCCTTCGTCCTTGACAACTCGGTGGTGACCGGCTGGTACCTTCCCGACCAGAGTAATGCGTACAGCAGTGCCATCGCCAAACGGCTTGAGAGCGACCGTGCGCTGGTTCCGCCCTTGTGGCAAATGGAGCTGGCCAATGTGCTGAGAACGGCCTGCACCAAAGGCAAACTTCCTATTGCGCAAGCCAGGGAAATTCTGGACACCTTGGGCCAGTTGCCGATTGAAGTCGATGCCGGGCCAATACCCGGTCAGCGGCAGCTTTTCGAGTTGGCAATGCGGTACAGCCTGAGCAGCTACGACGCGGCTTACCTTGAGCTGGCCATGCGCCACGGGCTGTCGATCGCCACCCTGGACAGTGACCTCAAACTGGCTGCCGCAGCTGCCGGGGTAGACATGGCAGGTTGATCAGCCGATATCCAACCCCATCGAATGCCGTATGCCTACCTCCAGCCCGCGCAGCTCGGCCAGACCGATCATGCGTCCGGTGCGTGAATAACCCGGGTAGGCACCGCTATTCTTGTCGCCGTCCATCAGCTTGCCGTGGTCGGGGCGCACCGGGATACCCCAGTCGATGATGCCGGCCGCCTTGCGTCGCTCTTCTTCGACCACCAGCGCTTGCATGGCGCGCGGCATGTCGACCGAGCCGAACAGGTGGTTCGATTCGTAGAACGAACCCTCCTTGCCCGGCACATGGGTCACATTGCGAAAGTGCACGAAATACACCCGCTGCGCAAACTGTTCCAGCATCTGTGCCGGGTCGTTGTGAATACAGCTGCCGAACGAGCCGGTACACAGGGTCAGGCCCGAGTTGGGCGACGGCACGGCCGCAAACAGGCGCTCCACGTCGTCAGCGCGGCTCAGGATGCGCGGGATGCCGAACACCGGGTAGGCCGGGTCGTCGGGGTGGATACACATTTTCACGCCGGCGGCTTCGCAGTCCGGCATGATGTCGTTCAGGAAGTCGTACAGATTGCGGCGCAGCTGTTCGGCATCAATATGCCGGTAGCGCTGCAGACGGCGCAGGAACTCGGCCGGGTCAAGGTCTTCGACCGTGCCGGGCAATCCGAGCAGGATGCAGTCACGCAGCTCGGTGCGCGCCTGCGGTGTGAGTGCATCGTAAAACTGGCGGGCCGACGCAATGGCCCAGGGCGCATAGTCTTTCTCTGCTCCCGGACGGCGCAACTCAAACAGGTCAAACGCCACAAAAGCGTCGATGTTGCAGCCGGAAATCGTGCTGCCGTCGGCCTGTGTGATGTACAAATCGGTGCGTGCCCAGTCCAGCACCGGCATGAAGTTGTAGCAAATGGCGCGCACACCCTGCGCGCCGAGTTTTCGCAGGTTGTTCTTGTAGACCGCGATGTAGTGCTGGTAGTCGCCCGAGCGCGTCTTGATGTCCTCATGGATCGGCAGGCTTTCCACCATGCCCCAGCGCAGGCCGGTGGCTTGTTGTCGCTCCTCGTCCCATGCAATCTCGCGAATCCGTTTGCGAATCTCCTGCTCCGGCCAGTCTTCGCCACAGGCGATGTGGTGCAACGAAGTCACTACATCGGTCACGCCGGCCTGGCGGATTTCGCGCAGCGATACCGGGTCATTCGGGCCAAACCATCTCCAGCTTTGCAACATCGTTTTCTCCGGGGTGTAAGAAGTAGCTGGGCGACACCTAGTGCGGGTGCCCGGCAACGGCGGCGATGCTTGCGAGCAGGCCGTGTGACTGTATCGCTCGCAGGTGGTCTGTCACCAGTGATCTCCAGTGCGGGTGCTGCGGCAGCACATCGCCCCAGACTGCCGCCAACGTACCCAGATGGTCGAACGTTGCGCTGGCGCTGGCGGCGTGGGCGCTGGCGGTGGTTTGCAAGGCTTCGGCGTTCGGGTCGGACAAGGCGTAGGTTCGCCCGGCGTCATCCATGCCCTGGCAATAACGCATCCAGGCGGCCGCACAAAATGCCAGCCGCGTCACGGGGAGCCCGGCCTGCAGGGCGGCCACGGCGGCGGGAACCCAGCGCAGCGCAACCTTGAGCGAGCTGTCGCACGCAATCTGGTGCACATTGTGCTGCAGGTGCGGATTGGCAAACCGCAGCAGCAATGCGTCGCGGTAGTCAGCCCAGTCCTGGCGCTGCAACAGCGGACCCACTTCATGGGTCATCAGGCCATGTATGAAATCGCGCACGGGCGCCTGTGCCATGCAGTCGCTGACCAGCGGCAGACCGGCCACCGCGCCGATACAGGCCATGGCCGAATGGCTGCCATTGAGCAGGCGCAGCTTGGCGTCTTCAAA
>JANLVB010000191.1:0-5836 GCA_031363785.1 Betaproteobacteria bacterium
CGGCGCGCGACCTGTTGCAGGTCGCAAACACACACATAGGTGACCTGTTCTTGTGCAACCTTGGCCGCTTGTGCTGAACGGACGCTGTCATGGGTAGATTGTTGTTGCCGCTGGTGTCCTTGCTCAGCGGTGTGGGCATGCTGGTGGTGGGCACCGGCCTGTTGTTCTCGGCCATCGGCGCGCAGTCCGGCGCGGCGCGTTTTTCGGGCCTGGTCACAGGAATGATCATGTCGGCCTATTTCGCCGGCTTCGTATTTGGCACCTATGCCTGCCCGGCAATCATCCGCAAGGTGGGCCATATCCGGGCCTTCGCGGCCATGGCGTCCATCGCCTCCACCCTGCCGATCCTGCACGCCTTGTGGCTCGATCCCTGGTTCTGGGGTGGCCTGCGCTTCATCACCGGCGTCTGTCTGGTGGGTCTGTACATCGTGGTGGAGAGTTGGCTCAACGTGGTGGCCAAGCCGCACCAGCGCGGCAAGGTGTTCGCCTCCTATATGGCGGTCAGTGGCGTATCGATGGCGCTCGGGCAATGGTTGATCCTGGTCGGTGACCGTTTCGGTTTTGTGCCGTTTGCCTTGGTGTCCATCCTGTTTTCTTTCGCGTTGCTGCCGATCACACTGACGCCGGTGGAAGAGCCCCAGGCCACCGAGGCGCCCAAGCTCGGCCTGGTCGATCTGTTCGCGATTTCGCCGATCGGGGTGGTTGGCGCGGTCGCCTCGGGTTTGCTCAGTGGCGCCTTTTACAGCCTGGGCCATGTGTTCGGACAGGGCGTCGGATTCAGCGAGGCTGGTATTGCCACCTTCATGGCAGCGACCATTCTGGGCGGGGCGGCTTTTCAATGGCCGATCGGCCACCTGTCCGACCGGCACGACCGGCGCTGGGTGCTGTTCTGGGTCTGCGCATGCTGCGCCGCAGTGGCGGGTGTCGGTTTTTACCTGGCGCGGGAGTATGAAAATTCGCTGATCTTCCTCGGCATCGTGTACGGCGGCTTCGCGTTCACGGTCTACGGGCTGAGTGTGGCGCATGTGAACGACCTGATAGACCGCTCCCGGGTGCTCGAGGTCACCGGTGGCCTGCTGTTGTTGCACGGCGTGGGCGCCACCGTTGGCCCGACGCTGGCGGGTGCCTTGATGGATGTGCTGGGCGCCGAGAGCCTGATGCTGTATTTCGCGTCCGTGCTGGTGCTGATGGCCTTGGCCATATGGCGCTACTCTGGCAAACAGCCGGTACCGACCGGCGCACCACATAGCAAAGACGACTATGTGATGATGGGCGAGGGTTCGCAGGCGGTGCTGCAACTCGACCCACGGCGCATTGGCGCAAACAGCCGGAAATGATCATGCAAAGCGACGAATACGACTACATCGTGGTGGGCGCCGGATCGGCGGGCTGCGTGATGGCAGACAAGCTCAGTGCCGACGGCCAGGCCACCGTGCTGGTACTCGAAGCCGGCGAGCACGACCGCCGACTCTGGATCAACATGCCGATTGGCTACGGCAAGACCTTCTACGACGAACGCGTCAACTGGAAGTTCGAAGCCCAGCCCGACGCCGCAATGAAAGGCCGACGCATCTATTTCCCACGCGGCAAGGTGGTGGGCGGCTCGAGCTCGATCAACGCCATGGTGTATTGCCGCGGCCTGCCGGGCGACTTCGACGACTGGGCCGCTGCTGGCAACCCCGGCTGGGGCTGGCACGATGTGCGCCCGGTGTACGAGAGTTTTGAGCGTCCCGTCGATGCCAATGGCGCAGCCGCCGCAGGTGGCGCGTTGTTTGTCAGCGACGTGCGCAAACAGCTGCACCCAATGGAGCGGCACTTCTTCACCGCCGCCGAACAGGCCGGACTGCCGTTCAGCGACGACTTCAACGGCACACAACCCGAAGGTGTGGGCCGTTACCGCATCAACACCCGCCACGGCATGCGCTGGTCGGCCGCAGACGCATTCCTGCGCCCGGCCCTCAAACGGGGCCGGGTTCAGCTACACACCGGCGCCATGGCCAGCAAGGTCGTGTTTGAGGGCCGCACGGCGGTGGCGGTGGCATACCAGCGTGGCGGCGTGCCGCATACGGCCCGGGCGCGGCGTGCCGTGGTGCTGAGCGCTGGCGCGATCCAGAGCCCGCAGTTGCTGCAGCTCTCCGGCATCGGGCCCGGCGCCTTGCTGCAGCAACACGGCATCCCCGTGGTGCTGGCGCAAGAGCAGGTCGGCGCCAATCTGCAGGACCACCTGGCAATGAGTTATTACTACCAGGCCACCGAACCGACGCTGAACAACCTGCTTGGCAGCCTGTGGGGCAAATTGCGCGTCGGTTTGCAGTATGTGACGACCCTCGGCGGCCCCTTGAGCATCAGCGTGAACCAGTGTGGCGGTTTTGTGCGCTCCCATTCACTGGCGGCACAAGCCGACATGCAGCTGTACTGCAACCCCATCACCTACACCCTGGCCGAATCGAAGACCGGCACCCAGATCGTGCCGGACAAGTTCGCCGGATTCATCCTGTGTTTCCAGCCATGCCGGCCCTTGAGCCGGGGCCGGGTCGACATTCGCAGCGTCAACGTCAGCGACGCTCCGAACATCCGGCCCAATTACCTGTCGCATCCGCAGGATGTGGCGCAAGCCCTGCGTGGCGCGCAACTCATCCGGCGCCTGGCACAGACCGACGCCATGCGCAAGCTGATCCGGGAGCCGATTGCGCCAGACCTGTTGACCATGGGTGAAGAAGCCATGCTGGACGACTTTCGCGCCCGTGCCAGCACCTGTTACCACCCGGTGGGCACCTGCGTCATGGGGCAGGATGCCAGCCGCTGTGTCGTGGACCCGCAGCTCAAGGTGCATGGTGTTGACCATTTGTACGTGGTGGACGCCTCGGTGTTCCCGACCGTGACCTCCGGCAACACCCATGCGCCCACCACCATGGTGGCGCACAAGGGTGCTGCTTCCATCCTGCAGGCGCAAACTTGAGGCCGACACCACCCATCTGCGCCGCACGCCCGCCGACCGCTATCAGGGTTACCACCCCTGCTGCGCAAACCAGTCCCGATCCGCCTGCGCCAGTGACTTCGCCCGCTGTTGCTCATCGGCATCGAGGAACGTTGTTTCCCGCATGCGCCTGTGCACCATGGCGCTCGACACGACACCGGCGCGCAGGCCGGCCCGGATCCAGCGGATGTCGCGCGGTTCGCCACGGGCGTATTTGGATACGGCTGCGTCGTTGGGCTCCAGAAACCAGGCGCGCAAGGCTTGCCGCTGCACTTTGATCAGGCGCGCCTGCCAGCCATCGGGCAGGCTGGCAAGGTCGGGGCCAACCGCATCAAGAAAGTAACCAAACCGTTGGTGGTAATCCGAGTTCTCGCCCAGCGCCTGGGTCAACCCGAAAATCTTCGGCGGATCGTCCTTGGTGTAACAGTCGACATCGACGGACATGGCCATATCGGGTGGAATGCTGAAATCCGCCTCCAGGCCCAGGATAGACAGGCTGCCGATGATGGTGTAGTCGGCATGGCCGCTCAGCTGCTGCGCCTGCGCCAGAAGCCGAAACAATGCGTCCTGCGTCACACCTGCAACCCAACCCAGGGCGAGTTCTGGCGCAAGGCGGGGCCCCAGTCGTTGTTACCTTCGCCCGTCATCTGCAGCGCCATTTCTGTGGCGGGCAGCGCCAGAATTGCCGACCAACGATCAATATAGTCAGCGCTGCAAAGCCCGTCCGAGCGCCAACGTTGCACCACGGCCTGCGCCGCAGCCAGCATCTGCGCCCGCTTGCGCCTGGACGCCGTGACCAGTGCCAGGGCAATGCGCTGGTGCCGGATCAGCCGGTCCTTCTCAATCACCGACTGGCGCAATCGTGCGATTTGTCTGGGTGCGAGCGCATCAGGCACTGGCGCTTGATTGAAAAACTGCGGGGCCGCGATGATGGCCTGCACTTTGCCGTGGCGCTCAATTGCCACCAGGCCCAGACTCGCAGCACTCAGCAACCCACCGAAATTTTGCTTGGCCTGGGTGGCGGAGAACTGTTTCATGGCAACGGCGAATGTTGTAATTATGGACATTATTCATGAAGTAGACAATTTGTCCATTATTTTGACCGACGGTGTCTGGCAACCAGCGCCAATTGCCGTCAGTTCTGGTGCAACCCTGATTGAATGGTAAATTGATACACATGGCTGCCCCTCGTGTTGTGTCCGCCTCAGTGTCGGAGTTTCTTCACCAATTCCAGCGCGTCGACAGTTACGCTGAAATCGACGAGGTTTTGCGCTCGTCCGGCTTTGAGCAGGGCTCACACTTCGAGAGCCGCCCGGTGTACGGCGGGTCTCTGGTCACCATCGACGGCCCCGAGCATCGTGCACGACGCAAGTTGCTGATGGGCTTGTTCACCCACGCCGCCTTGCGCCGCAGCGAGGTGGAAATCCTCGCACCGGCGATCCGCCAGGCATTCGACGCGCTGCGCGCGGCGCGCAGCGCTGACGGCCTGGTGCGACTGGATCTGGTGGCGTTGCTGCGCAGTCTCACCATCGTCATCTCGGCCCATGTCACGGGGGTGGACAACGCCGACGAGCCGCAACGCCGTGCCCAATTGCAGGCGCTGGTCACCAGCCTGGAAGCCGCGTCGGGGGTGGAATGGTCGACCCGCGACAAGACCGAGGTCATGGCCGAGGGTGTCGCCGCGCGCAGCGTGTTGATCCGCGATTTTCTGCAGCCCGCACTCGGTCGCCGAAACAGCCTGGTGCAAGCGATCAAACTCGGTCAGTTGCCTGACTCGGCGCTGCCGATGGACCTGCTCAGCCTGTTGGCCCGGCATGGCGAAGATGGACAGCCGGATGAGCAGGCCAGAATCTGGCGCGAGTGTGCACTGTTTCTGGTCGCAGGCACACAAACCACCTCCCACGCGCTGCCACACATCGTCTGGCACCTTGACACCTGGTGGAAGGCGCACCCGGAGCACCGCTGGCGCTCGGGGGACATCGAATTCCTGCGCGGCGCGGCCAATGAGTCACTGCGCCTGCATCAGCCCGTGCCGGCCCTGCTGCGTGTTGCTACGCGGGACGTTGTTCTGCAGGCCAGTGGACGGTCGTTTCACACGGGCGAGCGCATCGCGCTGTTTTTCTCCAACGCCAACCGCAGCCCGGAGCTGTTCGGCGAAGACGTCGACAACTTCGACCCGTTGCGCCCTGCAGGCCGCAAGCCGCCGCCCTGGGGTCTGACGTTTGGATCGGGCGCACATACCTGTATCGGGCGCGCCCTGGTCACCGGCCTGTCACAGCGTTACGATGATGCCAATCCGACTCTGGGTACCATCGTCGGTGTGTTGCACGCGCTGTACCAGGCCGGCGTGGCGCTCGATCCCGAACAAACACCACAACGCAACACCAGCAGTTACCACGACGCCTTTGCCAGCATGCCCATCGTGCTGCACCGTCTTTGACACCTCACCATACGATACGCCATGAAAAAACTCATCATCGAAGCGCGCATCAACGAATACATGCTGCGCGAGCAGGGCAACCCCCATGTCCCCTATTCACCGGCTGAAATTGCCGCCGACGCAGCCGCATGCCGCGACGCCGGCGCGGCGATCGTGCATTTCCACGCGCGCAAATCCGATGGCAGCCCGGAGCACAGCGCCGACGTCTACGCAGACACCATGCGTCGCGTGCGCAGCGGCTCCGACATCCTGGTGCACCCTACCCTGGGGTACAACACCGTGGACGACCACAGCGGCGCGGCGCGCCTGCAGCATATTCTGGAGCTGGCAAAGGACAAGGCGACGGCACCGCACTTTGTACCGCTGGACATGGGCTCGCTCAACGTAGACCGCTACAACCCGCACGACAAGCGCTTCGA
>JANLVB010000530.1:0-1663 GCA_031363785.1 Betaproteobacteria bacterium
TGTTACATCTATCTGCGCGACGAATACCATGGTTGCCGCGCCATTCTGGAGAAGGAACTGGCTGCGATTCGCTCCGATCCGCCTTGTCCGCTGCCGTTGATCGAGCTGCGCCGAGGCGCCGGTGCCTATATCTGCGGTGAAGAGTCGGCCATGATCGAGAGCATTGAAGGCAAGCGTGGTGAGCCGCGCATGCGGCCACCCTACATTGCCCAGGTTGGCCTGTTTGGCCGCCCGACACTGGAACACAATTTCGAGACCCTGTACTGGGTGCGCGATATTGTGGAAAAAGGAGCAGCCTGGTTCACCGGCTTTGGCCGCCACGGCCGCACGGGCCTGCGGTCGTTCAGTGTCAGTGGCCGGGTCCGACACCCGGGTGTCAAGCTGGCACCGGCCGGCATCACGCTGCGCGAGCTGGTGGCCGAATATTGTGGTGGCATGCAGGACGGTCACACGCTGTACGCCTATTTGCCGGGCGGTGCCTCGGGTGGCATCTTTCCGGCCAGCCTGGCCGATGTACCGCTGGACTTCGATACCTTGCAGCCACATGGTGGTTTTATCGGCTCTGCTGCCGTGATTGTGCTGGGCCAACACGACAGGGCACGCGACGCCGCACTCAACATGATGCGTTTCTTCGAGCATGAGAGTTGCGGCCAGTGCACACCGTGCCGGGTCGGTACCGCCAAGGCGGCAAAACTGATGACCGCGGCGGCATGGGATAACCAGACACTGGAGGATATCAACGTGGTCATGACCGATGCCTCGATTTGTGGATTGGGGCAGGCGGCCCCGAACCCGGTGCGTTGTGTACAAAGGTATTTTGCGCATGAAATCGGAACGGAGGAAATGATGGATCCCCATTCCCATCATCGGTCACTGCCCCGCGAGGGAGCCCCTGGCCCCGTTGCGGCAGCCCGGCGGGAGGTGCCGTGAACGCTCCAGCAAAACCGGCGCAACTGGCGCCGCAGACCATCCACTTCACACTCGACGGGCGCGCTGTGCAGGCCTTCGATGGCGAGACGGTCTTCAACGCGGCGAAACGGCATGGCGTCGATTTGCCGCACCTTTGTTACAAGGAAGGTTACCGTGCCGATGGCAACTGCCGCGCCTGCGTGGTCGAGGTCAAAGGCGAGCGTGTGCTGGCGCCGAGTTGCTGCCGCAACGTCACAGCTGGCATGGAGGTGTCGGCGAGCAGCGAGCGCGCCGTCAAGAGCCAGAAGATGGTGCTCGAGCTGCTGTTGTCGGACATGCCCGACGTGGGCTACAAGTGGACCGATGCCGCCGATAGTGGCGCGGAGTTCGCCGGTCAGCATGGCGAGCTGAGCGATTGGGCAGAGCGTATGCAGGTTTCGGTGCGTCCGCAGCTCAAGGCCCTGCGCCGCGTACAACCGGCGGCCGATCTGTCGCACCCGGCCATGGCCGTCAATCTGGATTCCTGTATCCAGTGCAACCGCTGTGTACGCGCCTGCCGTGAAGAGCAGGTCAACGATGTCATCGGTTACGCGATGCGCGGCTCGCACAGCGAGATCGTGTTTGATCTGGGCGACAACATGGGCGACAGTTCCTGTGTTGCCTGCGGCGAGTGTGTGCAAGCCTGCCCCACCGGCGCCCTCAGCCCGAAGACACAGATTGGCTCGCAACGGGTGGACAAAAAGGTCGACTCGGT
>JANLVB010000197.1:0-2659 GCA_031363785.1 Betaproteobacteria bacterium
AACTGGGCCACTGAAGCATGCAGTTCGCCATACGCGAGCGACGCAGCGCCGCTGGTCAAGGCCAAGGCCGCCGGATCGCGCTCGGCAGATGTGGCAATCAGTTCCGGCAACAGGGCGGAGTCGGGCATTTGGGATGGAAAAACGATTGCAATCTGAAAACGCGCCGGCCACTGCCGACGCAGGCGAAAAGTATCTCACAGCAGGCGCGATGGCCTGTTCGGTCGCCTAGAATCTCACCCTACTGCCAGTTGGCAGGCCGGGAGTTCAAGTGGATATTTCACGGGAAGTGCGAGAAGTTCTGACGCAAGTGCTTGGCTTGGGCGACAGTGGCGCTGCATTGACCCCCGACTCGCCGTTGTTGGGGGTCATCCCAGAGTTGGATTCAATGGTTGTTGTGACATTGATAACGACGTTGGAAGAACGGTTTGGAATCGCCATCGACGACGGCGATATCGACGGCGCGACCTTTGCGACCGTGCGCTCGCTGATAGATTTTGTCCGCAGCAAGCTGGATGTCTGAACGCGGGTGCCCCATAGTGCGAACTGAGAAATGAAAATCACTGTCGTTGGAACCGGATATGTTGGCCTGGTCAGCGGGGCCTGCATGGCCGAAGTAGGCAATGACGTGTTGTGCCTTGACCTCGATGCCGAAAAAATAAGGATCCTGAACGACGGCGGCATCCCAATCCATGAGCCGGGGTTGCAGGAAATGGTCAGCCGCAATGTGGCTGCAGGCCGGTTGCACTTCACAACCAACATTGAACAAGCCGTGCAACATGGCACCATCCAGTTCATCGCGGTTGGAACACCACCCGATGAGGATGGCTCCGCTGACTTGAAATACGTGTTGGCTGCGGCGCGCAATATCGGCCGCCTGATGACTGACTACAAGGTCGTGGTGGACAAAAGCACGGTACCGGTAGGCACCGGTGATCTGGTGAAAAAGGCGATTGCCGACGAATTGCTCAAGCGCGGCGTCGAAAGCCCGTTCAGCGTGGTGTCGAATCCGGAGTTCCTCAAAGAGGGGGCGGCGGTGGAGGACTTCATGCGTCCGGACCGGATTGTTGTTGGCGCCGACAATGAGCAGGCAATCTTCTTGATGCGCGCCCTTTACGCACCGTTCCAGCGCAACCACGAACGGCTGATCGTCACCGACGTGCGCAGCGCCGAGTTGATCAAGTACGCCGCGAACGCGATGCTGGCGACCCGCATCAGTTTCATGAACGAGCTGGCCAATCTGTCTGAAAAGCTCGGCGCGGACATCGAAATGGTGCGCCAGGGTATCGGTTCGGACCCGCGCATTGGCTACGACTTTTTGTACCCCGGCTGCGGATATGGTGGCTCGTGTTTCCCCAAAGACGTCAAGGCGCTCATCAAGACTGCGGCCGACCAGGCTGGTATTGAGCTGAAGCTGTTAACTGCGGTGGAACAAGCCAACGACGCGCAAAAGCATGTGCTGGCGAACAAGATCAAGAGTCATTTCGGTGCCGACCTGTCCGGGCGACACTTTGCCTTGTGGGGCCTGGCATTCAAACCCAATACCGACGACATGCGCGACGCACCGAGCCGCACATTGCTGGCAGACCTGTTTGCCGCTGGCGCGACCGTCACCGCTTACGACCCGGTCGCCATGCATGAGGCGCGACGGATTTTTGGCCAGGAGCCACGCCTGCAATACGCCGCAAAGGCCATGGACGCGCTGCAGGGTGCTGACGCGCTGGTGATTGTGACCGAGTGGAAGGAATTTCGAAGCGCTGATCTCGACATGATCAAGGAGAAGCTCAACTCGCCGCTGGTTTTTGACGGTCGAAACCTGTACGACCCGAAGTTTGTCAGATCGCAAGGCCTGGCCTATTACCCCATCGGACGGTAACGAACGGCCTGCCGTCTGCGCTTGGGCAGCTTGCTCCGCCCAACCCATGCATGTGAATTACACCATCCGACCGACAAACCTGCGCCCCGTCGTGGTGCGCGGCAAACACGGCGACCTGATCGGCTACTACCACCCGCCCGCGGTTGACGTGGTGACCATCGGCGATGTGCTGGTGGTGCCCGCATTCGCGGAAGAAATGAACCGCTGCCGTTCCATGGTGACGATGCAGGCACATGCGCTTGCGGCCATTGGCATGGGTACCTTGGTACTGGACCTGTCCGGCACCGGCGACAGCGCCGGCGAGTTTGCGCAGGCAGACTGGGACGGCTGGTGTGACGACATGCGCCTTGGCCTGGCTTGGCTGCGCCAGCATGGCAACGGCTGTCGCACCTTGTGGGGCGTGCGTTTAGGCGCTCTGCTGGCCGCGCAACTGGCGGCGCAAGACGAGCAGATCGATCACTTGCTGATGTGGATGCCGGTGGTGGCCGGCAAGCCCTACTGGACGCAGTTCCTGCGCATGCGGATCGCCTCCGAAATGGGATTGCCCAATGGCGTGAAGAGCACGGACATATTGCGCCGGCAATCCGCCGCAGGGCAGGTGGTCGAGGCCTCGGGCTACGAGGTCGGGCCCGCGCTGGCTCAGCAACTCGATCAGCTCGACATGCCGACGGCCGCGGCGCTGGCCGGAAAGACAATCGCAGTATTCGATGTCGCTGCGTCAGAGGGGATACCGACGCAGCGCGCAACCGCGAAATTGGTCGACGATTGGCGAGCCAACGGTCTGAA
>JANLVB010000576.1:0-25778 GCA_031363785.1 Betaproteobacteria bacterium
GGGGGTTGCCAGGGCGAGCAGAATCGCCAGCACAACAACAAAAAGCCATGTCAGAGGGGTGCTCCAGATCGGTTTCATGTCGAACACTCCGGTTACGAAAGAAAAGCACGATGCAAGTACCATGTACCTTACACCCACGCCAGAACCATGGCAACAACAGGGTTACCTGATTTCCACCAATTTACGTATATTTACCCGGCCTCCTGCAACAGCCGCCACATGACTTTCCCGCTGCCGCTCTTGGGAAGGGCATCGACAAACTGCACGATACGCGGCGCCTTGTAGACCGCCATGTTGCCGTGGCACCAGATGATGATGTCCTGCTCGCTGACCTGGCCCAGGTGGCTGGGCCGCAACACCACCACCGCCTTCACTGTTTCGCCGCGGTACGGGTCCTTGGCTGAAATGATGCAGGCCTCCTGGATCGCAGGGTGGCGGAACATCAGGGTTTCAACCTCGGCCGGCCAGACCTTGAAGCCGGACGCGTTGATCATGCGCTTGAGGCGGTCGGTCAGGAAGTAGTAACCATCGGCGTCCCTGTATCCAAGGTCACCGGAGCGGAAAAACCGTTTGCCATCGAGCTCGACAAAGGCCGCGGCGGTCGCGTCCGGGCGTTTCCAGTAGCCCAGAAAGTTCTGCGGGCCACACATGATGATCTCGCCCTGCTCACCCACCGGCATTTCCTGCAGGCTGTCCGGGTCGACCACCCGTGCTTCGGTACCCATGTAGGGTATGCCCAGGCACTGCTGCTTGGTGGCCTCGATCGGATTGAAGTGCGACGGCGCCGCGGTTTCGGTCAGGCCATACCCTTCCGCATAACGCAGGCCGTAATGTTCGAACAGGCGTTGTGCCACGGCCTGTGGCATCGCCGCCCCACCGCCACCGATATGCACCAGCGACGACAGGTCGTATTTGTCGAAATGCGGGCTGGCCAGCAGGTCGATCACCATGGTCGGGATGTTGGCCCAATGTGTCACCCGCCAGTGCGAGATCATGCGCCCGGCCAGGTCGCGCTCCCAGCGCGGCATGATGACCATCGCCGCGCCCACGTACACACAGGACTGCATGACGCTGATCATGCCGGTGGCGTGGAACATCGGCACCACCGCCAGCGTCACGTTTTCCGCCGACCCGTTGCCCAGCAGGGCGGACGCCACCACCTGGTGCATCAGCGCGGCGTGGCTGTGCATGCAGCCCTTGGGCAGCCCGGTGGTGCCGCTGGTGTAAGGCAACACCGCCAGGTCCTGCGGGCCGACGGTCAGCGGCGGCGGCAGGTCGGTCGTAGCCAGCGCCTGCGCCCAGTCGACCACAATTCCGCCATGCAGGTCGGGCGCCGCGTGCCGCGTGCCCAGCCAGGCCCGCCAGGCAGCGGGCGGTGCATGTTCGCCAGCAGCAGCGCTGTCGAAAACATCGGTGAAATGGGTGACGATCAGGTGCGACAGGCGGTATCCCGGCTCCAGGCCATTGCTGGCCTGCGCCAACTCGCCGGCCAAGTCGGCCGTGGTGATGGCCACCCGCGCATCCGGATCCGTGATGTAGTGCTTCAGCTCTTCGGCACGGTTCATCGGGTTGACCGGTACCACCACGGCATTGGCGCGCAATATTGCCCAGTGCGCCACCACCAGCTGCGGGCAATTTTGCATGTTGAGCAGCACCCGGTCGCCGCGCCGCACCCCCAGCCGGTGCAGACAGGCAGCCAGACGCAGGGCCTGTTGCTCCAATTGCAAATAGGTGGTGATGGCACCAAAAAATACCATCGCGGTCTTGTCAGGGTAACGCAGCGCGCTGATCGCCAGGTTATGCCAGAGCGAGGTCGAAGGCACGGTAATCCTGTGTGGCACCCGTTTCGGCCAGAACTTGTAGTGTGGCGCTGGCGCTGCGGACCGGGAAGCCGCCGCCGGTTCTATGGTCATGGCATGGTCTCCTTGTTTGGAATTTGTGTGGTCCGTCCGGCAACAGTCCGGCGCGGCACCGTGTTGCGGAGGTTAACCCGTCGCTGGACAACAGCTTGGCACCCCGCCCCGGGGCGCACCCAATCGGGGCGCAAACGTGGCATGAACCATGCATGCAGGATGCCGGAACGGCGAGACCCATAACCCATGATCTGATGAGGATTTTGCATAGTTTGTCCGAGTAAACCCCGATGCCGCGTGCAGGTGAACACGCTACAGTGCCCCCGTGGCCAAAGCAAGACAACCCACGTAATGGCGCCCCTCTTTCAACCATTTTTTCAACTGGAGCATTCGATGAAGATTTCCAAAGTTCAACTTGCGGCTGCGGCCGTTGTCGGTCTGGGTGCGCTGCTGGCCGCCCCGGCCCATGCTGGCAAGACGCTGGACGGTATCAAGGCGCGCGGGCAGGTGATCTGCGGCGTCAACACCGGCCTGGCCGGGTTTGCGCAAGCCGACTCGTCGGGCAAATGGTCCGGCCTGGACATCGATGTCTGCAAGGCCCTGGCGGCAGCCGTGTTGAGCGACCCGGAGAAAGTCAAGTATGTCCCCCTGAACGCCCAGCAGCGCTTTACCGCGCTGCAATCCGGTGAAGTCGACGTGCTGGCGCGCAACACCACCTTCACGCTGACGCGCGATGCATCATTGGGTTTGACCGTGACGGTCGCCAACTATTACGACGGCCAGGGCTTCATGGTGCCGGTGAAGAGCAAGATGAAAAGCGCCAAGCAGTTGAAGGGCCAGACCGTCTGTGTGCAATCCGGCACCACGACCGAGAAAAACCTGACCGACTACTCCAAGGCCAACAACCTGAACATCAAACCAGTGGTGTTTGAAAAAGTGGAAGCTGCCACCGGCGCCTACTTCTCAGGCCGTTGCATCGCCTACACGACGGATGCCTCGGGCCTGTCCTCGGTGCGCAGCAAGGAGGCAAAGGACCCGAACGAACACGTCATCCTGCCCGAGCTGATTTCCAAGGAGCCCCTGGGCCCGATGGTGCGCCGTGGTGACGACGAGTGGTTCTCCATCGTCAAATGGGTGATCTACGGCACCATGGAAGCAGAAGAGTACGGTGTGACCCAGGCCAACGTGGACCAGATGAAAGCCAGCAGCACCGACCCGGTGGTGCAGCGCTTGCTCGGTGGTGGCAATGAGGACACCGGCAAACTGCTGGGTCTGGACAAGGATTGGATGGCGCGTGTCATCAAGGCAGTTGGCAACTACGGTGAGAGCTACGAGCGCAACGTCGGCCCGAAAACCCCGTTGAACCTGCCGCGCGGCGTCAACAGCCTGTGGAACAAGGGCGGCCTGATGTACGCCTTCCCGATCCGCTGATCGGGAACCCTCCCTCCAATGCCAGAATCGCTGCCGGCACGGCCTCGTGGCCGGCAGCTCTTTTTGTGCCCATCACGGGTTGGCTGAACCTGAGCGCGTTGTTTAATGAACCCATCCGCCGTCCCCAAGAAAAAGAGCTGGTCCTGGCGCAGCCAGGCATTTCGCGGTCTGGTCTACCAGGTGGTGGCCTTCGGCGTGATCGCCCGCGGGGGGTGGTGGCTGGCCAGCAATACCCTGCCCAACATGCAGGTGCGGGGCATCCAGAGCGGCTTTGACTTCCTGCTCGGGCCGGCAGGATTTGACATCGGCGAAAGTCTGTATGAGTTTGACTCCTCCCATCCCTACTGGCAGGCCTTCCTGATCGGGCTGACCAACACCCTGCGCGTTGCCATCATCGGCATCATCCTCACCACCATTCTGGGCACCCTGCTTGGCGTTGGCCGGTTTTCGCGCAACGCCCTGGTGCGTGGCCTGTGTTACGCGTATGTGGAGTTTTTCCGCAACGTGCCGGTGTTGCTGCAGTTGCTGATGTGGTATTTGCTGTTCACCGAGGCACTGCCCGCCGCCGCTGATGCATGGGTGGTCGGGCCGACGTTCCTGAGCAAGGGTGGATTGAGTTTTCCAATTCCCATATGGGCCACCGGCCACTTGTGGGCGCTGATCGGCTTGATCGCCGGCATCGCTGCCGCGCTGATCTACCGCCGCTGGGCGCGCCGGCAATTCGAGGCCACGGGCAGCATCCGCAGCATGTTCTGGGTGCCGTTGGCCATCATCCTCCTTGGCGCCGTGTTCGGCTGGCTGGCAGGCGGAGCGCCTGCTGAGTTCAACTCGCCCATCAAGGGCGAATTCGCGATTGAAAATGGTGGCTCGCTGACGCCCGAGTTTTTGTCGGTGCTGGTCGGCCTGACGGTCTACACCGCGGCCTTCGTAGCCGAAGTAGTACGCGCCGGCATCAGTTCGGTGGCGCACGGCCAGGCCGAGGCGGCGGCTGCGCTCGGGCTCAACCAGGGCCAGTCGATGCAATTGGTGCAATTGCCGCAGGCGCTGCGCGTGATCATCCCGCCCATGACCAACCAGTTCTTGAATCTGACCAAGAACTCGTCGCTGGCGGTCGCCATCGGTTATCCAGATGTTGTCTCAATAGCCAATACCGCACTGAATCAGACCGGCCGCGCGGTTGAATGTATTGCCATCGTGATGGCGGTCTACCTGACAACCTCGCTCACCACGTCGGCGTTCATGAACTGGTACAACTCGCGCTCAGCGATCAAGGAGCGTTGAAATGGCTGACAACAACATGAGCACCGCCGGGCCGCTTCCAAGGGGCTCGCACCGCAGCCCGCAGGGCGAAGGTACAACATGAGCGCCCAGACCTTTCAACCCATTGCGGCCCGCCCCGCCCCGGTAAATACCGAGGGGCCCATCGCGTGGATGCGTTTTAACCTGTTTGGCAGCTGGCCCACCACGGTGATGACCCTTGTCATCGGGGCGATCTTGCTGACGGCCGTGCCACAGTTGCTGAGTTGGGCCCTGTTCCGGGCCTCCTGGCTGCCAGACTACGATGCCTGCCGGGTCGAAGGGGTGGGCGCCTGCTGGGGTGTGGTGAGTGAAAAGTACCGTTTCATCATCTTCGGGAGGTACCCTTTCGAGGAGCAATGGCGACCCCTGGTGGCCACCGTATTGATGCTGGCCCTGCTCGGTGCCAGTTGCAGCCGGGCGTTCTGGAAGGTCTGGCTGCTCGGCCTGTGGGTGCTTGTGCTGGCAGCTTTCTTTACCCTGATGTACGGCAATACGCTGGGTTTGAGCAAGGTCGAGACGGATCGTTGGGGTGGGCTGCCGTTAACCATTTTGCTGGCCTCCTTGTCGATCGTGCTGGCCTTTCCGATTGCCTTGGTGGTGGCCCTGGGTCGGCGCTCCAACCTGCCGGCGATCCGCACCCTGTGCACCATCTATGTCGAGTTGATTCGCGGCGTACCACTGATCTCGGTGCTCTTCATGGCCTCGTTCATGTTCCCACTGTTCATGCCGCAGGGCTTTTCGATTGACGTGCTGATCCGCGTGTTGGTGGGCATCACGCTGTTTGCAGCTGCCTACCTGGCCGAGGTGATCCGCGGTGGCTTGCAGGCCATTCCCAAGGGGCAGATCGAAGCTGCGGCGACACTAGGCCTGTCGTACTGGCAGACCCAGGTGAAGATCGTGCTGCCACAGGCGCTGGCCATGGTGGTGCCCAGCATCATGAACAACTTCATCGGCCTGTTCAAGGACACCTCGCTGGTCACCATCGTCAGCCTGTACGAGCTGACAGGTGCGTTGTCGCTGGCGCTGAATTCCGACGCCAACTGGCGGCCGTTCAAGATCGAAGGTTACCTGTTCATCACGATGATCTACTTCGTGTTCTGCTTTTCCATGTCGCGTTACAGCATCTGGGTGGAAAAGCAGGTGAACAAAGGCAAGGCAAGGTAGCCGCAGGCCACGCAGCCGCAATCCGATCACTCCAACCATTCCCGACCCGCCATGGCTGAACCCATCATCAAATTCGACAAGCTCAACAAGTGGTACGGCAATAACTTCCATGTGCTGCGCGACATCGACCTGAACGTTGCACCCGGTGAACGCATCGTGATCTGCGGGCCGTCGGGCTCCGGCAAGTCGACACTCATCCGTTGCATCAACCGTCTTGAAGAACACCAGCAAGGCCACCTCTGGGTGGATGGCATCGAGCTGACCGACGACGTCAAGGCGATCGACGAGACACGCAAGAAGGTTGGCATGGTGTTCCAGCAGTTCAACCTGTTCCCGCATCTCACGGTGCTGGAGAACCTGACGCTGTCACCGATGTGGGTCGGCAAGATGCCCAAGAAAGAAGCCGAGGAAAGGGCCATGGCACAGCTGAAAAGGGTGCGCATCGCCGAGCAGGCCGAGAAGTACCCCTTGCAGCTCTCGGGCGGCCAGCAGCAGCGCGTGGCGATCGCCCGCGCCCTGTGCCTGACGCCCAAGATCATGCTGTTCGACGAGCCCACTTCGGCGCTGGACCCGGAGATGATCAAGGAAGTGCTCGACGTGATGGTCGAGATGGCCGGCCAGGGCATCACCATGTTGTGCGTCACCCACGAAATGGGTTTTGCCAAGGCGGTGGCCGACCGCGTGATCTTCATGGACCAGGGCCAGATCGTCGAGCAGAACAACCCGCACGACTTCTTCAACAACCCGCAGAACGAGCGCAGCAAGGACTTCCTGTCGAAGATATTGGGGCATTGAGCGGCTGGCCTGGCGGTCCGATGGTCAGCGCCTGCGGATCAGACATTTGTAGCAGGGTTGCAGTCCACTGACCCGGAATGTTGATCGGTGCGCTGATCACCAGCAGCATGCCGGGCTGCCCATGACCGCCCATGTAATTGCTGCTGCCGTGTCGGCACCCTGACAAATGTCATGAAACACACGCAACGGGCTTGGGTCGGCAGGTTGAATCTGCTAACCTTCAATACTCCGGTTTATTGACCTCTTGCCACCACAAAGGGAGCCCGCCATGTCCGATTCCGCAAGCACCTCCGTAACCGACCAGCAACAGCTGGTGAGCGACATGAAGTCGGCGATTGCCGAAGCCGAAGACATGTTGCATGCCACGGCCGACCAGGCCGGCGACAAGATCGCCAGCATGCGTGCGCGCATCCAGGAGCGCCTGAAGGGCGCCCGCGTGCGCCTGGCCGAGGCTGAGGTCAACCTGATTGCCAAGACGCGCGCCGCTGCGCGCGCCACCGACGCCTACGTACACGAATCGCCCTGGACGGCGGTTGGCATCGCCGCAGGCGTGGGCCTGGTGCTCGGCGTGATTCTTGGCCGTCGCTAGGCCAGATTCGGCCACGCCCGCGCCTGGCCGTACAACAGCATGAACACGCCGCCCGCGCGACCGGGAACGTTTTCGTCGCTGAAGAACCTCGCCGCCACGCTGCTCATGATCGGGCAGACGCGGCTCGAGTTGCTGGGCAACGAGCTTGAAATCCAGAAACTGCGGATGCTGCGCATGCTGGTGCTGGCGCAGGTCATGCTGTTTTGTGCCGCCATGGCCGTGCTGTTGCTGGTGGTGCTGGCGGCACTGTTGTGGTGGGAGCAGCGCGTGCTGGTCATGGCACTGTGTATCGGTGCCTTCGTGCTTGCCGCTGCGGCCTGTTATCGCGCGCTGGTGACCTTGGTCCACACGCCGGAGCCGCTATTCGCCGCCACGCTGGCCGAGCTGCGCCAGGATGTGGCGCATCTCAAAGCCGCTGCCAGCCATGCAAAAACGCCTGATTGAGCTGCATCTGCAGCGTGGCCGCCTGCTGGAGCGTATCAGCACGCAACGCACATTGCTGGCGCGACAAGTTGCCCCGCTGCGCAGCACCTTCAATCTGCCGGACCGCATCGCGGTACGCTTGCAGCAGGGCCGGGAATTCGTCCGCCAGCATCCGCTGGTCATGACACTGGCGGTGGCGTCGCTGGTCGTACTGCGGCCGGCGCCGCTGCTGCGCTGGACGCAGCGTGGCCTGGTGGTGTGGAAGACGTGGCGCAGCCTGCGCCACCACGTTCCAGCTTTTGTTTGGGAGCGGCTGCGCGCCTGGCGCTGATCGCCACGACCACCAATCGCTGTCGACGCCCCAGGCTCGACAGGCTTCTATCGTGACTCGCCACGGGCGCGTGGCTTTGGCGGCGCAGCGGCGGCACGGGTAAGTGCTTCCGACATGCCCATCAGCACGCCGCTGACCAGCGAGCCATAACTGTCCATCATGGCCTGTGCCGCGCGCGCACTGGCGGAACGTCCAGTGCGTAATGCCAGCTGCGATTTCTCGACCAACTGGGCCACCACCAGGCTGGCCTGGGTGCCGGCTTGGGTGCCGTCGCGCTTGACGCCTTGCAGCACCTTGGTCCAGGGGCCGGCCAGCGCATCAGCCGATGCCTGAGTCACTTTGCCCAGCACGCCGACAAAAACATCTTCCATCTTTGCCAGATTGGCCAGCGCCAACTTCATCTGCTCACTCTGCAGACCGACACCGAGGTCCATGAATTGTTGCAAGGCAGTGCGATTGGCCTGTACCGCCGTCAGCAGGGCGGCGTCCATGCCCTGCACGGCATGCGACAACAGGGATCGCAACGTGGCGGCACGCGCCGGATTGCTGGCCACGCCATTGGAGCTGGCAATACCGACCGCCTTGAGCACACGGCGTATGTTCTCCAGCGTCAGTTCGCGCCCCTGCAACGCTTTGAGCGTCGCCTCACACACCGCCCGGCGCAGAGCGTCGCCTTGCCGGGCGGTAGCACGCGAGAACAGCGCGGCAATGGCGTCCTGGTCGATTCCGGCCTTGATCATGGATCTCTCCAGAATGTGCTGCGGACCTCCGCCAAACGGGGCACACCACAAGTCTACCCCAGCAATCAGGCCGGGCGCGCCTCCAGCGGCTGTTCGCGAATCGGAAGATGCAGCAGTGCGGCGTCGGATTCAACCATGGCCTGGTTCACCTGCTGCGTCAACAGCGCACTGTTCCAGCCGCTCCAGGCAGTGGCCCATGGCCTGGTGCAACTGCGCCAGCTGGGCGGCCCCAACCGCCGCCGCCAGTGATTCCTGCGCCGCACGCCAATGGCGTTGCGCCTGTGCGCGCTTGTCATGACCGGCAGCCGTGCAGGTGACGCTGCGGCTGCGGGCGTCGCGGCCTGCGCCCAGCAGCACCCAGCCAGCGCGCACCAGCGAATCCAGATTACGCGTCAGTGTGGAGGGCTGCATCTTCATGGCCTGCGCCAGTGCGCCCGGGCTGACTGGTTCGAGCTTCTGCACATGCGAGAGCAGCGAGTACTGCGTGGTCTTCAATCCGGCCTTGGCCAATTCCGCGTCATAGTGCTGGTCAAGCCGGCGCATCAACTGGCGCAAACGGAAATTGGTGCAGCCTCCAGCGGGCAGCGGCGAGGGCCCGCCCGGCCCGTCAACAGCCAAACTTGCTCTTGGCATCAGATTCATTGAATGATTGTAGCTACAATACTTGCATATGCAACAGAAAAGCCAGCCTCCGGCCACACCATCCCGAGATTCCGTCACGGTCGACCGGCTCGCGGCATGGTTGGCGCAGGAAGAACAGGTGCGCAGCCTGATGAAGGCAGAGCGGGCACACCGGCCACCAGACCGATCGATGTCCGGGCTCGACACCATGCAGGCCATGTTGCGCGGTGAACTGGCGCCGCCGCCGATAACAAAGACGCTGGACTTTCTGTTGCTTGAAGTCGGCCCGGGAACCGCCGTTTTTCAGGGCCAGCCTTTGCAACGCCACTACAACCCACTGGGCAGCGTTCACGGCGGCTGGTTCGCAACGCTGCTGGACTCGGCGATGGGGTGTGCCGTGCACACGATGATGCCGCCCGGGCGCGGATACACCACCGCCGAATTGAGCATCAACATCGTGCGCGCCATCACCGACAAGGTGCCACGTGTGCGCGCGCAGGGCCGGGTGATCCACTGTGGGCGGCAACTCGCGACGGCTGAGGCACAACTGGTTGGTGCGGATGGCAAGTTGTATGCGCACGGCACTACCACCTGCCTGGTGTTTGAACTGCCCAAAGGAAACACTGAATAAGTGCCCGCCAACCCCACGCGGGCGCGATTTGCGGCATGATATGGTCAGATAAACGGAGAATGTCACCATGCTGAAGCTGTCCCGGATCCTGGCCCTGTGGCTTGCTCTCGCCGCCATCGCTTTTGTTCCGGCTGCACACGCAACCGTGTCGGCCAAGGAGGCCAAAGAGATCCAGTTGCTGGTACGGGCGCAACTCGATGCCTTTGCCGCCGACGATGCACCACGCGCTTTCTCCTACGCCGCGCAATCCATTCAGCAGATGTTCGGCACACCCGACCAGTTCCTGCAGATGGTGCGCAGCAGCTACCCGGTGGTGTACCGGCCGGCTTCGGTGACCTTCTTGGCCCCGAAAACCAACGACAAGGTTGTGGTGCAGCCGGTGCACATGGCCGACAGCCAGGGCGGCACCTGGATTGCCATGTACAGCCTGCAGAAACAGAAGGACCGGAGTTGGCGTATTGCCGGCTGCGTGCTGGTGCCAAAAAACGCCCAGACCGTCTGACGCCCTTATTCCCATGCGAATCCTCCACACCATGCTGCGCGTCGGCGACCTGCAGCGTTCGATCGAGTTCTACACCCAGGTTCTGGGCATGCGATTGCTGCGCAAATCGGAAAACCCGCAATACAAGTACACGCTGGCGTTTGTCGGTTACGGAAACAACCCGGACCACGCAGAACTCGAACTCACCTACAACTGGGGTACCGGGAGTTATGACATGGGTTCGGCCTTTGGCCACATCGCGCTGGCTGTGCCCGACTGCTACGCTGCCTGCGAAAAAATCCGCACCGCCGGTGGCAACATCACACGTGAAGCCGGTCCCGTCAAGGGTGGCAGCACCGTGATCGCCTTTGTCACCGACCCGGACGGCTACAAGATCGAACTGATACAGCGCGACGCCTGATGACCGCCGTGGACCGGCGCGGGGCGCTGCTGGTTTTCGGCTCAGCCGCCGTATGGAGTTTTGGCGGCGTGATCGCGCGTTTCCTGACCGTTGCAGACAGCTGGAGCGTGATCTTCTGGCGCTCGCTGTGCGCCGCGGTATTCCTGCTCGGGTTCATGCTGGCGCGCGAGGGGCGCGCAGGCACGTTGCGGCTGTTCCAGGCGACTGGCTGGGCGGGCGTCACCGTGGGCGCGTGCTTCGCCACTGCCTCGACCTGTTTTGTGGTGGCCCTGGGCTACACGACGGTCGCCAATATCCTGCTGATGCAGGCCGGTGCGCCGCTGTTTGCCGCGCTGGCCGGTGCCATCCTGTTTCGTGAACGTATTGGAGTCGCCACCTGGCTTGCCATCCTGGCTGTGATTGCCGGGGTTGCCATCATGGTGTCGAACGCACTTGCCGGACGCGTGTCACCCATTGGCGACGGGCTGGCGTTGCTGATGGCGGTTGCGGTGGCCGCTGCCACCGTACTGACGCGCCGCCATGCCAACGTTGGCATGATGCCGGCAGTCTTTTTGGGAACCGTGATGGCGGCCACCATCGGCGGATTCATGGCCGGGCAGTTACAGGTCGGCGCGCGCGACGCTGCCCTGTTGTTCATGTTCGGCGCACTCAATCTCGGCCTGGGTATGGCCTTGTTTGTAACCGGCGCGCGCCTGCTGCCGGCGGCCATCGCCGCGCTGATAGGCGTCACCGAGCCGGTGCTGGGGCCGGTCTGGGTCTGGCTGGTGCACGGCGAGGTGCCTTCGGGCAGAACCCTTCTCGGAGGCGCCGTGGTGGTCTGTGCCTTGCTGCTGCACCTGGTATGGCAGTTCCGTGGGGCGACCCATGCTGGCGCACAAGGCCGTGCGCGAGGAGGCATGTGGCCGCTGAAGTGATTACCGGTGAATCGCTAGGCAACAAAAAACTGGCAGTCACGTAAACCCTGATGCCGAAAACCCTTAAATCGTTGAAGCTACACGGCTGGCGCGGGCCTTACACCCATCACCTTCAGACCTTCAACAACAACCGAGGAGATCACCGCATGGCCATTGAACACCTGTCAGAAGACGAGAAAGTCCTGCACGGAATGGGCTACGCCCAGGAGTTGTCCCGACGCATGGGCCCGTTTCAGAGTTTTGCGATTTCCTTTTCCATCATCTGCATCATTTCGGGTGGCTTCGGGTCGTTCCCGATTGCACTGTCCACAGGCGGCACCTTCTCGCTCACCATCGGCTGGCTCATCGGCGGCGCCTACGCTCTGATTGTTGCTGCAGCTCTGGGCCAGATCGCCTCGGCCTACCCCACGGCCGGCAGTCTGTACCACTGGTCATCCATTCTGGGAGGCCGCTTCTGGGGCTGGGCCACGGCGTACGTGAACCTGCTGGGCCTGCTGTTCGTGATTCCTGCGGTGAACGTCTTCCTGTACCTCATCACCAAAGACCTCTTCTTCGGTGCCGTTCTGGGTTGGGACGTTTCGACCTGGTCTCTCACCACCCAGATTGTTGTGGTGTCCGCCATCACTGCAGCCCAGGCGTTGCTGAATCACTTTGGCATTCGCCTCACCACCATCCTGACCGACTTCTCCGGCTACCTGATCTTTGGCGTGACGGTCATCCTGATCATCATGTTCCTGATGGCCGCGCCGTCCTTTGATCTGGGCCGGGCTTTCACCTTTGTGAACAATACTGGCACGCCAGGCGGTGGTGTGGCACCGGAAAGCGGCCCGCTGATGGCTTTCATCATCGGCCTGCTGTATCCCTTGTTCACCATTACCGGATTTGACGCATCGGCCCACACGTCGGAAGAAACGGTTGACGCCCGCAACACCGTGCACAAAGGCATGCTGCATTCGGTGCTGTGGTCCATCATCTTCGGCTTCGTGCTCATTCTGGCCATGATCATGGCCGTGCCGGACCTGAAGGCCGCAGCCGCCACGGGCTGGTCGTCGTTCAACAACCTGTTCATCGCCGCCATTCTGGGCAGCTTCCTTGGCAAGGTCATGCTGGTTGGCGTGCTCATCTCCAACTTCCTGTGCGCACTGGCAGCCGTCACCTCCACCTCACGCATGATCTACGCCTTCGCGCGTGATGATGGCCTACCATTCTCCGGCCTGCTGAAAACCGTGAGTCCCAAGTACCGCACACCGGTAGCTGCGATCTGGGCTACCGCCGTGTTGTGCAGCCTGCTCACCGCCATCACCACCCCACTGGGGGCCTTTGCCGCACTGTCCACCGGTTGCGCCATGTACCTCTACATCTCATACGGCATGCCCATCGTTGCCGGCTTCTTTGCAGAAGGAAAAAGCTGGACCACGTTTGGCTCTTTCCGGCTGGGTGGCCTGTCGAAACTGTTTGCCGTCATCGTGATGATCGGCACCGTCGTGGTCATCATCGCTGGCCACACGTTCGTGGCATCGATTCCAGCGGACGCGGCAGCCAAGACCGGCTTTGTACCCGGCCTGATGTACTACTCCGTCGGCTTCATGATCTTCCTCGCCGTTCTCTGGTTCGCCGTTGAAAACAAGCGTTTCAAGGGCCCGCCCCTTGGCGAAGAGATTGCGAAACGCCAGGCCGCCATTGCCATACAGGAGAAGGCGCTGAGCGCGGGCGGTTGAACCTGGTCCGGCTGTCTTTGACTGTGGCGCAGGCATCCATCCGCTGGCTGTTGCCGCCGGCCACACACCAGGTATTACCAAAGTAGTGCTAGGATGTGCCGATTCAACATCAGGTCGTCGCCGTGCCCACACTGTCAGTAAAAATCCCGGAAGAAACCAGGCAACGCATCCAGTCGGTTGCGCAAAGCCAGGGGACGACGGTGCATGCGGTGATGGTGAATGCCATTCAGTCTGCACTGTCAACCGCCGAACACCAGAACTCCCTGGTTGCAGCCGCGCTGCGGGCACGCCAGCAGGTAGTTGCCGGCGGCACGGTCTTGGACGGCAAGACCTTTGGTGACTACCTGAAGGCCAAGGCGCGCGGCGAAAAAGTCCGCCGCCCGCAGCCCATCGCCCTGAAATCCCTGGTTTCGACCAGCAGATGACACGATGGGTACTTGCTGCAGCAGCGGCAGAAGACCTCGAGCGCCTGGTTGAATTCTTGCTTGAACGACTGCCCGAGGAGGCCCTCCAGACTGTCGACCTCATCACGGATGCACTGGAAATTCTTCAACATCACCCGCGCATCGGCCGTCCCTGCGGGTCGGGCCTGCGCGAACTGGTGATCTCGCGCGGCAGGACCGGTTATCTGGCCTTGTACGAATACGACGAGGCGGCAGACCTGGCAGTAGTTCTTGCCGTGCGGCACCAACGAGAGCAGGACTACCACTGATCATCTTTCCCCAATTCAACAACGCGAATCGCAATGATGCACACTGGCGCTGGCCACCATCACCACGCTTGGCGTTTGCATGGCCTGCCAAGGAACAGGGTTAACTGAATCACCCCGAGGCGCTGGATTAAGGCCAGAGCCGCGATGTGCACCGATGCTTTGTCAAGCTCGGCCGCACCGGCGCAGTGGAGGTGCAACCATTGCTCGATGACCCGCAGAAGAGTGCGCAACCCACTGTTCAGTGCCGCCCCGTCGCGCTGCATGAAGTAGCGCAGCCGAATCAGCGCACCCTCAATATTGCAAGTCAACCGTTGAGCTGCCTGTTCTCAGCCATTGCAAGCACCATGCTTGATCGCAATTTAACAGCCTTGGAAATTACCTCGATCACGTTCAAGGTTGGATTCGCCTTGCCGGTCTCGATGCGGCTCAGGTAGGTCCGGAAAAACCCGCAGTGCTCCGCAAACGCCTCCTGCGTCCAACCCGCCTCCTCGCGCAACTGCCGCACGGTCTGCCCCAGCGCGAGCGCCAATGGCGCCCGCGGCCGTGCTTCCTGGCCGACCGAAGGCCGTTGCCGCTGTGATCGCGTGCCGGAAGACATGCGTCGCACTGTGGATGATGTGCTTCAATTCGTACACACACTTATTCGCACATGACTTGACCGTACCAAGAGGTCAGTCAAGCAGCGCTGAACTTGAGGAGCAGGAAAATGAAACAGGCTACGGCTTGGCTTGGGTCGATAGCACTCGCACTGGCATTGACCGATGCGCCCAAAGCCCAAGAGGTGAAACCAAGGGCTGACGCACCGGAGCACAGAGTTGGCGACGAATGGCGGTATCGTGTTCAAGATATTGGTAACCGACGCCAACCGTCTGAGATTCATGAGCGGGTGGAGAACATTAGCGGGTCTGCAGTTTGGGTGCTGGGGGCCGAGGCCGGTTCGCCAAGCTACTGGAAACTTCTTGACGCGAAAACCGCAAGGCCATTGGCCCGTCATGGCTACGACGTCAACGCTGCGGATCAACGCGGTGCCAAGACCAGGGACGAATCGGCAAGCGATGCGGAAGTCCAGTTTCCCCTTGAACTTGGCAAGACGTACAAAATCGCTGAACGTTGGATCAATAGCGGCGGACACGGCACTTCTGACTTGAAGGCCACCGTAGTTGCCATTGAGAAAGTCAAACACCAGGCGGGCGAATACGACGCCTTCCGGATCGAAATCTCAGGCTGGTGGAATGCTGGTAGTAGCAGCGGCAAACAGCAGCGAACCGTGTGGTACGCACCCGCAGCCAAAAGCACCGTGCGGCGAGAACACAAGGACTACAACAGCTCGCAGTTATGGAACCACAATGTCTCCGAGCTTCTGGCATTCAAGCCCGCCCCACCGTGAATGCCATCCGTTCGCTTTCGGCCGCCCGGCTTGCCAGTGTGGGTTTGGCCATGGGCATGTTGACAGGTTGTTCGGCGACGCTGGACATCTCCCGCTCGACCGACACCATCGCCGTCCCTACCGTGCCGGGCGTCGGTAGTGTGTGGGTCAACGTGACGCGCTATTTGCATAGCGGCGCGTCAAGGAAACCAGAAGAGCTTCGCGTAGTCCGCCTGCTGGACGGGCGACCCATTGTTGCAGGCGAGACGTTCGGCTACAGAGGCGAAATCGTCGAAGGGGCCTACGGAACGGTGGTATACACCGAAACCTGCGCCGCAAAAGTCCCGGAGGAATTGATGGCCACACCGCAGGCACCCAACCAATGCGCCTGGCACCTTTGCTATCCGCCAGAAATTGGCAGGACGTTCACCCGCCCCATGTTCATCTTCGTCGAGCTCTATTCCTGCGAGCCGAAAAAAGGAATATACCAATTCACGGCGCTGCGAGAGGGGACCACGATTTACGGCCCGGTAGTCATTGGCGACGCGCTCGTCGATTTTGGAATGTTCAACAAGGTGGCTTGGCAAAGTCATGTGATGCCTGGATACGGTGAGGTCCTTGGGGAGTCCCCTGGTCGTGTCACTGAATACTCGACCGTCAAGGTGGAATTGATGAATCGCAAGCGGGAATCAGCGGCATCGAGTGCGTCAAGAAGCGCACTGCCGGCGCGTCTCGCCGAATGGTTGGACCGTGAAGCACGCCAAGCAGGCGACAAACAAAGAGAATGCCGGATCGTGGCCTACGGCGACAGCTTGACGGAAGGCCTGGGCGCAGGCAAGGACGACGCCTATCCGTCGGTGTTGTCCCGCATGATCGATATGGAAATCTGCAACTTTGGCGCATCGGGCCGCACGACATCGGTCGCGCGCGAGGCGATCTCTGAGGTCTTGTCAGTCCAACCGAAAGTGGTCATTGTCATCTTGGGCGGTAATGACGCCCTGCGGGGAATTTCAGCCTGGAACACCAAGGAAAACATCAGATCCATCGTGACAACTCTTGTCGCTGCAGGCTCCTTGGTAGTACTTGGCGCCGTCGAAGTGTCGGACAGCAGCAGCCCCAACTATCTGGCGTCATTGCAAGGACTTCATTCGGAAATCGCCAATGAATTTCCTGAGCATGTGATGTTCGTGCCCGGCGCGACTGCAGGTGTGTTGGGGAATCCGGAAACAACATCCTCTGACGGCATGCATCCCAATGCCGCTGGCTACCGGCGGTTAGCCCAAAACCTCTACGACGCCGCGTTCGCGGGCGTTATGGACATACTCAAAACGGTGCCGCGCATTCCCGCCAACTAATGCAGCGGTACTCGACTATTTTTCGAACACGATGCCAACCGATGAAAAGACACTCCATGAACTGGATCAAGATCACGTCGATAGCGGTCTTGCACTTGGTATTTTCGGAGCCGCGCTCGCTCAATCATCGACTATGGCAGCCGTGGCCACGCCAGTGAAGGTGACGGGAGAATGGAAGGGTCAATGCGATACCTGCATCGCGACCAGCTTCACGCTTGTGCTTTCCCAAGTTGGGTGACAGACAGTATCCGGGTTGACGGGCCGCCAGCCAGATGGCGGCGCCACAGAGGCGCACCGCGCGCTGTCCCCATATGCCTTTTCCGCCAGGTTTGTGGTCGGCACGGGTCGGGGCCCGCACTTCCCCACAGCCAACCACCCATGCGGGCGTGGCGGGTGGCTGCGCCGGTCTGCTGAAAGTATTCGCGCATGCCGCAGAGTCACGCGCTCCCGCATCCGGGGTCGCGCCAACCCCATGGTTTGCTGCAACGTCATCTGCGCGAGACTGCAAGCAGAACGGCGCGGACGCCCGCCGCGCTGGCCCGGGCCGGGGCATCGCGCCAGCTTGAGCGCCAACGACCGTAACCGGCCGACAATTAACATTCGCATTTCTCACGGGAACCGTCAACACCGGCCCTTGATTGCGCAACACCGATGGTGGCCCCATACCGTTGGCTTCATTCACGTTAGCATGCATGGCAAGACGCGCCAACCACGCTACAGAGCAAATCACACCATGAGCGACACTGAACCCAAACGGCACCGCCGCGGCGGTCGCGAGCGCCGTGACCCAAAGGCCAAGCCCGCTGCGCCGGCCTACATCACCCGCGCCATTCCCACTTACGACATCATGGGTGAGGAAAACCTGCAAAAAATCGAAGCCGCGTCGGACCGTATTCTGGCCGAGGTCGGGCTGGACATCCGTGATGACGACGAGTGCCTGGCCATGTTCAAGAAGGCTGGTGCACGAGTGGACGGCATGCGCGTGCGATTCGAGCCCGGCCACCTGCGCGAACTGCTGAAAACCGCGCCGCGCGAATTCACCCAGCACGCACGCAACCCGGCACGCTCTGTTCGTATCGGTGGCAACAGCGTGGTGTTTGCTCCCGCCTACGGCTCACCATTTGTGATGGACCTGGACCGGGGACGGCGTTACGGCAGCCTGCAGGACTTCCAGAACTTCATCAAGCTGGCCTATGCCTGCCCCTGGTTGCACCATTCGGGCGGCACAGTCTGTGAACCTACCGACGTGCCGGTCAACAAGCGGCACCTGGACATGGTGTACGCGCACATCAAGTACAGCGATAAAGCCTATATGGGCTCTATCACCTCCGAGGAGCGCGCCGAAGATTCCATCGCCCTGAGCCGCCTGCTGTTCGGTGCCGACTTTGTCGACAAGCACTGCGTCATCCTGGGCAACGTCAACGTCAATTCGCCCCTGTTGTGGGATGGCACCATGACCAAATCGGCGCGCGCTTATGCCCGCGCCAACCAGGCTGCGGTGATCGTGCCCTTCATCCTCGGTGGCGCCATGGGCCCGGTGACAAATGCCGGAGCCATTGCCCAGGCGCATGCCGAAACCATGGTGGGATGCGCCATCACGCAGCTGGAGCGGCCCGGGGCCCCGGTGATCTATGGCAACTTTCTCTCCAGCATGTCGTTGCGCTCCGGCTCGCCTACCTTCGGCACACCAGAGCCGGCCATCGGTTCGATGGTGATAGGCCAGCTGGCACGCCGCCTCGGGTTGCCGCTGCGCTGTGCCGGCTCATTCACCACCTCCAAGCTGCCGGATGGCCAGGCGATGCAGGAAAGCGTGATGTCGATGTTGTCTGCCATCCATTGCGGCGCCAACTTCATCCTGCACTCGGCCGGTTTCCTTGACGGGCTGCTCTCCATGAGTTACGAAAAATTCATGATGGACGCCGACTTCTGCGGCGCACTGCACAGCTACCTGAAAGGCGTGACGGTGGACGACAACAGCCTGGCCATGGACGCCTTCAAGGAAGTGGCGCCGGGCAGCCACTTCCTGGGCTGCGCCCACACCATGGCCCACTACACCACGGCATTTTTCGATTCCACCATCTCCGACGACACACCGTTCGAGAGCTGGCAGGAGGCTGGCAGCACGGACAGCGCGACCCGTGCCAACCGGCGCTACAAGGCCGCGCTGGCCGACTACCAGGCGCCACCCATCGACCCTGGTGTGGACGAGTCGCTGCTGGACTACATTGGGCGCAAGAAGGCGGCGGTGACGGATCAGTGGTACTGAGGAATTCACGATGGCACGCGACAACGACCCACTGCTGCAACCCTTCCAGCTCCGGCACCTGCGGTTGAAAAACCGCATCATGACGACGTCACACGAGCCGGCCTATCCGGAAGACGGCATGCCCAAGGCGCGTTACCGCGCCTACCACGTCGAACGCGCCAAGGCTGGTATCGCGCTGACCATGACCGCCGGCTCGGCCACCGTGGCGCGCGACAGCCCGCCGGTGTTCAACAACATCCTGGCCTACCGCGACGACGTCGTGCCGTGGCTGAAGGACCTGGCTGACGCCTGCCACGAACATGGCGCTGCGGTCATGATCCAGCTTACCCACCTGGGCCGGCGCACCAGCTGGTCCAAGGCCGACTGGTTGCCAGTCGTGTCACCCTCGCATGAGCGCGAGGCCGCGCACCGGGCCTTCCCGAAGAAGCTGGAAGACTGGGACATCGACCGCATCATCGGCAACTATGCCGATGCCGCCGAACGCATGCAGGCGGCCGGGCTCGATGGCCTGGAGCTGCAGGCCTACGGCCACTTGATGGATCAGTTCTGGTCGCCCCTGACCAACACGCTGGACGAACCTTATGGCGGCGCGCTGGACAACCGCTTGCGCTTTACCTTCGAAGTGCTGCGTGCGGTGCGCAAACGCGTCGGGCCGGAATTCATCGTTGGCGTGCGATACACCGGCGACGAAGACCTGCCGGGTGGCATCACTGCCGCCGACGGGCTGGCGATATCGCACCGCCTGAAGGAATGCGGCATGGTGGACTTTCTCAACGTGGTGCGTGGCCACATAGACACCGATGCTGGCCTGACCGACCTGATTCCGGTGCAGGGCATGCGCAGCTCGCCGCATCTGGATTTTGCCGGCGAGATCCGCGCCGCCACTGGTTTCCCGACCTTCCACGCCGCCAAGATTCAGGATGTGACGACGGCGCGCTACGCCATCAGCTCGGGCAAACTCGACATGGTCGGCATGACGCGCGCCCACATGACCGACCCGCACATCGTGCGCAAGATCATGACCGGGCGAGAGGACACGATACGCCCCTGCGTCGGCGCCAATTTCTGCCTGGACCGCATCTACCAGGGCGGCGAGGCGTATTGCATCCACAACCCGGCGACCGGGCGCGAGTTGACCATGCCGCACGACATACCAAGAGCGGCGGTGCGACGCAAAGTCGTGGTGGTCGGCGCCGGCCCCTCCGGCATGGAAGCGGCGCGCGTGGCGGCGGAAAGAGGGCACAGTGTGGTCGTGTTCGAGGCGGCACCCAAAGCCGGCGGACAGATCCGCCTCACCGCCTTGAGCCCGCGCCGGCGCGAGATGATCAGCATCATCGACTGGCGCATGGCGCGTTGTGAAGAGCGTGGCGTGCGATTTCGCTTCAACACATTGGCCGACAGCGCTGCTGTGCTGGCAGAACAACCCGAGGTGGTGATCATCGCGACCGGCGGCTTGCCGCATACCGAGGTGTTGTCCACCGGCAATGAGTTCGTTGTTTCCAGCTGGGACATCCTGAGCGGCGACGTCAAACCGGGGCGCAATGTGCTGCTGTTTGACGACGCTGGCGACCACCCGGCGTTGCAGGCTGCCGAGGTCATCGCCCACTCCGGGGCGACGGTCGAGATCATGACGCCCGACCGATCCTTCGCGCCCGAGGTGATGGCGATGAATCTGGTGCCTTACATGCGCAGCCTGCAAAAACACGATGTCACCTTCACCGTCACCTTCCGCCTGTTATCCGTGCAGCGCGACGGACGCGGGCTGGTCGCCATGGTCGGCAGCGACTACGGAGGTGTACACAAGGAGCGCCATGTGGACCAGGTGGTGGTAAACCACGGCACCCGGCCGCTGGACGAGTTGTACTTCGCACTCAAAGCGGCGTCCTCCAACCAGGGCGCCATCGACTACCCGGCGCTGCTGGCAGGCGATCAGCAACCCCGGCCTGACGCTGGTCAGGGTGGTTTCCAGCTATTTCGCGTTGGCGACGCGGTATCGGCACGCAACACCCATGCCGCGATATACGACGCGCTGCGGCTGGTGAAGGACCTGTAGCAGCCGTGACCCGTCACACAGCCCGCAGGGGATCGAACAACGGCGCTCGACCGGCCAGCATGTTGCGTTGACCATGGACGCATCGATCTTCCTGCTGTTGTTGCTTGGCGGGGTGGTCGCCGGTGGTGTCACGGCGGTTGCCGGTGGCTCCAGCTTCCTGACCTTCCCGTTGCTGATCGCGGTCGGGCTGCCGCCACTCACCGCCAACATCACCAACTGGATTGCGCTGATGCCCGGCAACTTCATGGCGCTACCCGCTTACCGGGCCGAACTGCATGCCATGCGCCACACCGTGCGTTCGCACCTGTGGGTGTCTTTTGCTGGTGGACTGATTGGTGGCCTGCTGTTGCTGTGGACCGGCGAGGCACGGTTCCAGCAAGCCGTGCCCTGGTTGCTGCTCACGGCAACCGTGTTCTTTGCCTTGGGCGGCTGGGTCAAGGCACGCCTGGATGCGCTGCGGGCGCCCGGCCACGCGCCGTCGCGGCGCGGCCTGCTGCTGTTCGAGTTCGTATTGATGGTGTATGGCGGCTACTTCGGTGCCGGCGTCGGTATCGTGCTGCTGGCCGCCCTGGCCATCGCCGGCCAGACCTCCATCCACCACGCCAACGCGCAGAAAAACCTGATGGTCGTAGCACTCAGCGCGGCCGGCATGATTGTGTTGCTGCCCTCGGGCCATGTCGCCTGGTGGTACGTGTTGCCACTGTTCATCGGCTCCAGCATCGGCGGTTATGGCACGGTGCGTTTCATCCGCCGCATTCCGGCACGGGCGGTGCGCGGCGCTGTGCTGACCTGGGCCATCGTGCTGACGCTTTACGCGTTCTGGAAGTATGGCTAGGAAAGCACCGATCAGGCTGGGCGCAAGCGCAAAGTCTGTGCCGCCAGATGGGTGATGCGCGCCCAGTCGCCCTGTGCCAGCGCATCGGACGGCACCAGCCACGATCCACCGACGCAGGCCACATTGGGCAGGGCCAGAAACTCGGCGGCATTGCCGGTCGAGATGCCTCCCGTCGGGCAGAACGTCACGTCGAAAAACGGGCCGCTCCAGGCCTTGAGCATGGCCAAGCCACCCGCTTGCAGCGCCGGGAAGAACTTCATATCCGTCAGGCCATCCTCCTGGCACAACATGATTTCGCTGCCGGTTGCCACACCTGGCAACAAGGGCAGACCGATATCCCGGCAAGCTTGTCCGACAACACTGGTGTAGCCGGGGCTGACAGCAAAACGCGCACCAGCGCGCGCGGCCGAGCGCGCATCGGCGGCACTGCGTACCGTGCCGGCGCCAACCACGGCATCGGGCACATGCTTCGCAATGGCTTCCATGCAGGCCAGCGCTTGCGGCGTGCGCAGGGTGACCTCCAGCATGTGCACTCCACCGGCCACCAGGGCGCGCGCCATCGGCACGGCATGGGCAATATCGTGCAACATGATCACGGGGATCACCGGCGCGTGCTGCATCACGTCGCGGGCGGAAATCGCTGGGCTCACAACCATGAACAGGCTCCTTCTTCTGCGCTCAAGGCGTTGCGCCGCATGCCGACAAACAACTCGCGGCCCAGGTCGAGGCCATTGCCATGGATCATGGTACTGCCAACCTGGCCCAACTGCGCGCCATCTGGTTACCGGCTGATCACCAAATCAAGCATGTAGCATGTCACTGCGGCATGGCGGACACTACAGCTTGCAACCGCCGACACCTGGTCGTGTTGCTGATGTAAACGCTTTTGCCATCAGATGCGTTGGACAGGCCAGCGCGGCCCGAAACCCGCCTGCCACTACCATTACCTGCCACAGTGACAAGCACCCACCCATTACACCAACCACATCCCGCGCCACTGCGTGACCCGACCCCGATGCTGGAACGCGCAATGGCGCAATGGGGCGGGCGGCGCGACCTGTGGGTGTTTGCCTACGCATCACTGATCTGGCGCCCTGATTTTGACGTCGCAGAACAACACCTCGCGCGGGTGCACGGGTGGCACCGGGCGTTGAAAATGTGGAGCCGTGTGAACCGCGGAACCATCGATTGTCCCGGCCTGGTGTTCGCCCTGCTCTCCGGTGGCAGTTGCCACGGTGCGGTGCTGCGGGTGCCGCGGCGACAGGCCGAATCGGTGCTCCACCAGCTGTGGGCCCGCGAGATGGTGACCGGCGTCTACGACCCGAAGTGGCTGCCTTGCCAGACTGCCGCTGGCACGGTGCAGGCACTGGCGTTCACGCTGTCGCGCAAGAGCCCCAACTTCACTGGCGAACTCAGCGCCAACCGTTACCGCGAGATATTTTCCCAGTCTTGTGGTCGTTATGGAACTACGTTGGACTATGCCGACCAGACGTTGCGCTGCCTGAGCCAATACGGCATCCACGACGCGGCACTGCAAAAGCTGCTCAGCCACGCCAGCTGACAGGCGCTTTGCGCCTGGCGAGCACGCCATAACGCAGCGCTTTCTATACTCGGGTGATGAACGATATCGCCAACCTGCGCAAAAGTTATGAGCGAGCCGAACTGAGTGAAGACGCATCCCACACCGACCCGCTGCTCCAGTTTCGGCAGTGGCTTGAAGAAGCCATTCAGGGCAAGTTGCCGGAACCCAATGCCATGACCCTGGCTACGGTGGGCAGTGATTTGCGGCCCAGCACCCGCGTCGTGCTGATCAAGGGCCTGGATACGCGCGGCATCGTCTGGTACACCAACTACGACAGCCGCAAGGGCCAGGAGCTGGCCGGCAACCCCTACGCTGCGCTGCAGTTCCACTGGGTCGAGCTCGAGCGCTTGGTCCGCATCGAGGGTTTGGTCGAGAAAATCGACCCGGCACAGAGTGACGCCTACTTCCACGCCCGGCCACTGGACTCGCGCATTGGAGCGTGGGCCTCACCACAATCCCAGGTCATCTCGGGCCGCGGAGTTCTGGTAGCCAATGCGGCGCGTTATGCTGCGCAGTTCCTGCTGCAGCCGCCGCGCCCGCCCCATTGGGGTGGTTACCGGCTCAAACCAGATAACTGGCAGTTCTGGCAGGGTCGCAAGAGCCGTTTGCACGACCGGCTGCGTTATCGCTTGAACCCCAACGGAGCATGGGTCAGGGAACGACTGGCGCCTTGACCTCTGCAGGTCCCAAGTTCCCTGAACAGCCTGTCAAAAACCGCGCACGGATGTCGTTGGCGGGCCGAGGGTGCTGACCGGATGCCGCTGCTCGTGTCCTCCGCCCTGCGGGCTCCTCCTTTACCTCGCTGCGACACCCAATCAGCACCCTCGGCAGCGAGCGTGTTCTGCACGCCGCCCTCCAGCCACGCCATCGGATCAGGTCGGCGGGACGCCCGGCGCAGCGGCATCAAGAAGGAGGCCGAAGGCCGCAACGACAGCCGCGGACCCGGGTGCCATGGCGGCATGATCCCACTACTAAACCATCAACCAGATCGCCAGCGACACGCTGAGCAGCGACAAGACCGTCGACAGTGCCACACTGGCCGTCACCAGTTCTTGTGCCACGCCGTAGCGCTGCGAAAACAGAAACACGTTCGCACCAATTGGCAAGGCCGCGGTGACCACCAGAACGGCGAACGGCACACCACGCATACCCAGCAGGGTACCCAACACAATGCACAACAAGGGCATCACCAGGTTCTTGATGCCGCACAAGAGCAGTGCCCCACGCAGTTGTATGCCGACCGACGAGGCGGCGAGTGCAAACCCGACCAGCAACAAGGCCAACGGGCCAAACGCGTTGCCAACCCAGCGCATGCCATGATCCAGCCAGGCCGGAATCACCAGTCCGGTTTGCGCAAACAGCAAGCCGGCGATGATGGGCAGTGGTACCGGATGCAGCAGCGCGCGGCCCGCTGCACGCAAGCCGACCTGCAGGATGCGGCGCGCCGACGCCGGTGCGGTGGCGGCCTGTTCCCTGGCTACGGCAATCTCCAGCGCCACCGTGGCAGTGGTCAGCAACACCAGCGAATGGATCGGTATCAGGGTCAGCAGGGTCACCAGACCGAGTTCGCCAAAGGCCAGACCGATCAGCGGAATGCCAATCATCACGGCGTTGCTGTAGGTCACTGCCAGCGCCAGCACCGCCGCTGTGCGGTTCAGGCCGCGCCACACCAACATGCCACCGAAAGTCAGCCCAAGGGCGCCGATGTAGGCCAACGCCGGTGTCAGATCAAGGTGCGCGACATCAACCCGGCTCATGGTGCGAAACAGCAGCACCGGCGTGAGCACCAGGAAGGCCAGAGTCGACAACGGTTTGGTCAGGCCGGCACCAACCCACCCGACCCGCGCCAGCAGCCACCCGGCGCCGATGAGCGCCACAACCGGCAACAGGGCAGTCAATACAACAGGGGTCATGGCGGATGGGGCCGGGGCAGTATCGCACCCGGCCCTTAGCGCCGCGAGACTGGACTCTGGCCCGCTGGCCGAGGTTGCCTACGTCCGCCCTTCGGCAGAAACGAGGCGGCCATCAACCCGCGCCGCAGGCGCCTACTTGACACTGACCGCGTCGGTCACGCGGTAATACAGACCATAGGGGTCGTCCAGCAGCACCAGAAACCTGCCCTCCACCACCACCGGCTCCATGGAATAGGTGACCGGCACCCTGGTCTTGACCTCGACCATGCTCTCGGGGCCGCCGGG
>JANLVB010000582.1:0-6681 GCA_031363785.1 Betaproteobacteria bacterium
CGTAAAGGCGCGCAGGGCATGCTGCACGCGGTTGCCCAACTGGGCCAGCACGGCATCCGGAATGTCCAGCGGGTTTTGCGTCACGAAATAGACGCCTACGCCTTTGGAGCGCACCAGGCGCACCACCAGTTCGATGCGATCTTGCAGCACTTTGGGTGCATCGGCAAACAGCAGATGCGCCTCGTCAAAGAAAAACACCAGCTTGGGTTTGTCGAGGTCGCCGACCTCGGGCAGTACTTCGAACAGCTCGCTGAGAAGCCACAGCAGAAACGTGGCGTAGAGCCGGGGCGCATGCATCAGTTTGTCGGCCGCCAGGACGTTGACGACGCCGCGCCCGGTGCCATCGGTCTGCATGAAATCTTCGATGTTGAGCATGGGCTCACCAAAGAATTTGTCGCCGCCCTGGGTCTCGATCTGCATCAGACCGCGCTGAATGGCACCGATGCTGGCGGCGCTGATGTTGCCGTATTCAGTGGTGAACTGCGAGCCGTTGTCGCCCACCTGCTGGCACATGGCGCGCAGGTCTTTCATGTCCAGCAGCAGCAGCCCCTGGTCGTCGGCGATCTTGAACACCAGTTGCAACACGCCGGCCTGGGTTTCGTTGAGGTTCAGCATACGCGCCAGCAACAAGGGCCCGAGGTCGCTGACGGTGGCCCGTACCGGGTGGCCCTGTTCACCAAACACATCCCACAGGGTGACTGGAAAAGCGGCGAACTCAGGTGTTGGCAGGCCACGCTCCTTGATCACCTTGCCCAATTTGTCGCCGAGGCTGCCGGTCTGCGAGATGCCGGTGAGGTCGCCCTTGACGTCGGCCATGAACACCGGCACGCCTATGCGCGAGAACGCCTCGGCCATGGTCTGCAGCGTGATGGTCTTGCCTGTGCCGGTGGCGCCGGTAATCAGGCCGTGGCGATTCGCCCGGTCCGGGCGCAGGAAGCACTGGATGTTGCCCTGTTGCGCAATTACGATGGGGTCTGTCATGGAATTTCCGGTAAAGGGTTGCGAGGTGCCAAAAGTACAATCAACACAGTAGCGTAACGACTTTTTTGAGGGACTTCGCGTGGCAGGACACAGCAAATGGGCGAATATTCAGCACCGCAAGGGCCGCCAGGACGAAAAACGCGGCAAGGTATGGACCCGGGTGATACGCGAAATCATGGTCGCTGCCCGTGCCGGCGGTGCTGACATGGGCATCAACCCGCGCCTGCGTCTCGCAGTTGAAAAGGCCAAGGCGGCGAATATGCCTGCCGACACCATCAAGCGCAACATTGACAAGGCCACCGGAAACCTGGAAGGTGTGAACTACGAGGAAATCCGTTACGAGGGATATGGCATTGGCGGCGCGGCGATCATCGTGGACACCATGACCGACAACCGGGTGCGCACGGTGGCCGAGGTACGCCATGCGTTCAGCAAACATGGCGGCAACATGGGCACCGGGGGATCGGTGGCATTCCAGTTCCGGCATTGCGGCCAGCTGGTGTTTGCGCCCGGTACCAGCGAAGACCGGGTGATGGAGGTGGCGCTGGACGCTGGCGCTGACGACGTGCTCAGTGATGACGACGGTGCCATCGAGGTACTCACCAGCCCGGCCGGGTTCGAGAAAACACGCCAGGCGCTGGAAGCCGCCGGCCTCAAGGCGGAAGTGGCCGAGGTCACGATGCGGGCAGAAACTCCGATCGACCTGGACGCGGACGACAGCCAGAAGATGCAGAAACTGCTCGACGTGCTGGAAGACCTGGACGATGTGCAGGCCGTCTACCACAACGCTGCGATATGAGCGCCGCGCCGGGCCGCCCCAAACACGCTCGCACCGCAGCCCGATGGGCGAAGGTACTCCAGTGAGCCCCCACGCTCCGCACAGCGTGTCGTCGCTGCCCCCCGAGGGGGCCGTCGGCCACCTAGAGGCGGCTCGTCGGAGGCCGCTATGAAGGTCTTGGTCGTTGGCGGTGGCGGCCGCGAACACGCGCTGGCCTGGAAACTGGCGCAGTCGCCGCGTGTCGAACGGGTCTTCGTGGCACCCGGCAATGGCGGCACGGCGCAAGCCCAGGGCCTGCGCAATGTGCCGTTTGACGACATAGCGCAGTTGCGTGCCTGGGCCCTGGAAGAAAAAATTGCGCTGACCGTGGTGGGGCCGGAAGTGCCGCTGGCGGCTGGCCTGGTGGACGACTTTCGTGCCCACGGCTTGCGGGTGTTCGGGCCGACCCGGGCGGCGGCGCAATTGGAGAGCTCGAAAGCCTTTTCCAAGGCCTTCATGGTGCGCCACGGTATTCCGACAGCCACCCACGCCACGTTCACCGACCGGCTTGCCGCCCATGCTCACATAACGCAACACGGCGCACCTGTCGTGGTCAAGGCGGACGGCCTGGCCGCCGGCAAGGGGGTGGTGGTTGCAGCCACGCTGCAGGAAGCCCATGCAGCCGTCGATCTGATGTTGCCAGCGGCGCAGCCGGACGGCGCGGCACACGGCGCACGGGTCGTCATCGAAGAGTTCTTGCAGGGCGAAGAAGCCAGTTTCATTGTTGTCTGCGACGGCAAGGACGCGGTCGCAGTGGCCACCAGCCAGGACCACAAGCGCCTGCAGGACGGCGACCTGGGGCCCAATACCGGGGGCATGGGCGCCTATTCGCCGGCACCGGTGGTGACGCCGGCGGTGCATGCCCGGGCCATGCGCGAAGTGATCCTGCCGACGCTGCGCGGCATGCAGAAGGACGGCATCGAATACACCGGCTTCCTGTACGCCGGCCTGATGATTTCGCCCAGTGGTCAGGTCAAGACGCTGGAGTTCAACTGCCGCCTCGGCGACCCCGAGACCCAGCCTATCCTGATGCGCATGAAGTCCGACCTGCTCGATCTGTTGTGGGCCGCAACTGAAACCGGGCAGAGCCGGCATCTGGCAAAGGTGGCGCTCGAATGGGACCGTCGCACCGCCCTGGGCGTCGTCATGGCGGCCCATGGTTACCCGGGCACGCCGCGCACCGGCGATGCCATTACCGGTATCCCGGCCGGCTTGCCGGAGCTGCTGGTGTTTCACGCGGCGACGGCGCGCAGCACGGCAGGCCTGGTGACCAGCGGTGGTCGCGTAGTGTGTGTCACCGGCCTGGCTGACAATGTCCGGCAAGCCCAGGAGCTGGTCTACCCGGTGGTGCGCGCCATCCAGTTCGACGGCGCGCAGTACCGGCACGATATCGGGCACCTTGCCGTGGGTCGGCAGTAGGCCAGCATGCAACAAACCACTGACGCGAGCACATCAGACGGTGCCGACGCCGTGCGCAACTACCTGCTGGATTTACAGGGCCGGATCACCGCCGCCATCGAGGCCACTGACGGTGCCAATTTCCTGGTCGACGCCTGGGAAAAAGCGCCGCACGAGCCCTTGCAGGGCAATGGTGTGACGCAGATTCTCGAAGCCGGTGCGGTGTTTGAGCGCGCCGGTTGCGGCTTCTCGCATGTGCGCGGGCCGTGCCTGCCGGTCTCGGCGACCCAGCACCGCGCCGAGCTGGCCGGGGCACCGTTTGAGGCCATGGGTGTGTCGCTGGTATTTCACCCGCGCAGCCCGATGGTGCCCACGGTACACATGAACGTGCGCATGTTGATGGTGCGCAGCGCCACGGGCGCTGAGGTGTTCTGGTTTGGTGGCGGCATGGACCTGACGCCCTATTACGGATTCGAAGACGATGCGGTGCACTTCCATGCCAGCTGCAAGGCCGCGCTGGAGCCGTTTGGCGACGCCCTGTACCCGCGCTTCAAGAATTGGTGTGACGATTATTTCTGCCTTAAACACCGGGGCGAGCAACGCGGTGTGGGTGGCATCTTTTTTGATGACTTCTCGGATTTTGGCTTTGACGGCAGTTTTGCCATGCTGCGCGCCGTCGGTGACGCCTTTCTTGGTGCCTACCTGCCCATCGTGCAACGCCGCAAAGACCTGCCCTACGGCGAACGTGAGCGCGAGTTCCAGCTCTATCGGCGCGGCCGTTATGTGGAGTTCAACCTGGTGTGGGACCGCGGCACCCACTTCGGCCTGCAGTCGGGCGGACGCACCGAGTCCATCCTGCTGTCCATGCCGCCGCTGGTGCGCTGGTGTTACGCACGGCAAGCGGAGCCGGGTACGCCCGAGGACGAGCTGATGCGCAAATTCCTGGTACGCCGGGACTGGCTCTGATGGCCATCCCCGGGCGCCTGGGTGTGCTGGGCGGCGCGTTTGATCCCCCGCACCAGGTGCACCGCATGATGGCCGAGGCGGCACTGGCGCAGTTGCAACTCGACACGCTGCTGGTGCTGCCGACCGGTCTGGCGTGGCACAAGGCACGTGCTTTGACTGCGGCCGCGCACCGGCTGGAAATGGCCCGACTGGCGTTTGCCGACCTGCCACAGGTACAGGTCGATGCGCGCGAAACGCTGCGCGCGGGGCCAACCTACACCGTGGACACCCTGCGCGAGTTGCAGGCCGAGAATCCGGGCGCGGCGCTTTACCTGGTACTGGGCCAGGACCAGGCGATGGCCCTGCCGCAGTGGAAGGATTGGGCCACGGTGCTGCAGCTAGCTACAATATGTGTAGCTGCGCGACCCGATGCTTCGGGTGTTGTGCCCCGGCTGCAGGCCCGCAACGGGCTGGAGCAGCGTTTTATTCCACTGCAAATCGTCCCCTTGCCTGTCAGCGCCACCGAAGTGCGCGAGCGCGCCCGCCGTGGTGCGGGGTTGGCCCCACTGGTGTGCGACGCGGTTGCACGTTATATTGTTCACCACCACCTCTACCAGACCGATTGATGACTACTGAAGCCGTTGCCAAAAAGGATACCCAAAAACTCCAGCGAGCCATTGTCAATGGCCTGGAGGATGTGAAGGCGCAGGACATACAGGTGTTTGATACCGAGCACCTGTCGGCCTTGTTCGAGCGGGTCATCGTGGCATCGGGCACCTCGAACCGGCAGACCAAGGCGCTGGCCGCCAGTGTGCGCGATTCGGTGCGCGAGGCGGGCTTCCCCAAGCCGCGGGTCGAGGGTGAGGCGAATGGCGAATGGATCATCGTGGACTGTGCACAAGCCGTGGTGCACATCATGCAACCCATCGTGCGCCAGTATTACCACCTGGAAGACCTGTGGGGTGACAAGCCGGTGCGCATGAAGTTTGGCGCCGCCAAACCGGTGGTTCCGGTCAAGGTGCTTGCGAAGAATGCCGCCAAGCCTGCGGCCAAGACCGGCGCCAAGCCGGCGGCTGGGCGCAAGACGGCTGGCAAGGCGGTAGTGGCCAAGGCGACCAATCCTGCCGCAGCCAAAGTTCCGGGCCGGGTGGCCAAGCCGGCACCCGCCAAGGCACCAGCCAAGACCTTGGCCAAGGTGCCGACCAAAGCGCCATCCAAGCGCGCCGCGCCCACGACTGCCAGGCCAGCGGCCAGGAAGCCCGTGCGCGGCGCCTGAGCTGGGTTGGTGGTGAAGCTGCTGGTCGTTGCAGTAGGCCAAAGGCTTCCGGCCTGGGCGCAAACCGCCTGGGACGACTACGCCAAACGGTTTCCACCTGAATTGCGGCTGGAGCTGCGCGCTGTCAAGACCGAGACCCGCGGCGAACACAAACTGGAGCGGCTGCTGGCGGCCGAACGCGCACGTATCAGTGCTGCCATCCCGAGTGGCAGCCGTGTCGTCGCGCTGGACGAACGTGGCACGGCGGTCAGCACATTGGCACTGGCCGCCCGCTTGACCGAGTGGCAACTCGACAGCGCCGACGTGGCGCTGGTGATCGGCGGGCCGGACGGGCTGGAGCCAGCCTTCACGGCCGCCGCGCACGAGCGCATACGCCTGTCGGACCTGACATTGCCGCATGCCTTTGCACGCGTGCTGCTGGTGGAGCAGTTGTACCGTGCCTGGTCCATCAACGCCCACCACCCTTACCACCGGGAGTGATTTTCTGAAGCCCTTCGTCTACCTTGCATCCCAAAGCCCGCGGCGCAGTCAGTTGTTGCACCAGTTGGGCGTGGCGCATCACCTGCTTTTGCCGGATGCGGACGAAGACGCCGAGGCGCTGGAGCAACAGTTGCCCGGCGAGGCGCCAGCCGCCTACGTGGTTCGGGTGACCCTGCAGAAGCTCGACGCGGCACGGCGGCGCCGACGACGGCGCGGATTGCCGGCTGCGCCCGTGTTGTGCGCAGACACCACGGTGGCACTGGGTCGCCACATTCTGGGCAAGCCAGTCGATGCAGCGCATGCGCACCTCATGTTGCAGTCGTTGTCGGGCCGCAGCCATCGCGTGCTGACGGCGGTGGCAGCGGGCACCAGCCGGCGCACAGATCAGGCGCTCAGCGTGTCCCGGGTCCGGTTTGCCGAGCTCGGTGCGGCCGAGCTGGCGGCTTATGCCAGCAGTGGTGAGCCCCTGGGCAAGGCCGGAGCCTATGCGGTGCAGGGCAGGGCGGCCGGCTTCATCAGCCACATCAGCGGAAGTTACTCTGGCATCATGGGCCTGCCCTTGTTCGAGACCGCGCAATTGCTGCGCAGCCTTGGGGTCAAGGTTCCTTAAAACCCACGCGAGACAAGCTCCATGCAAGAAGATATTCTGATCAACTGGTCGCCGCAGGAGACGCGCGTGGCGATGGTAGAAAACGGTGCGGTGCAGGAGCTGCATGTGGAGCGCGCGCTGGAGCGCGGACTGGTCGGCAACGTCTATCTCGGCAAGGTGGCGCGGGTGCTGCCG
>JANLVB010000030.1:0-6504 GCA_031363785.1 Betaproteobacteria bacterium
TGGTTCATCGGGAGAGCGGAGCTGCCGGGGTGTCCGAGTTGCTGGCAAGGTCCTTCGACTTCAGGCGCATTCAAGCGAAGCGCTGGTACATCCCGATCCTGTGCCTGATGGCCGGCGTCACCATGGCGGTCTACGGATTGATGCGCTGGCTGGATCTGCCGCTTCCGGCGCCACAGATCCAGGTGCCTGCGGCGGCGCTGACGTTGGCGGCGTTTTTCGCTGGCGCCCTTGGAGAAGAACTGGGCTGGTCGGGCACCATCACCGACGGGCTGCAGCAACTATGGAGTGCGCTGCAGACCGGTCTGCTGCTGGGCTTCGTGGGCTGTCCTGTGGCACCTTCCCGCATTGCTGCTGATGCACCGGTCGCCGAGCTGGATCGCCTGGTGGTGCCTGTACGCCGTGGCGGCCCGGATCCTCATCGTCTGGCTCTTCCACAACACGGGCCAGAGTGTGTTTGCCGTGGCGCTGTCCCACGCCACGCTGAACCTCAGCTACATGCTGTTCCCGGTCAATGGCTCGCACTTCGACATGGACGTGGGCAGTCCGGTCATGGCCCTCACGGCTGCCGTAGTCACCTTGGTCTGGGGTCCGGGCACGCTGGCCCGATGGCGGCAGAGTTGATCGGGCACGTCGATGCGCACCCTTGAGGCCTTGCTGCTGCTGGCCAATCTGCTGGCCTTGTACCGTCACACAGGCCGTTCTTCCGCCACGGCACCGTGGATATGCCAGACCGCCATGAACATGGCGGCGATGGCCGGTCCGAGCACAAATCCGTTGATGCCAAACACCACCAGGCCGCCCAGTGTGCTGATCATCACCAGATAGTCCGGCAAACCGGTGTCCCGGCCCACCAGCAGCGGACGCAGCAGGTTGTCGACCAGACCTATCACCAGCACACCGTACGCGGTCAGCGCCACCGACTGCCACAGTGCGCCGGTGACAAAAAAGTAGATCGCCACCGGTGCCCACACCAGAGCGGCGCCAACGGCTGGCAGCAAGGCCAGAAAGGCCATCAACACGGCCCATAACAACGCACCCATTACGCCCAAAACCCAGAATGCCAGGCCGCCCAGTGCTCCCTGAACGACAGCCACGATCAGGTTGCCGCGCACCGTGGCGCGCAACACGGTCGAGAACTTGGCCAGCAAATCGCGCCGATGTTGCGGCGCCAGCGGCAATGCATCGCGACAGTCACGCAGGATTTGCTCGCCGTCACGGATCAGGAAAAACGCCAGGTAGAGCGCAATCGCCACGCTGGCCGCAAATTCGAATGTGTTTTGCCCGAAACCCAGCGCCTGCGTGGCGAAATACTGGCCACCCTGGGCCAGGGCCGCAGCCATGCGACGCTGCAGCGTGTCAAAGTCGATCAGGCCGGCGCGATCCAGCAAAACACTGGCCCAGGCCGGCAGGGCATCAAACAGCCCCTGGAAATACAGTACCAGGTTGAGTTCGCCCGACTGCAGCCGTGCGACCACAGTCGCCACTTCGCGCGCCAGCGCCGCGGTCACCATCAGCAGCGGTATCACCAGCAGCAGCAGCACAGCCAGCAGCGTCAGCAGCGCCGCCGCTGTGCGGCGCGACTGCAGCCGCAGCAACAGCCAGCGGTTGACCGGCGCAAACAGCAGCGCGATGATGGTGGCCCACAGGATGGTGCCGTAGAACGGCAGCAGTATCCAGCCGAACGCCAGCGACACGACAACCAGCAAGCACAGCAGGGTGCGACGCTGCAATCGGCTGGTGACGTTCGGCATGCCGCGACGTGGTGCAAGCTGGGTCAATGCTTGCGCAACACCGGGGCACTCCGGTGGACACCCGACAGGTGTGCCGGCAAGTGCAGGACGGGCCGGGTTGCCGACGGTGGCGGTAACACGGGCGCACTGTGTACATGCCGCTCCTGCGGTTGGCCGGTCGTCAACGATACGGGTGGGAGTTTGGGCATGGGGATTTGGCCTTGGTTGGGGTATGGGCACTTACCGTGGGCTGGCGCTGGCAGTGCCGCAGCGCAATACCAGTACCCTGGTTTGTATCTTCTGGCGCCCCGCCGATCTGTACGTCAGCGTACAGACGACCGTCGCGCCAGCACCGATAAACGAGGCATGGCATGTGACCGGCGCATGGTGGTTTGTCTGCCGCAGCAGCCACTGCCTGATCGGCCTGTACGGACAAAGCAAGGGATGTTCCATGATTCACCCGATATTCACCCCGGCGCGAGAACGCACCAACCTCAGCCTGGTTCCCCGCACGCCAGCCAGCTGGGCCACCCCGGCTGCTGAACCGGCGCCGCAGGGCGACATGCTGCAAGCCCTGAGTCGGCAACTTCGGCGGGCTGTCAGCGCCGTGCCGCAGCGTGCCAGCGATCTGGCCGACAACCCTGAAAACGCTGCGATACGGTTGTCTTTGCTTGCTTGTGCCGACGCCCTGGATGGATTCGAAGCCGCCGCGGACCAAGACTGCGAACAGCGGCGGCGGCTCGAGTCCCAGATCAGCCTGATGCAGGCCGAACTACGCCAGACCAGGGACGAATTGGCCCGCACCCGAGTCGAGGAGCGCGACGCGCGGGACTTGGCCCTGCACGACAGCCTGACGGCCTTGCCGAACCGGCGCTACTTTGCCCAGCGGCTGACCGAGGCGCTGGGGGATGCCGCACCGCGCCGCCAGCCCCTGGCGGTGTTGTTCCTCGACCTGGACGACTTCAAGCCGGTCAACGACGCCCATGGTCACGCCACCGGCGACGAGATGCTCAAGATCATCGCCTGCCGCTTGAGCCGTACCCTGCGTAGCGCCGACATGGTGAGCCGCCTCGGAGGTGATGAATTCGCCTGTTTGCTGCATGGCCTGACCGAGCGGGAGCAGCTCAGCCACATGGCGTGCAAGGTCATCGACGCGATCGCTGCGCCGTGCAAGATCGGCACGCTGCAGCTGCAGGTGCGCCCCAGCATAGGTATCTCGCTGTTCCCGCACGACGGCAGCGACGCCACGGCCTTGCTGCGCAACGCCGACACCGCCATGTACAACGCCAAGCGACATCAGTCGGGCTACGCCTTTTTTGACGATCCGCTGTCTGGCTGGACGCGTGAGCGCGGCGCCGGGCCGCCCCCAAGCAAGCTCGCACCGCAGCCCGCAGGGCGAAGGTTACCTGATTAGCGCGGCGCCGGGCCGCCCGCCAGACAAGCGCCACGATAGCGGCACAACCCCAGGAGCAACACATGGAAAAAACCGACTTGCCGACATCGTTTGGTGTGTTCAAACCGGTCGGGCACACTGTCATCGCCTTTAAATCGGCGGGCCTGCAGAAGGCCGCAGAAGTGGCGCTGCTGGCCCAGGGGTTCAGTGCCGCCGACCTGGCGCGTTACACACCAGCCGAGATGGTGGCCCAGGTCGATGCCCAGGTGCAAAACGCCAGCCCGCTGGCTTCGGTTGGGCAAGAGCTCAACCTGATCAAGGCACACCGGGCGCTGGCGGAGAACGGCTGCAACTTCCTCGTCGTGCATGCGCCTGACAACCGGACCGCCGCATTGGTAGACCAGGTAGTGCACAGCATGAACGCGACCGCAGCGCAACGTTATGGAACCTTCATCGTGGAAGAGCTGGTGGACGCCGCCGATGGCAGACCGCAGAGTTTCGAGTCGCCAGACCGCGGGCTGGACCTGCCGGCCGCAGCCAGCCAGCCATCCTGAAGCGGCGGTCAACAGAGTACCTTCGCCCTGCCGGGCTGCGGTGCGACCTTGCTTGGGGGCGGCCCGGCGCGGCGGTCAACAGGCAACCTCCGTGCTACGCACTGCGGAATTCGCCCTTGGGAGCGGCCCGGCGGCGCTCATGCCGAGTGGCGGGCCTCCTGCAGGTCGATCTCGCGTATCAACTTGCGCAGTGTGGCGTCACCGATGGTGCTGCTGCCCGCTGCCGCGACCAGGGCCAGACGCTCCGCCTGCAGTGCAACTACCCACAATTCACGCTCCAACCGGTCAACCTGGCCAGACAGCAGCGCCGCGGTGTGGCCGCTGCCATAACGCTCGACGCGCTGCCGGTACGACTGGGCGATTCGCCGGGAGGCCGCCAGCACCGCAGCCGAATGGGCGTGGCCCTGTGCCAGCGTGTCGCCCGCAGCCACCACAGCGCCGAGGGCCGCCTGCGCGGCGGCGACCCGCACTCGGTGCTCTGCGGCGCGTTGTGACGGATCTGGCGGCAGCTGCAAGCCGTGCAGGGTGTACGGCAACAACAAGCTGGCCAACACCAGCGACGCGACTATCACGCCAGCGGCAAGAAATATGGCCATGTCCCGCCCGACAAACGGGCTGCCATCCACCATGTGCAGTGGCAGGGTCAGCACAGCAGCCAGGGTGATCGCGCCCCGCACACCAGCCAGCGACATCGCCAGTGCAACACGCCAATAGGGCCCCTGGCCACTCTGGTGTGCGTCGGCGAAAGTCGAGCGCATCGACAACCAGACCCAACAAAACCGCAACACCAGCATGGCCAGGACAATTTGCAACACATAGACCGCAAGCCACCACGGCTCGGTGTGGCCACTGAGCAGAACCGTAACCGGCGCCGCCTGCACAATGGTCGGAATTTGTGCCCCCAGCAACACAAAAATGCTGCCATTGGCGGCAAACTGCACGGTATCCCACACGGCGGTGCGCCGGATCCGCGTGATCGCATGCCAGTGGCTGTGCGGCGCGAAACTCATGGTGATTCCCGCTGCCACCACTGCCAGAATGCCCGAGCAGCGCATGGATTCGGCCAACAGGTAGACGCCAGAGGGGATCAGCAGCGTGGCCAGAATTTGCGCGGCGCCGTCGCTACCCACCAGCACACCGGCACCCCGTCGTGTCCGCGTCAACAGCCAGGTGCTGGCGGCACCTATCGCCAGCCCACCAAGCGCCACCCAGGCAAAATTGGCCAGCGCAGTGCTGAGCGAGAATGCGCCGGTCAACGCCGCCGCCACTGCGAAGCGCATGCACACCAGTCCGGATGCGTCATTGAAGAGCGACTCACCGTCCAGAATCTGGCGCATGCGCGGCGCCATCGGGCTGCGTGCCGCAATCGCGGCCAGCGCCACCGGGTCGGTCGGCGCGACCACGGCGGCCAGCGCAAACGCCACCGCCAGTGGCAGCGCCGGGATCATCCAGTGCACCAGCAGCCCCAGCCCGAGTACCGTGAACACCACCAGGCCCAGCGCCAGGCGCAGCACGGTCGGCGCATTACGCAGCAACTCGTCTTTGGGAATACGCCAGCCGTCGATAAACAGCAGTGGCGGCAGCAGCAACACAAAAAATACTTCGGGGTCGAGCGCCACCGGTGTGAAGTCGGCAAAGTGGATCAGGGCACCAAGCGCAATCTGCAGCAGCGGCACCGGCACCGGCAACATGCTGGCGATCACCCTGCTCGCCACCACGGCCAGCAACATCACCAGCACCATGCTTGTGGTTTCCATGGCCCGCCGCTCAATCGCCCAACAACTCGCCGACCGGCTTGAGATCCTCCACACGGTCACAAATTGCCTTGACTGCCGCCAGCATGGGAACCGCCAACAACAAGCCCCACACGCCCCACAACCAGCCCCAACCGAGTACACCGACAAACACCGCCACCGGATTCATCTTGTTGGCGCGGCTGGTCAGCCACGGCGTCACCACAAAAGCCTCAACGATGTGGATCAACAGCGAAATGCCACCCACCAGCACCGCGGTCTCCAGTGATCCGAACTGCAGGTAAGCCACCAGCGAAGAGGCGCTGGTCATGGCCACACTGCCGAAGTAGGGCACCAGGTCGAGCACGCCGGCCGCGATGCCCCCACACTGCGGCGTGCTCCATGCCAATGGCCATGAAACTCAGCCAGGTCGCCACACCAACCAGGCAGCTGGTGAACAGTTGCACCAGCATGTAACGCTGGATCTGGTCGTGGATTTCGTTCAGGGCCTGTAACGTGATCCTTCTGCGACTCAGTGTGGGCCCGGCCAGCTTGACCAGCTTGCGCCGAAACCGGTCGCCCGACTGCATCAGGAAAAACGTGATCAACGCCATGATGCCGATCTGCGCCAGTATGCCGAGCAGGCCCAGCGTGCCGACCCACAGGTGGTCTTTGATATTGAATTTCGCCTGCACCACCTGTACCAGTTGTACACCCCGGCTGGCCGGCGCCGCGCGGGTTGACTCTTCAGCTGCCTGCTCAAGCTGCGCTGCCGCCTTTTGCACCGTATCCAGAGGGTTGCCGGTGCCACCCGCGGCCGGGCGCACCGTGTCACGCAGTTTCTCTGCCGCCGTCGGCAGCTGCTCAATCAGCTTGCTGGCATCGTCACTGAGCCAGAACAAGGTGGCAGCCACGCCACCCAACAGCCCCAGCACCAGCGTCGCGGCGCTCAGGCCACGCGGCACGTGATGGCGCTGGGCCCAGTCCACGATCGGCGACAGGCCATAACTGAACAACACCGCCACCAGCACCGGCACCACTACGGCGCTGGCCCAGCGCAGTGCGAACAGGCTGGCCAGAACCGCCAGCACCAG
>JANLVB010000153.1:0-5816 GCA_031363785.1 Betaproteobacteria bacterium
AGCACCTTGCAGCTCGTATTTGGTGAACCCCGGCAGGTCGAGAATGCCAACCCGTTCGCGCACGGCGCGCACTTCTTCGGCGACCACGCCGTGCCACACGCTTTCGCGGCGAAACGAAAGTTTCTCCTGCGCCAGCGTGCCATCGAGGTCAAAGTACACCGCCCGCTCCCAGCCGCCGCGGGCGCCAAACCGTGCACCCTTGGCCTGCAAGGTGCCGTACAGCGGCGAGCAGCGCAGTGGCCGGCCGGCCGGCCGCTCCTCGTAGGGGAAGGACGACGCGTATTCGTTCTGGTATACCTCCACCGCCTTGGCCACGGTATAGGCGGTGCTGGCGTAGTCGGTGTAGCGGCGCCGGTCGAGTGACCACAGATCCCACTCGGTCTTGCCATGCACCACCCATTCGGCCAGTGCCTTGCCAGCACCACCACCCTGGGTGATGCCGAAGCTGAACGTGTTGCAGTGAAAGAAGTTGCGCAGCCCCGGTTCCGGGCCGATGTAGGGGTTGCCATCCGGCGAATAGGGAATCGGCCCGTTCACGCCGCGCTTGATACCGGCGCGCCCGAGTGCCGGCACACGCGCGATCGCGTCTTCTATGTAACTCTCCAGCCGCTCGAAATCGTCGTTCCACAACTGGTTGGCGAACTGGTCCGGAATGCCGTCCTGCCACATCGGCGTGGCCTTCCACTCGTATGGGCCGAGGATGAAACCGTCACGCTCCTGGCGCAGGTAATACGAGGTGTCGGGGTCGCGTAGCAACGGCAAGCGGCCGGCGCGGCCCACCAGCTCGGGCACGTCTTCCGTCACCAGATACTGGTGCGACATCACGGCAATGGGCAGATGCCGCCCGACCATGGCCATCACCTCGCCGGCACGGTAACCGGCGGCGTTGACGATGGTCTGCGCCACAATCTCGCCCTGGTCGGTCGTCACCAGCCACTCGCCGCTGGGGCGCTGCGCTAACGCCGTCACGCGGGTGTGGCGGCGCACCCGGGCGCCCAGAGCCCGCGCCTCGCGACCCAGCGCCTGCGTCAGCTGGGACGGGTCTATGTCGCCGTCCAGCGGGTCCCACAATGCGCCCAGCAGATCGTGTGTCTCGATCAACGGATAACGCTGCTTGAGCTCGTCAGGTGACAGAATTTCATAGTCCAGGCCATTGGCCTTTGCCATGCTCTTGACATGGTGGAACTCTTCCATGCGATTGCGGCTGTGTGCCAGCCGTACTGAGCCGGTGATGTGGTAATTGATCGGGTTGTCAGCCGACTCGGCAAGCTGGCGGTACAGCGCGGCCGAATATTTTTGCAGCTTGAGAACACTCCAGCTGGTGGAGAACGTCGGCAGATTGCCTGCCGCATGCCAGGTCGAGCCGGCGGTCAGTTCGTCGCGCTCCAGGAGAAGCGAGTCGGTGATGCCCATCCGGGCGAGGTGGTAGAGGCAGCTGCAGCCGACCACGCCGCCGCCGATGACTACTACCTGCGCATGCTCCGTCATGTCTGTCTCCGTTGGCGGACTATTCAAGCAAAATTATAGGAATGAATCGCTTGCTTGTGAAATATTGATCAAAAATTTCACAGAAGTATAATTTGCTGCATTGTTTGCATGAACAGGGGCTGTGATGGATTTGCCAAACCGGGCTCGGGTCGTGATTGTCGGTGGTGGCATTGTGGGCTGCAGTGTGGCCTACCACTTGACCCTGCGCGGCTGCACCGATGTCGTGCTGCTGGAGCGCAAACAACTCACCTGTGGCACCACCTGGCACGCTGCCGGTCTGGTGGGGCAACTACGCGCCACCTACAACATGACTCGCCTGGCGCAATACACCACCGGGCTGTACGCGGGCCTGGAGGCCGAGACTGGCCAGGCTACCGGGTTTCGCCAGACCGGGTCGATTGCGGTGGCCACCAACCCAGCGCGTTTTGAGGAGTTGCGCCGCGGCGCCTCGATGGCCAAGTGTTTCGGCCTCGAGGTACACACCCTGACCGCCTCCGAGGTCGCGAATCTGTGGCCCGGCGTGCGCAGTGATGACCTGGTGGGCGGTGTGTTCCTGCCCAAGGACGGGCGCACCAACCCGATCGATACCACCCAGGCTTTGGCCAAAGGTGCTCGCAGCCGTGGCGCACGGATCGTCGAAAACTGCAAGGTGGATGAGATCCTGGTGGAGAACGGGCGTGCCGTGGGTGTGCGAACAGAGCAGGGCGAATTGCGCGCCGACATTGTCATCAACTGCGCCGGCATGTGGGCACATGCCCTCGGTGAGCGCGCTGGCACGACCGTGCCGCTGCACGCCGCTGAGCACTTCTATATCGTCACCGAACCGATGGCCGGGCTGTCCTCCAGCCTGCCGGTGCTGCGAGACCCGGATGGTTGTGCCTACTTCAAGGAAGATGCCGGCAAGCTGCTGGTGGGATGGTTCGAACCGGTCGCCAAACCCTGGGGCATGCGCGGCATACCGGAGACCTTCTGCTTCGACCAGCTCCCGGACGACCTGGACCACATCGAGCCCCTGCTGACGGCGGCGGTGCATCGCACCCCGGCACTGGCCAACACGGGCATCAACCTGTTCTTCAACGGCCCGGAAAGTTTCACGCCGGACGACCGTTATCTGCTGGGCGAAACCCCGGAGGTGCGCAACCTGTTTGTGGCGGCCGGCTTCAATTCCATCGGCATCCAGTCCGCTGGTGGTGCGGGCCGGGTGCTGGCCGACTGGGTGCTCGATGGCCATCCGCCGATGGACCTGTGGGATGTCGATGTGCGCCGTTGCATGCCGTTCCAGCGCAACCGCAGTTACCTGAAGGACCGCACAGTGGAGACGCTGGGACTGTTGTACGCCATGCATTGGCCGTTTCGCCAGAGCGACACGGCACGTGGCGTGCGCCGCTCCATCCTGCACGACCGTCTGCTGGCGCGGGGCGCCTGTTTTGGCGAAGTCGCCGGCTGGGAGCGACCGAACTGGTTTGCCGCACCCGGCACCCGGGCCGAATACGAGTACAGCTACGGCCGGCAGAACTGGTTCGCGCAAAGCGCCGCAGAACACGCCGCTGTGCGCACCGCGGTCGGTCTGTTCGACCAGTCGTCGTTCGCCAAGTTTGTGCTGCAGGGGCCGGATGCCGAGGCCGTGCTGAACCGCATCTGCGCCAACGATGTGGCGGTGCCGGTGGGCAAGATCGTCTACACCCAGTGGCTCAACGAACGTGGTGGTATCGAGGCCGACCTGACCGTCACGCGCGAGGCGCCAGACCGCTTCCTGATCGTGACCGCAGCCGCCACGCATACGCGGGATTTTGCCTGGTTGCAGCGCCATGTACCGCCCGACGCGCGGGCCATCGCAGTCGATGTCAGCTCGGGCATGGCGGTGCTGGGTGTGATGGGCCCGCGCTCGCGTGAATTGCTGCTGCGCCTGACGGACGCCGACCTGTCGAATACCGCATTTCCCTTTGGCACCTCGCGCATGATCGACCTGGCCTACGCCAGGGTGCGCGCCTGCCGCATCACCTATGTGGGCGAGCTGGGCTGGGAGCTGTACATCCCGACCGAGTTCGCGCCAGCGGTGTTCGACACCCTGGTGCGCGAAGGCGAAGGGCTGGGTTTGCGGTTGGCCGGTTACCACGCGCTGAATTCCCTGCGCATGGAAAAGGCCTACCGCCACTGGGGCCACGATATCAGCGACGAGGACTCACCGGTGCAGTCGGGCCTGGGTTTTGCCGTGGCCTGGGCCAAGCCCGGCGGTTTCATCGGTTGCGAGGCTCTGTTGGCCCAGAAGGCGCAGGGTGTGCAGCGCCGGCTTGTGCAGTTTGCGCTGCGCGATCCGCTGCCGCTGCTCTACCACAACGAGCCGGTCTGGCGTGATGGCGTGATTGCCGGGCGCATCACCTCGGGCATGTTCGGCCACACCTTGGGCCGCTCCCTGGGCATGGGATATGTGGGGCGCGAAGATGGTGTGGCGGATGCGCCATGGGTGGCTGCCGGCAGCTACGAGATCGAGGTGGCGGGGGAGCGATATGCCGCCGATGCCTCGCTGGTGCCCTGGTACGACCCGACCAGCGCACGTATCAAGGATAACGTCTAGATGGCAATCCAGCCGCTGCTGCAACAGGCCGCCGACCGCTTGCCGGACCCGGCCAATGACGCCTCGGGCGTGGACCCGGAGGCCGCCATCGGTGAGCAACTGCGCGAGCTGCGCCAGGTGAAGAACCTGACGCTGCGCCAGGTGGCAGACAAGGCCGGCATATCGGTGAGTTACCTCAGCCAGCTCGAGCGCAACCAATCGCGCCTGCCCATTGGCGTGCTGAAAAAACTGGCCGATGCGCTCGGCGTACACATGAACTGGTTCTTCCAGAGCGCCGCCGACGGTGTGCCCGGCGAGCGCGACATCGTGGTGCGCAGCGCAAACCGCCGCCGCATGTCGTTCACCGGGCTGGGCATCACGGAAGAACTGTTGTCGCCGAACTTGGCCGGCCCGCTGGAACTGCTGCTCAGCACCATCGCCCCAGGCGCCGACAGTGAGGATTACAGCCACGACGGTGCCGAGGCCGGCATGGTTCTGGCCGGCACACTCGACCTCTGGGTGTCGGGCCGTTATTTTCGCCTCGGCGAAGGTGACAGCTTTTCTTTCAAGAGCACCGAGGTGCACCGCTGCGCCAACCCCGGGGAAGTACCCGCCAGGGTTTTGTGGGTCATCACACCGCCGCACTATTAGGCGCCGGCGCGCTGGCCGACAACATCACACCAGGAGAAGCAAGCATGCACACCGTCGCCGCCGACCATGTGGATACAGTGCGTTACCCCATCGACACACCGGGCGTGGCGCGCGACGCCCTGCTGCGACGCCTGCGCCACGATCTGCAGGCTGACGGTTGCGCCGTGCTGAAGGGTTTCGTGCGCGCCGACCGGCTGGCTGCTCTGGTGCAGGAAGGTGACCGCGTGGCACAGCACGGCCACCGCAACTTCAGCCGTACCAACGCCTATTTCACGCAGGACCGGCCCGAACTGCCGGCCAACCACCCGCTGCGCCGTTTTTATGAGCGCTCCAACGCGTTTGTGCCGGCAGACCATTTCGGCGCCGACAGCATTTTGCGGGCGATCTACCACTGGGACGCATTCGCGCCTTTCATCCAGCAGGCGCTGCAGGCGCCGCGCTTTTTTCCATACGCCGACCCGCTGGCCGATGTGATCGTCAATCTGGCCGAGGCCGGCAATGGCTTCCCGTGGCATTTCGATACCAACAACTTCACCGTCACACTGGCCTTGCAGAACGCCGAGAGTGGCGGCGACTTTGAATACAGTGCGCACCTGCGCACACCGACCGACGAAAACTATGCCGGCGTGCAAGCGGTGCTGGACGGCGACCCCAGTTTGGTGCGCACACTGCGCCTGGAGCCGGGTGACCTGCAGATATTCAAGGGCCGTTATTCGCTGCACCGCGTCACGCCGCTGGCGGGGCAGCGGCCGCGTTATGTGGCGATCTTCAGTTATGTCGAGGAGCCCGGCATGGTCGGCAGCCCGGAGCGCACACGGCAGTTGTATGGCCGGGTGTTGCCGATCCACCTGCAGCGCGCCGGCTTGCGCAACGACGCGCTGGTGGACTGATGCTTTGCCACCCGTGCCTGGTGCGTTTCTGCAATGCGCGGCGCTGACCGTTTTTCCCTGATCGACGGCGCACCGCGCATGCAGGCGGTGGTGACGCTGGGCCATGGCGGCACCGAGCAATTGCGGCTGTGCGAGGTGCCCGTTCCGGTGCCCGGGCCAGGTGAAGTGTTGTTGCAGGTGTTGGCGGCGGGGGTCAACAACACCGAAATCAATACCCGGCTGGGCTGGTACAG
>JANLVB010000183.1:0-8949 GCA_031363785.1 Betaproteobacteria bacterium
GCCCTGGTGCGCCAGGCCCAGCGCCTGCTGGACCGCGACCAGCCGCAGATGTTCCTGGTGCATCCGTCGTCGATGAAGGCCTTCAACAAAAACGTCTGGGCCGAGGAGTCAATCGTGTCCCAGAGCGGCATTGGCATCCGCAACTTCTGGACCTTCGTGCGGGCCGCACCCAGGGGTGACCAGAAGCAGATGGTGCTCAACTCGGCAGAGCCGGTGGTGGCCGTCAGCCCGATGTACATCGCGGGCGCCGCCAGTTCCTGGGTCACTGAACTGGTCTGGGACCGCCTTGCACGCGTCGGGCCGGACGGCCTGCCCCAGCCCTGGGCCGCTGAAAAGATCGACTGGGTCAATCCGACCACGGTCGATGTGACCCTGCGCACCGGCATGAACTGGCACGACGGCAAGCCTGTAACCATCGACGACGTGGTGTATTCGTTCGAGGCACCCTCCATGGGCAACAAGGTGCCGATGTACAGGTCGGCGGTGGCGGACATCGTGAAGATCGAAAAAACCGGCGACCGCCGCGCCCGCTTCACCCTCAAGTCGCCCAACGCAGCCTTTGTCACCGCGTCTCTGGCCAAGATCAACCTGATTCCCAAACATATATGGGATCCGATCATGAAGGATCTGATGACCAAGCCCGAGAATGCCGAGGCACTGCCCAACCCCCCGGCCATCGGTTCCGGCCCGTTCAAGATGGTGCGCAACCGTGGCCAGGAGGAAATCGTCCTGGACCGTTTCGACGGCCATTTCGCGGCACCCAAGATGGAGCGCTGGGTTTTGCGCATCGTGCCCAATCCCGAGGCGACTCTGGGGATGCTCCGGCGCAATGAGATCAACTTCCTGTCTGACTACGGTGGCGCTCCCGACGTGCTCGAGAAGCTCGCCACGGACGTGCCCCAGTTGAAGGTCATGTCCGAGGTCGACATCGGTTTTGAATATGCGGCGTTCAACCTGCGCCGGGCCCCCTTCAACGACGTGAACTTCCGCCGCGCACTTTCGCTTGTGGTGGACCGTAACCTGATGGTGCAGGCAGCCTGGAACGGCTATGCAGTGGCTTCCAATTCGCATGTGTCACCGGCGCTCAAGTACTGGCACGACAACGACATCACCAAGATGCGTACCGGGCTGCCTCTGGCAAAGGACATCCTGGACAAGGCCGGGTACAAGGTTGTGGGTGGCAAGTTGTCCTATCCGGCTGGCGTCAAGGAGACCTTGAAGTCGAACTGACAAACCGCCGGGCCGCGTACTTCGCGCGGCCCGGGCCGGGTTCATTTCAACCATGCGCTTCATAGCCGCGCGGCTGGCCCACAGCGTTTTTGTGCTGCTGGCGGTCATCACCCTGATGTTCCTGATGTTCCGGCTGATGCCGGGCGACCCCATGGCCGCCTACATCAGCGAGGCGCTGTCCGAGGAGTCCAAGCAGTCGATCCGGGCCCAGTTCGGGCTGGACCGCCCGTTGTGGCAACAGTACCTGATCTACCTGGGAAACATCTTCCGGGGTGAGTTGGGGATGTCTTTCTTTCTCAAGGAGCCGGTCTGGAACATCGTGATGGCGGCGCTGCCGAACACCCTGGCGCTGACCTTCAGCGGGCTGGTGCTCGCCTACCTGTTCGGCGTGGTCGCGGGTGCCTTTCTGGCCTGGCGGCGCGGCAGCCTGGTGGAGGGTATTGCGATCCCCGTGGTGCTGGCTACACGGGCGGCGCCCGAGTTCTGGGTTGGCATGATCCTGTTGTCCGTATTCGCGTTTTCCCTCGGCTGGTTTCCGTCCGGGGGCGCGGCCAGCCCGGGCGCCATGTTCAGCAGCGAATGGCAACGCATGTTGTCGCTGGATTTCCTGCACCACCTGGCGTTGCCTGTCATCACGCTGGCGCTGTACCTGCAGGGCCTGCCCCTGCTGCTGATGCGCTCGACCATGCTCGACGTCATGCACGAGGAGTACGTGACCATGGCCCGCATGAAGGGGCTGTCGACGCGGCGTATCGTGTTGAACCATGCGGCCCGTAATGCGATGCTTCCGGTGGCCACCGCGTTCACCCTCAGCCTTGGCCAATTGGTGGGCGGCAATGTCGTGATCGAGATGGTGTTTTCCTGGCCCGGTCTGGGCAGGATCCTTGTGCAGGCGGTGTCAGCGAGTGACTACCCGCTGGCGCAGGGGGCCTTCCTGCTGGTGGCATTTGCGCTGATCAGCATGAACTTCATGGCCGACCTGTTCTACGCCGTTCTTGATCCACGTGTTTCCCATGACCGCAAAGCCTGACCAGCCCCGCCCCGGCGCGTCGCGCCTGCGGCGGTTTGTGCAACTCACCACGCGGGACCCGTTTGCCCTGGCGGGCGTCACGATTTACATCCTGTTTGCGCTGACGGCAGTGTTTGCCAACCAGATCGCGACCCACGACCCACTGGAAATTCTGTTCCTGCCCAATGGCAAGGTGGCTGCCAACCGTTCTCCCGACGCGACGTTCTGGCTGGGCACCACCAGTCTGGGGCGCGATGTGTTCTCGCAACTGATTTTCGGTGCGCGCAGCGCCCTCGTCGTCGGGCTGAGTGCTGCGGTCATGGTCGTGGTGGTGGGCACCCTGGTCGGGCTGTTCTCGGGCTATTTCGGTGGCTGGGTCGACTCGGTGTTGATGCGCCTGGGCGATGTGGCGCTGTCCATTCCGTTCTTGCCATTCATCATCGTGCTCGCCGCCTTTCTCAAGCCGAACGTATGGAATGTGGTGATTGGCGTGTCCGTGTTGTTGTGGCCCAATACCGGGCGCATCGTACGCAGCCAGGTGCTCACGCTCAGGGAGCGCAGTTATGTAGAGGCCGCCAAGGTCAGTGGCGCCAGCCATCTGAAGATTCTCTTCAGCCATATTGCGCCCAACGTACTGCCGATCTCCTTCCTGTACGGCTCGATCGTCATCGGCTGGGCCATTTTCACCGAGGCCAGTGTGAGTTTTCTTGGCTTCGGGCCCTCTGACAGCGTGTCTTGGGGCTATATGTTGCAGGACGCGTTTGTGTCGCAGGCTTTGTCGCGTGGCGCGTACTACTGGTTCGTACCGTCGGGCCTGTGCATCATGCTGGTCGTAACTGCGGGTTTCTTCATCAGCCGCGGTTATGAAGAGCTGCTTTTCCCCAAACTGCGGGACTGACCATGAGCGCTGCGCCGGGCCGCCCCAAGCAAGCTCGCACCGCAGTGCGTAGCACGGAGGTCTCTTGATGGCCCTGCTGCAGGTCGAAAACCTGGACCTTTGTTACCAGACCCGCCGCGGCGAAGTGCAGGCGTTGCAGGGTGTCGGTCTGCAAGTGGGCAAGGGCGAGGTGGTCGGTCTGGTGGGTGAATCGGGGTGTGGCAAGACCAGCCTGGCGCGCGCCATCACCGGCGTGATTCCCCGCAATGCCGTGATCCGAAAAGGCGCGATACGCTGGAAAGGCGAGGACCTGCTGGGTTTGTCGGTGGCACAACATCGAAACCACCGATGGCGGGATTTCGCGTTTGTGCCTCAAAGTGCGATGAATGCGCTCAATCCCGTACACCGCGTGGGGGACCAGATCGCGGAGGTGCTGACCCAGCGCGGCGGGATGACCCAGCGCGCTGCGCGCGAGCGTGTGCAACAGCTGTTTGAACAGGTCGGTATCGACGGCAAACGCCTGGCGGACTATCCACACCAGTTTTCCGGTGGCATGCGCCAGCGCATCTCGATCGCGATGGCGCTGGCGCTGCAGCCCGAACTGGTGATCGCCGACGAACCGGTAACAGCACTGGATGTGATCGTGCAGCGGCAGATACTGGACCTTATCCACAGTCTGCGCAAGTCCTTGCAGTTGTCGATGATCATGGTCACACACGATGTGAGCGTGGTGGCGTATGTGTGTGATTCGGTGGTAGTCATGTACGCCGGACAGGTGGTCGAGACCGGACCCGTTGAACAGGTCCTGGACAGCCCGCTGCACCCCTATACGATGGGATTGACACATGCCTTTCCCGACATCCACCAGCGCATCGACACCTTGCGCCCGATCGAGGGCAGTCCGCCCGATCTGCACACGCCGCCCGAAGGATGCCGGTTTGCCGAGCGTTGCCCGTTTGCGCTGGATGTTTGCCTGCGCGAATCCCCCCCTTTTCTGCCCCAGGGGGAATCTGGTCGTAGCGTCGCCTGCTGGCGGGCCGATGAGGCGAGTGTGCTGCGCGCGCAGTGGAATGTGGAGGAGATATGAGCGCCGTGCCGGGCCGCTCCCAGACTAGCTCTCACCGCAGTGCGCAGCACGGAGGTACTCTGTGAACCCACTGGTGCGCGCCGAGGGCCTGACGAAGAACTTTCCGGCACCGCGCTCGTTGCGCGACCTGATGACGGGCCACCGTCCGGCGGTGTCGGCGGTGGCTGGCATCAATCTGCGAATTCACCGCGGGGAATCGGTCGGTCTGCTGGGCGAATCGGGCTGCGGCAAGACCACCATCGGCAGGATGCTGCTCGGACTGGTCGCGCCAAGCGCAGGGACGCTGCACTTCGCGGGCATCGACGTTGCCACGTTGGATGCGCCGCAGCGCCTGGAGTTCCGCCGCCGTGCGCAGTTCGTTTTCCAGAACCCGTTTGATGCACTCAACCCTCGGTTCAACCTGCACCGGTCGCTGGTCGAACCGCTGGTCAACTGCCGCATCCCGAAGGAAGAACACGCAGACCGTCTCGGGCTGGCGCTGCAGCGAGCGCAACTGGGTCGCCTGCAGCACCTGCACGAAACCTATCCGCATGAAATGTCCGGCGGCCAATTGCAGCGCGTGGCCCTGGCGCGGGCGCTGATCCTGCAGCCCGAGTTCATCGTGGCGGACGAACCAGTCTCCATGCTCGACGTGAGCGTGCGGGCCGGCATTCTCAACGTGCTGCGCCAGGTGCGCGAGGAGATGGGGCTGACGGCGCTGTACATCTCGCATGACCTGACCCTGGTGCGGTACCTGTGTTCACGCGCGATCGTCATGTACCTCGGTGTCATCGTCGAGGAAGCGCCGACCGCCGAACTCGTGCGTGCGCCCTTGCACCCCTACACCAATGCGTTGCTTCGGGCGGTCCCCAGCACCCGTGTCGACCAATCGCACGAGCCGATCCCGATACTGGGCGGTGTTCCCGATGCGCTGAAGCCGCCGTCGGGTTGTCGGTTCCGCGAGCGCTGTCCGCAGGCGATGGCGCGTTGTGTCAGCGAGGTTCCGGTATTGCGCGACATGGGTTCGGGCCGTAAAGTAGCCTGCCACCTGGTCTGATCGTTGTCACCACCCACAGCACCATGACACAAGCTGAACTGCATCGTTTCGCCGACGAGGTGTCTTTGGAGGCACCCTGGGAACTGGTCGAGTTGTTCTCCACCCTGCCCCGCTGCGAGCCGCAGGATGTCAATACCGCGTGTGATGCGATGGTCGAGCGTTTGACACGCCATGGCGTGCCGGTCGACGTGATGATGGCCGATCTCTACCTGAGCATTCCCGGCGGCGCTCAGGTCGGCACGCCGGACGGTGTGCTGCGCGCCAAGCCATCCGCTTTTTCACGCCATGTGCCCGAAGGTCTGGCAGCGCAATTGGTGTATGTACCGGCGGCGTATTCCAAGTCCATTTCCACGCTGTTCCAGCGCAATTTCGACAGCAGCGCATCGACGCATGAACGTGTCAACGGCAAGATCGTGGTCTCCGAGGGTTATGCCACGCCGCAGAAGATGCGCGAGTTCGAACAGGCGGGGGCAGTCGGGGTGATTGCCATCAACCCCGGACGCGATGTGCACTGGGGCATCTGCACCACGATCTGGGGCGCACCCGAAGTCGACGACCTGCATCGCAAGCCCCGGATACCGGTCGTCGCCGTCAACCATGCAGACGGGCAGCGCCTGATCGCGCTGGCCGCGCAGTCGCAATCGGTGACGTTGGTGACCCATCTGGAGGAGGGCTGGTTTGCGCAGAAGTTGCCGGTGGTGACGATACCCGGCTCGGCCGGTAGCGCCGATTTCGTGCTGCTGCACGGCCACTACGATTCCTGGGACGTCGGTGTGGGCGACAACGCGACCGGCGACGCCACGTTGCTGGAGATCGCCCGCGTACTCTGGAAACAGCGCCAGCATCTGCAACGCAGCGTGCGTATCGCATGGTGGCCCGGCCACTCCACCGGCCGTTATGCCGGAAGCACCTGGTTCGCCGACCATTTTGCCGCCGACCTTGATGCGCATTGCGTGGCGCAGATCAACTGCGATTCGCCAGGCTGCCGCTGGGCCAGCGAATACCGCAACGTCTCCTGGATGAAGGAAACCGAGGCCTATGCGCAGGCCGTCATCCAGCAGGTGGCCGGACTGCCAGCCCACGGCGAGCGGCCCCACCGTGCGGGCGACTACTCCTTCAACAACATCGGCATCTCCAGTCTGATGATGCTCAGCTCCACGATGCCGCAGGCGGTGGCCGCCGAAAAGGGCTACTACGCGGTGGGTGGCTGCGGTGGCAACATCGGCTGGCATACCGAAAACGACACCCTGGAGATTGCCGACCGCGATGTCATGCTGCGCGACATCCAGGTCTACTTGGGATTGGTGGTGGGAATCGCCAACGCCCGTATCCTGCCATTCGACTGGCGTGCCATCACGCAGGAATTTCAGGAAACCCTGGAGCGCTGCCAGGACGCCGTGGGCGCATCGTACAGTCTGGCCGCCAGCCGCGAGGCTGTGCAGGCGCTGGACGTGGACTTGCAGCACCTTTACCTGGCGGTGCAGAACCAGGCCATTTCCGATGCGGCCGCCAACGACGTGATACGCCAACTGGCGAGAATTCTGGTGCCGATCAACCACACCATGCAGCCCCGGTTCGGCCATGACCCGGCCTGCGCCATGCCGGCCCTGCCAGGCCTCGATGTGGCAAATCGATGGGCCACCCTTCCCGCCGCGTTGCAGGGTTTTGGCCTGACCCAGATCCGGCGTGGTGAAAACAAGCTGCTGGCCGCGCTGCGCCAAGCCCGGCGCGAACTGAAACTCGCGTTTCCGAACTGATTCCCCCCAACAAGGAGCCTCCCATGGACACCCGTGTCAAGCTGTACAAAAGGACCTGCGATCCGGTCAAGCTGGAAATCATCAAGGGCAGCCTGCGCGCGGCCCAGCTGGAGATGGAGACCCTGCTCGAGCGCACCGCGGTGTCGCCGGTGATCCGCGAAAAGAAGGACTTCTTTGCGGGTTACTTCGACCCGTCTGGCCAACTGATAACAGGCACCAATCTGCCCATATTCGGCCACATCATCCAGCCGATCTTCGAGCATTACCCGGCCGGCGGCATGCGCGAAGGCGACTTGTACTGGTACAACGATTGTTATGCCTCCAAGGGGGGCGTGTCACACTCGCCAGACCAGGTGTTCGCCTCGCCTGTGTTCCATGATGAAACGCTGGTCGGGTTCTCGCAGACCTGGGCCCACTTCAACGACATCGGCGGTGCCTGGCCCGGTTCGATGTCCCCCACGACGACCGACATCTTCCAGGAGGGCATCATGATTCCGCCGGTGCGGCTGTACCGCGAAGGGGTCATGAACGAGGAGATCTATCGCATCTTCCTGCGCAACGGTCGCTTCCCGGAGGAAATGCGCGGCGATATCCGCGCCATGATCGCGGCAGTGCGGCTGGGCGAAAAGCGCTTCATAGAGATATTCGAGCGTTTCGGGGCAGATGTTTCCGAAGACGCCTTTACCAAACTCAACGAGCAAACCCGCAACGGGCTGATCCGTCAATTGCGCGATACATTTCGCATCGGCACCTACCGTTTTGCCGATGGCATCGACAGCGATGGGCAGGGGCATGGTCCGTTCAAGATTCGCATGTCGCTCAAGGTGACCGACAGCCGCATCGAGATCGACACCTCGGAGACCGACGACCAGGCGCCGGGGCCGGTGAATTTCCTCATGAACCCGGCGGTGCCGAAAATGGTGTTCGGCATCTATGCCATGTCCAAGGATCCCTCGCTGCTGATCAACGAGGGCGCCATGCATGCCGTCGACGAGGTCAAGGTGCGCGAGGGCAGCCTGCTGCAGCCGCGTTTTCCGGCCCCGCTCAACCAGCGCGGCCTGACGCTCATCCGCACGGTGAATGTGTGTGCCGGGCTCATGAACGTGGCCTCCGGTGGGCAGTCCGTCGCCGCCACCGCCGCGTATTCCATCTACTTCCTGCGCGGCCACGACCCCCAGACCGGACAGGCCTTCCTGATCGCCGATGGGGTCGGCGTGGGCCATGGTGCACGTTCCTTCGCGGACGGCCATAACGGCGTCTACTACGTGGCCCAGGAAAACAACCCGGCCGAGTTTCTGGAGCAGATGTACCCGATCCGCCTGACGCGTTACGAGATGTCCCTGGACTCCGGCGGGCCGGGTCAGTTCCGGGGCGGCACCGGTGTGATCCGGGAACTGACCTGGCTCGGTCCGGAGGCCATCCTCGCCATCCGAATCGACGGCATCCTGAATCCGGCCTGGGGCGTGAACGGCGGACAGGCGGGGCGTGCCGGTTGCTGCTTTGTCAACCGCGGTGCCCCCGGCGAGATCGAGGTGTCGCCGCTGTCTGATGGCACGCGTGTGCGCGCGGGAGACGTGATCCGCTTCCAGACTTGCGGCGGCGGCGGATGGGGCCATCCATTCGACCGTGATCCGCAAAGGGTGCTCGACGACGTGCGCGGCGGATATGTCGGCGCACCGGGCGCACAGGATGACTACGGGGTGGTTCTTCGCGAAGGGGACGACGGCTTCGCGCTGGATCTGGCCGCCACCGAGGCGCTGCGCAGCAGCAAGCGCCCCGCCACCAAACTGTTTCACAACGGTCGCTATGTCGACGCCATGGAATGAAGATGACATCTGCCAGCAAACACCAGCAAACCAGCATCGCCATCGACATCGGTGGCACGTTCACCGACGTCGTAACCTTCGACAGCCAGACCGGCAGGATCTGGAATTCCAAGGTCTCGTCCACGCC
>JANLVB010000196.1:0-1962 GCA_031363785.1 Betaproteobacteria bacterium
TCCACCAGCAGGTTGGTGTCTGCCAGCCGCACCCGGTCACCGACCGTGGGGCCGAACATCTCCGCATAGGCATGTCGCGCAATAGTGGCCATCAGTGCGTCCCCAGATCCTGAAAGTCGACCGGCCCGTTGACGTCGCCCCGGAAGCCGAAGACCTTGCGTTCACCGCCATAGTCGACCAGCTCCACGGTGCGTTGTTGTCCCGGCTCGAAACGGACCGCCGACCCGGATGCGATGTTGAGCCGCATGCCACGTGCCGCTACGCGGTCAAAGCCCAGTGCCGCATTGGTCTCGGCAAAGTGGTAGTGCGAGCCAACCTGTATCGGCCGCTCAGCCGTGTTCTGTACCACCAGCGTGATGCAGCGGCGCCCGGTGTTGAGTGCATGGTCGGGGCCGTCGGTGATGAGTTCGCCGGGAATCATGGTGTCGCCATTTCGGGGTGTGTTTTGTTTTGCAGCAATTCGCCTCAAACGATGGGTTGGTGCACTGTGACCAGCTTCGTGCCGTCGGGGAAGGTGGCTTCGACCTGGATGTCGGGGATCATCTCGGCGATGCCGTCCATGACGTCAGCCCGGGTCAATACTGCGCGGCCCTCACTCATCAATTGGGCGACCGACTTGCCGTCGCGTGCGCCTTCCATGACAGCGGCGCTGATCAACGCCATGGCTTCCGGATAGTTGAGCTTGAGTCCGCGCGCCTTGCGGCGTTCGGCGAGCAAGGCCGCCGTGAATAACAGCAGCTTGTCTTTCTCTCTGGGGGTCAGTTCCATAGTCGGTCGCTCTGTGGGTGCTTGCGCGATTGTGATGCAAGTCATGTGCCATACCCAGACCGACGCAAACCGGGGCGTCATCGCGGCAACGCCGCATTTTGGTGCGTCGGCATGTTGCAAATGAGTGCATCAAAACATCGCTTCATCGGCCCGTTGTGGTGCATGGCAGGTCGCAGCCAATTGGAACCACCGGTCTTTGGTGTATTGCAGCACGCTGGCACGGGCCTTGCGTAATCAGCCTGACCCAATTTGTGGTTGTCGTTAATCGAACGGAGAAAATGATGAATCGTCGGGCCCCGCTCAAACTCATTACTGCGTCCATCGCCTTGGGCTTTGGAATCACCGGTGCCGCCATCGCGCAAACCGGCGGCACCATCAAGGTCGGCATTTTGCACAGCCTCTCGGGCACCATGGCCATTTCAGAAACCGTGTTGAAAGACACCGTGTTGATGGCCATTGACGAGATCAACGCCAAGGGTGGCGTGCTGGGCAAGAAGCTCGAGCCCGTGGTGGTCGACCCGGCATCCAATTGGCCGCTGTTTGCCGAGAAGACCAAACAACTGCTGGGGCAGGACAAGGTGTCGGTAATTTTCGGCTGTTGGACCAGCGTGTCGCGCAAGTCGGTGTTGCCGGTGGTGGAAGAAATGAACGGCCTGCTGTTCTACCCGGTGCAGTACGAGGGTGAAGAGTTGTCCAAGAACGTGTTCTATACCGGGGCGGCGCCGAACCAGCAGGCTATCCCCGCGGTCGACTACCTGATGAGCAAAGAGGGCGGCGGCGCCAAGCGCTGGGTACTGCTGGGTACCGACTATGTGTACCCGCGCACGACCAACAAGATACTGCGAGCCTACCTGAAGTCCAAGGGCGTGAAGGACACCGACATCGACGAAAAATACACCCCGTTTGGCCATTCCGATTACCAGACCATCGTTGCCGATGTGAAGAAGTTCTCCGCTGGTGGCAAGACAGCTGTGGTGTCAACCATCAACGGCGACTCGAACGTGCCGTTCTACAAAGAGCTGGGCAATGCCGGTTTGAAGGCCAAGGACGTGCCGGTAGTAGCGTTCTCGGTGGGTGAAGAAGAACTGCGCGGTGTGGACACCAAACCGCTGGTCGGCCATCTGGCGGCGTGGAACTACTTTCAGTCGATCAAAAACCCGGCCAACGATGAGTTCATCAAGAAGTGGTCTGCCT
>JANLVB010000223.1:0-14684 GCA_031363785.1 Betaproteobacteria bacterium
TGAGCAGGTTGGCAAACGCGCGCGTCGCGATGTCGGCCACCGTGCCATTGCCCACTTTCTGCGTATCCAGGTAGTGGAAGTACGGGGGCAGTTCGTCCAGCAGGATCAGCACCGGCGCGTCGCCGTCGAACAGCTTGAGCCAGTCTTTCTCGTCCGGCGCCTTGGGCCCGCCGGTCCAGAAACCGCGGAACTGCTCACCTTTGCCCAACTGGTTGGCGATTTCGCCCCAGAAAAAATGGTCCGGGTTGTTGCGGCCGTTGAAGGCGGCGATGGCCGCACCCTGGAAGCCGTTGGCATGCGCCATGCCGGCGCAGTAGGTGGCGCGCAAGCCCGCATGCCGCGCCAGCAAACCAAAACCCACCAGCAAATGGGTCTTGCCGCCGCCCATGGCCTGCTTCAGGTGAAAAACAGCTTGTGTCGAGGCACCGGCCAGCCGGGCGATGCCCTCGGTGATCAGATCCTTCATGCCTTGGGTGATAAACGTGCGCTCGAAGAACACCGTGCCGTTGCCTTCGGCCGAGATCAGTTCATCGAGTTGTTCGATCTGGTCGCTGAGCTTGACGCTCAAGGCGTTGGGCTGTAGCTGGCAGGCATCGCGTACGGTTTTCATCAGGCGGCTTTCTATGGACAGATGCAAACCGCTGCAACACGTGCTACGGCTACCGGACCGGATCGTCGATATCGATAGTATGCCCAATTGAATGCCGCGATTGGCCGCTATATTCCCCCCATGCGCCTGCTACTCTACAAAGACTTGGATACCCGCCGCGTCAAGCCGGCGTTCACCAAGGTGTGTGCCGCCATCGAAGCGGGCGACTTCCGCAGCGCCGACGTCAAAAAAATGGCGACAACCGGTTATTGGCGCGCCAAGCTCGATGCCAGCAACCGCCTGCTGCTGCAGTTTGCCCGTTGTGAAGACGAGACGGTTTGCCTGGTGTTGGAGGTGATCGAAAACCACGCCTACAACAAGTCACGTTTTCTGCGCGGCGCTGTCGTCGATGATGCCAAGATCATGGCCGAACCGGTATTGGCCGACGCCACAGTGGCCAACCCGGCACTGCAGGCGGTGCCCATGCGCTGGTTGCATCCGACCCGAAACACGTTCGACCTGCTCGACAAACCGCTGGTCTTTGACGACGACCAGGAGGCAGTGCGGCGTGCGCCAGCCCCGGTGGTCGTGGTCGGCTCGGCCGGCTCCGGCAAGACGGCTGTCACGCTGACCAGGATGCGCGAGGCCGCGGGCCGGGTACTCTACGTGACGCAGTCGGCCTATCTGGCCCAGTCGGCGCGCGCCATGTACGATGCCCATGGTTATGAGAACACAGCACAGGAAGCCGACTTCCTGAGTTACCGGGAGTTCATCGAGACGCTGCGCGTGCCGAACGGGCGCGAAATCAGCTTTGCGGCGTTTCGGACCTGGTTCGAGCGCCATCGCCACAGTGTGCGCGACACACTCGGGACACTGGATGCCCACGCCCTGTTCGAAGAGTTTCGCGGCGTCATCAGCGCCCATGTGCATGGGCCTCTTTCTTTGCCCGACTACCTGGCGCTGGGCGCGCGGCAGTCGCTGCTGGCGGGCCCGCCGCGCGAGGCCGCGCATGCCATCTTCGCGCGTTACCGGAGTTGGCTCGCAGAGAGCGGTCAGTTCGACCTGAATCTGGTGGCTGACGAATGGCGCGCCCTGGCGCAACCGCTGTACGACTTTGTGGTGATCGACGAAGTGCAGGACCTGACCAATGTGCAATTGGCGCTGGTTCTGGCCTGCCTGAAGCAGCCCGGGCAATTCCTGTTGTGCGGCGATTCGAACCAGATCGTGCACCCGAATTTCTTCTCCTGGGCGTCGGTGCGCGCGTTGTTCTGGCATGGTGTGCCGGGTGCTGCGCCAGCGACCTCACAAACCAGCCTGCAGGACACTGCCAAACCCAGGCCACAGGCACTCTCCGTACTGCAGGCCAACTTCCGCAACACCCGCAGCGTGACCGAACTGGCCAACACCCTGCTCAAGATCAAGCAGGCGCGCTTCGGCTCGATCGACCGCGAGAGCAATTTTCTGGTGCAAAGTGCGTCCAGCCAGATTGGCTCGGTGCAGCTTCTGTCGGCACGTGAACCCGGACTGCGCGACCTCAACCAGCGTACCCGGGCTTCCGCGCAACATGCCGTAGTGGTGTTGCGCGATGAAGACAAAGCTGCGGCACGGGAACATTTTTCGACCCCGCTGGTGTTTTCCGTGCATGAGGCCAAGGGGCTGGAATACCCGCATGTCATCTTGCATGCGCTGGTGTCAGGTCAACGCACGGCATATGCCGAGGTGTGCCAGGGAGTTACCGCGGCTGACCTGCAAGTCGAGCAACTGGACTACAACCGTGCGCGCGACAAAGGCGACAAGTCGCTCGAGCTGTACAAGTTCTATGTCAACGCGTTGTATGTGGCGATGACACGCGCAATAGATAGCGTCACTCTGGTGGAGTCCGACACCGGCCATCCACTGCTGGCTCTGCTCGGATTGCAGGAGCAGGTCGGCAAAGCAGTGGACGCGGCACCCGTGCAGGCGTCCACTCGCGAAGCCTGGGCGCAAGAGGCGCGCAAGCTGGCCATGCAAGGCAAGGACGAGCAGGCGCAGGCAATTCGCGACACCTTCCTGCAGAGTCGACCAGTACCGTGGACACCCTGGTCAGAGAGCACCTTGCGGGACATGCTGCCGCGCGCCCTGGACAAGGCGCAGGTCTCCAGCAAGCCACGCCAGGCGTTGCTGGACTACGCACTTTGGCACGGTCAGCATGCCTGGGTGCAGCAATTGGCAACCGTGGTGCAGTTCGCGCCGGCGCGCAGTCTGGTTCCCGAGGATTTCTTGGGTCGCTTGCCAAGGGCTGCCTATCGTCTGGCGTACGAATACGGCCAACCGATCCAGGATGAGGAAGACCGCTTGAAGCAACTGGTCTGGCGCAGCATCACGAGCTTGCGAAACAGGCATCTGCAGCCCTACGGGGCGCACAATTTCAAGGAACTGCTGCGCCAATGCGACCAGTATGGTGTCGACCACGCCACGCCGACCGGCGGCACACCGCTGATGATGGCGGCCCGCTCTGGCAATTTGCCCTTGGTGCGCGCGTTGCTGGAGCGCGGCGCCGACCCGCAAAAAGTGGATGGGTACGGCCACACGGCATGGCTATTTGCCCTGAACCGTGCCTGTGAAGAGCCGGGCTTTGGCGCACGATCAATTGCCCCCCTGTTCGACCAGCTGGCACCACCCGTGCTTGATGTGCAGACTGGCGGTCGCCTGGTTCGGCTGGAGCATCACCAGGGCGAGTACTGGGTCTTGAGCATCATGCTGGCCAGCCTGAAAACGCAGGCTTCGCGTTGCGTCGACAGAGTGTCTGCAGGCACGCCAACGCAGCCACTGTACAAGTACCGGTACGGCTTTTTTGCCGAGCAGTTGCATGCGGCACTACACATGCTGCCCGAGCACCTGTGGCACACCAAGCGCAAGAAGCGCACCTATCTGAACGCAGTCCTGGCGCGCGGCGAGGTACACAGCCCGTATCAGCCGGCACGCCAACTGTGGGTCAGAACTGCCAACGGCCACTATCTGCCCAACCCACTGATGCAATTGCGCCGTGTCGGTGACAGTACGCTGCCGGATGCGCCAGCGTGGGTACCGGTTTACACGGCGCTCAACCTGCCGTGGATTGTCTTGGGCACAGTCGAGCCTGAGGCATTCGCGGGCTCGTTGGCCACCAGAGTCGAAGTCGCGCGACGCCGCGCTGCAGGTGAGGCCGTTGCGGCCCTGGACGAAGAGCCGTTCTAACAACCCATCTGCACTGCGTCCCCTATCATGCAAAAACACCCAACATCCACAGTACAGCATTGATAACCTCGACGGCCCGTGACCATGACTACCACCCAGCAGACCGAGACCGACTACCTGATCGTCGGCAGCGGCGCCACCGGCCTGGCCTTTTCCGACACGCTGCTCACCGAACTGCCCGAGGCCCGTATCACCATCGTGGACCGGCATGGCAAACCCGGTGGGCACTGGAACGACGCCTACCCGTTTGTGGCGCTGCACCAGCCTTCGGCAATTTATGGCGTCAACTCGATGGAGCTGGGTGAGCGGCGCATCGACACCGTGGGCGTGAACAAGGGGCTGTACGAGCTGGCCAGCGGGCCCGAGATCAACGGTTATTACGACCGCGTGATGAACCACCGGCTGCTGGCGAGCGGGCGCGTCAGTTACCACCCGATGTGCAACTACCTTGGCGAGGGGCGTTTTGTGTCGCTGCTCTCGGGTGCACAGACGCAGGTGACGGTGCGCCGCAAGACAGTGAACGCCAAGCACTTCAGCCCGACCGTGCCGGCCACACACAAACCAAAGTTCAGCGTGGCGCAGGGCGTTTGGCTGGTGCCACCCGGCGGCTTGGTGCAGCTTTGGCAGGCCGATTCCAGACCTGCGAGACGCTACGTCATCCTGGGTGCGGGCAAGACCGCCATGGATGTGGGCGTGTGGTTGCTGAAGGCCGGTGTACCCAGCGACGCCATCCACTGGGTGATGCCGCGCGACTCGTGGCTGATCAACCGCCAACACATCCAGCCCGGCGTGGAGTTCTTCAAGGATTCGATCGGTGGCCAGGCCGACCAGATGGAAGCCTTTGCCAACGCCAGCTCGATCGACGACCTGTATGCCCGGCTGGAAGCCTGTGGCGCGCACCTGCGCATCGACACCGCGCGCCAGCCAACGATGTTCCACCTGGCGTCGATTTCGCGTGGCGAGGTCGAGTTGCTGCGCACCATAAAAAACGTCGTTCGCATGGGCCATGTGTTGGCCATCACGGCCGGTGAACTGGTGCTGGAGCAGGGTCGCATGGCCATTGATGACAGCAGCGTGTGTATCGACTGCACCGCGTCGGCCGTGGAGCAGCGGCAAATTGAGCCCATCTTCCAGGGCAACAACATCGTGCTGCAGGTGGTACGCCTGCCGCTGCCCACGTTCAGCGCGGCCTTGATCGCCTACGTGGAGGCGCACTACGAAGATGACGCGCACAAAAACAAGCTGTGTGCCTCGATTCCCTTCCCGGACAGCCCGTCCGCCTACCCTGCTTCGATGCTGGTCAGCATGATGAACCAGGCGGCGTGGAGCCAGGACAAGGCGCTGCGCAACTGGGTGCGCGACAGCCGGCTGGACGGCTTCGGCCGTGTCGTGGCCGCGGCCGACCCGAACAACCCGCAGCAGATGGCGATCCTCGCGCGGCTGCGCAGCGTGGCACCAGCTGCCGCCGCCAACCTGGCCAAACTGGCGGCTGCACAGCGACGCGCAGCGCGCCCAAACCCGGACCAAAAAGAGACCCCGCCACCATGACCGACAACACCCCCACTAAACCGCCCCTGCCCGACCACCTGTCCGTCGATCCGCGCAGCCCGCACCACGTGGCTGCCGTGTTCGAGCACCAGGTCGGCATCCGCATCAACGGGAAAGAACGCTCCGACGTGGCCGAATACTGCATCAGCGAAGGCTGGGTCAAGGTGCCCGCCGGCAAAACCGTGGACCGCAAGGGCAACCCCATGCTGATCCGGATCAAGGGGTCTGTGGAGGTGTTTTACAAAGAGGCGTGATGCGGCTGATGGTTTACCCGCTTAGCAATTTGATTGCCCAGGTGGTGGCAATAACCAACTGAACGGCAAACGCGGCGAAGCGCGCCATGACCGCAATCGACGACGTAGACGCCAGATGGATGGCCGTCTGCGCGATGCGTGCCGCAAGCAAAACAGTAGCCAGCGGATCGGTATGTTGTGTCATGTCGGCCACCACGGCGACGAGCATGAAGCCACCAAAAAGCGGCAATCCTTCAAGGCAGTTGGCGTGCGCCCGCGCCAAGCGCTGCATGAACGGCGAGAGCCCCGCGTTGTCCGGGTGAAAACCGTTGGCCTGCACCTTGCCTGTGAGCACGAGCCAGGAGCGGATCACCTCCATGAGCACCAGCAGAGCCAATGTCAAGGCAAGAAAGCCGAGCAAAGCCAGAAGGGTTGCGGACATGGCGAGCGGTATCCTGAATGCGCTGGATGCTACTCTTGGCGCCGTCGAGGGAAATTCCGGTGCGCTCCCGCGCCTCTATCGCAGTTGAGACACTACCTGTGTTTTCCCGGCATTCATTTGCCGCACTGACTCCAGTAGATAAGTGTTTTGGCTTGGGGCCTGAAGCGAACAATACAAATGGGAAGGTGCAAGGCCCTAAGCCGCTGCGCAGCCGGATGGGCGCCAAGTCAGGCGGCACTTCGCGGGGGACCCACAGCATGAATGAAACCTTCCGCATTCTTGAGCAAAAGTTGAAGCACCTGCTCCTGCCCGTCTGGGAGGCGGTACTTCACCTCAACGGCTTTGGCATATGCACCACCCAGAATGGTCGCAGACTGCACGGCGTCCAAGGACACGATGTGGTCCATCCCATAGATCTCAGGGACAAAGCCAAGCGTGAAGGGGAAGTGTGGATGGACATGGATAGCCCCGCAGCAGACTTGTACATGCAAGCAGTTCCTTGCGCGGCTGAGACGTGCCATCAGTCCGGAACCGTTGCGCCCGGATGCCCAGCGCTCCACAAAGGCGTCATCAGCCAGGCGGCTTGCAAAGATTGGCTTGCCCAGCGTCAATCTGCACGCAATAGACAGTGCGAACCAAACGAAGACGAGTGCTGCGAACAGGCCGGCACTGGCTTGCGGAGACAAGGTATCGAGCATTGAGCAGGGAAAGGCGAGTGGTGCAGTCTACCGCGCCGTTGAGCGGCGCCAGGAAGCGCATCGCGGAGGCAGTCGCTCCAACGGCTGGTCGGCATCAGCAGTAGCCCGCGGTTGTGCCCGCGCCAACTCAACATCATTTGGATAGCAGCTTGGCAATTGAGTATCCAACCATCACAAGCACTGCGATCGAGCTGAGGCTCCAGAAAGTTGCGCGGATGTCGTGCAACTGTGCTGTTGCATACGCCAGGAAACCAAGTCATTGAGATTCAGTCGACGAGATCTCTCGACGTAGTCGTTGGGCTCCAATTGACCAAGGCTTGGGGTAGGGTTCATGGGGCTCTTCTTTGCATCTTCCGGATTGCGGAATCCACCGCCCACCTGCATCATTCGTGCGACCGTCATCCATGGCTGAAGCAGCAGCTTCAACAGCATGATCGAAGCCGCCATTGCGTAGGTCCAGAAGACCGGGTTATCGAGGCTCAGCGTTGCGGTCATTCGATCACCTCCAGATGTAGCATGTGTGGTCCAGCGTGTGCCGCCTAATGTTGGCGCTGTCCGCCACGCAGCGGCAAGCTGCTGCTGCGTGACCGCGACGAACAACCTGTTATGCATCCGTCGCCTCCAAAGCCGCCACCGCCACCGAACGATTGACCGCCACAGACTTTCGAAGCGCCTTGATGCGTTCGATTTCGTGCATCGTTTGAGCCGAAAAATATGACTCGCCGCAGCTTGGGCACGACCCCCGTTGAATGGCCTCAATCACCAACAAGGCTGCGCCTTTGCCAAAGCTGCGAGTAACGTGCTTCAACTGCAACGACGCGCTTGCGCAATGCGCGCAGTGATGTTCAACCGAGATAGACAGTGATGACAATGAGCTTGCCCGTTAAGCCGAGCTTGACGACTGCTTCGGCCGCCGAACTGTCGAGCGCAATGCCGGCGACGACGCACTTGACTTCGCGGGTTTGGGCGTCGCGTTGACGTTCAATGATTTGCCCCGTGAGGATGATGTTTTCGAGATCGAGGATGGAAAGGTTGTCATCGTCTCATTCCTCTGCCGCGTGGTTGAAACAACATAATTCAGCATGCGGATCAGATGGCGGAAATTGCTGATCGTTGATTGAGCCATGGTCCGCAGTGTACGGAGTCCGGTAGCCGCTTGGGAGCAGGATGTTTAACGCCGAATTCAGCGGACGCCGTAGTCGGTCCGATGGGATGACCAGTTATGCCGCCACTTCGACATACTCGACTTGGCTGGCACCAGGCGGCACTGGCAAGCCATCTTCGCGTAGACCTTCAACATGAAACGCAATGGCCTCGCGGATTTCAGTTTCCACCTCTTCGACCGTCGTACCGGTGGCCACGCATCCCGGTAAGTCAGGCACATAAGCCGAAAAGTTGCCTTCTGCCTTTTCAATGACTATTGCATAACGCATACCAACCTCACTTCAAACGTGCCTGTTTAAGAATGCTGTTCAATGTGCCGGGTGCCAGATCATCACTGGGCTTACCTGGGACAGTCACACGGCCAGGCTTGCTCGCGTGCTTGAACTGCCGATGACTGCCTCGGGTGGCCACCAGCGCCCATCCGTCGTCTTGAAGCATTCGAAGGACTTCGCTGACTTTGATCGCCGAAGATTAGCAGCAACCTCCAGGCCGTTCATGCTACGAGCACATCCAGCGGCATACCGAATAGCGTTTATCTGCCGCGAGACCAAGACTGCAGAAACCAAGTGCGCCTCCTGCGGCAGATAAACCTTGTTGGACTGAACTGCCCCACCGACAGCGGATGACGGTGGCGGCAAAGGGGGTTGTAAGGTTCGCCCGGCCCGCTTCACTCAAATTATGACCGGGCAATGGGCGCTTGTGGCCCCAGCCAGCGCGCTGGTTGGGTAAATTTCATCGGCCGACGACTCCCCCGGCACGCATGCCAGCCCGATCACTGGGGCCACCGCCACCACGCGCAGCGCCGCCCTCGTCGCGCTGCACGCCGGCACCTTGCAATCGCCCCCTGTCATGGCGGCCCCTGCGCTTGGGGCGCCACCGCCAGCTCAAGAGCCTCGCCGGTGCAGTGAGCGTGCTGCACACCCATTCCCGGCGCCTGGAGTTTCATCCCCATGTGCATCTGGCCATGCCGGGGGCGGCTTTGGATGCCGAACACGGCCTGTGGCGCAGCCTGCGCAAGACAAAGAACGGTGGCACCTACCTGTTCAACCACAAGGCGTTGGCGGCGGTGTTTCGCGGCAAGTTGCTCTCGGCCCTGAACGCCTGCGGCCTGACGGCGCCGGTCTGCCTGCCCGAGCGCTGGGTGGTCGAAAAGCAAGAGCGTGGGCAATGGCGAGCGCGCCCTGGTCTATCTGGGCCGCTACCTGTACCGCGGCGTGATCCATGAGCGTGACATCCTGCGCTGCGCCAATGGTCAGGTGACGTTTCGCTATCGCGACAGCAACACCGGCAAGAACACGACGCGAACCTGCGCCGGGGCGCACTTTCTGTGGTTGGTGTTGCAACACGTCTTGTCCAGGGGGTTTCGGCGCTCGCGCAACTTTGGTTTGCTCCATCCCAACTGCCGGCACCGCCAACGGCACAACCACATATCGCAATCCGCATCCAAACACCTGTGCAACGAGGGTGATGGCGACAACAAAAGCCGTCGGCGTCAGGCAAGCTGCCCTCCCCGGCCATCAGTGCCGGGCAAACTTTCGGGATGTGTTTTCTGTACCGGCCACCAACCACCTGGGCTGGGCTCGTCCAACAGCCGGATCAGATCGCGGCTTCGCGCGATCTATCCTTTTTCGTTAGGCCTCGCGGCAGAACATCGCGGCGCCGGGTAAGGTCTGAGTGCTTTCAGCACTGCTATACGCTCTTGCCTTGTAGCTTGCTGGAGTGTGTTGGGGAGAAGGCTGTACTGCAGCCAAGACCTTATTCTCGGCTGCTGTGCATGCCTCGCCTGCCTTTAATGCATTCGCCTATTCCCGTTACCTTCAGCATTTCAGTCTTGGGTTAGCGCTTGCTGCGCGCCATTACATCGACTATGGCCTGTACAAAGGCTACGGGCCGTTCCTGAGGAAGGTTGTGACCAGCGTCGGGGATGATCCGATGTTGGTGCCAACCCGTGAAGTAGTGGGCGTGATCAGCTGTGGGGCCAACCACGCCGTCCATTGCTCCGTCCAGCGTCATGGCGGGTACACCAATCTCGGGTAACCGTGCCAGACGGTCTTCGATCGAGGCGTACGCAGGATCACCGTCTGTCGCGCCATGACGGTGGCGGTAGGAATGCACTACAACATCAACGAAGTCAGGATTGTCAAAGGCAGCCGCGCTGCGGTCAAAGGTGGCGTCGTCGAACGGCCAATGTGGGGACCAGGTGCGCCACAGCATGCGGCACAGGGCGCGGCGGTTCTGCTCAAGGCCGGCGCGTCCGCGCTCGCTGTGGAAGTAGTACTGGTACCAGAAGCGCGCTTCATTCTCGGGCGGCGCGGGTCGCTGCGCGGTCGCGATGTTTTGGATCTTGTAGCTGCTGAGCGAGACCAGCCCAGTGCATCGTTCCGGCCACAGCGCCGCGACCACGCAGGCAGCGGTGCTGCCCCAGTCGTAACCGGCCAGGAGCGCGCGAGGCAGGGCCAGCGCATCAAGCAGAGCGAGCAGGTCTGCACCCAGCGCGGCCTGCTCACCCGAACGCGGTGTCTGCGCTTCTACAAAGCGCGTAGGTCCGTAGCCCCGCAAGTAAGGCACCACTACACGGCAACCGAGCGCCGCCAGTGCGGGCGCCACCTGCGTATACGCGTGCACGTCGTATGGAAAGCCGTGAAGCAGTATCACGGCCGGTCCGTCGGTCGGGCCGCTGTCGTAGTAGGCGATGTCGAGGACGCCGGCGCGCACTTGGCGATGTAGCCCCAAAAACTCGATGCTCATGAATTTGATCCTTCGTCACGGGCCCGACTTCGCCGCTCGGCTGAGATGTCGGAAGAGTCTGGTTGCGAGGCCTGACTTTTGAGCTGATGCGGGACCGACAGCAAAACGCCAGGCCCGGGCCGGGCCGGTGAAAATGTACGCGTACCACCGGCCCGGGCCTGGTGGCCTGCCGTTGGGCCTCGCCTCGAACGAAGGTTAGGCCTCTCGGAACTCGGCAAAGAAGGCATGGTTAACTTCGTACGTTGTAACGGGGCGAAGTCCGAGTTCTAGGGACTCAAGCATATCCAGGAGCTTTTCGCTGTCGATGAGCTCGATTGGTGATGCACCGTCACGGGTCGCCTCGCGCCTTGCCTCAGCGGTGAATGTCCCCGTGGTAATGATGATGCCCTTGTCCGCGCGGCCGTCCATGGCACCTCGGAAGTCTCGGACGTGCGAGGGCGAAACTGACTTCGCGTACTTCTTGCACTGGAAGAGTACCTTGAAGGAGACGAGCGGGTTGATTTGGAGAGTCCCGTAACCGTCAATGCCGCCATCACCGCTCTGGCCCGTGACCACGACTTGCGTAAATCCTGACTCGCGCAGGAGTCGCTGCGCCAAGCGTTCGAAACCAGATGGAGGCAGGGCTAGCAGCAGTTCTAGAGTTTCGGCTCGGTAGTCCTTCGATGGCGCTCCGCTTGCTTCGGCAACCTGCTCGGCGATTGGCTCGTCGCCCGCATTCTTGGCGCGGCGTTGCTTGTCAAAGATCTTGACCCATCGGGAGAAAATCTCACCGGCCTGACTCAGCGTCAGATGCGTGGTCCTGCCCCGTTCAGTCAGACTCCAGACGCCTCGCTTGGATGAATCCAATAGGCTTTCTCGAACCAGGTAGAAGCGGGCCCAGGCCACATTCGTTCTGTAGCGCAGGCCTCCGGATGGAAGTAGTTCATTCTGTTCTGCATCGGATAGACCGATATCCTTTGCAACTTGCTCTGCGGCCTCGTCAGGCGTACCTGAGCCTCCGAGCTTGCGCAACGCATCGAGTAGTGGGCCGAAGTAACGTAGGAACTTCGTGCCATCGGGGCTTTTACGCTGTGCCACGGGAGTAGACTGTATTTAAGAGGCCTAACGAATAGCGTTTATCTGCCGCGCGACCAAGCTGGAAGAAACCAAGAGCACCTCCTGCGGCAGATAAACCCTGTTGGACAGAACCGCCCCACGCGGATGGTTGGTGGTGGCGAAAAGGGGTTTGTAAGCTTGCCCCCGGTCCGTTCGGTCAAATTATGACCGGGCAACGGACGTTTGTGGCGGCCACCGTCACTTGAATGACGTAATTCGGCAGCCTTGGGTCAGCACTCCACACGGCACAAGCCGTCGGCCTGCTTATGGATCGACGTACCGCGCAGCACTGCCCCCAACGCTGCCCCGAGCGCGCCGCAAACCCGTCATTGGCAAAGCAGCCTGTCATGGTGGCCCCGGCCCTGAGGCAGCAGCGTGTGGCCGGGCGCGGGCACGCGGGCTTGCCCCGTCAGTACCGCAGTGATGTGCAACCGACCCACCTTGCAACAGGGGCACAGCAACGCATCGATCAGGGCCACCCGCACCATGAACGCGCGCGCGCACTCCATGGCCTGCGGGTTGGATACCGGCATCTGCAGCGCCTGACGCGCCGCAGCCAACTTGACCCGCTTGCAGGCAGAGGCCAACACCCCGCAGTGCCGGATGCGCTTGGCGCCGGTTGGCAAGATGTGCAGCAGGAACCGGCGCACGAACTCTGTGCCGTCCAGTCGGATGCGGCGTTTACCACCATGCGCGCCGGGCATGCAGCTATCGGCACAGCCACCATTGAGCGCGCGCCCCAAGCTGCAGTGCCGCTGCTGCGGCGAGGCGATGGTGATCGTGCGCCGACGCATCGCACCCCTGGCACCGACCGCTGGCACGGCGGGGCCGCCCGGTGCACCGGCGCGAGGCAACCATGCACTGAGCAGCCAGCACCGATCCACACTGACCGCCAACATGCCCACGGGTGTGGTGGCGGCGCTCGGCTGCGATATCGCGATTTGTATCCAAACACCCGTGCAACGTGGATGGCCTTGGGTGTCCGTGTCGAAGGACTTGTTATCCCTCATTTGGTACGGGACTTCCAGTACGCGGGCTTGCGCTTAAACGGAGCGACCGCCACAACGTACACCTCGTCATTGCGATACAGGTATACCAGGGAATGTGGAAATCGCTTCGGAAAGACCCTGCGCGTGCCATACAGGTAGGGCGAACCCATTTCCGGAAACTCCCGGGCCAGCCGAAGGGCTTGTTCGATTGAGTCCGTGAAAGCATCGCCGAGCATCGGATGGATGTCGGTGTAGCGCGCCCACTCGGCTTCGATTTCATCCAGCGCCGCGGAATGAAGCCTGGCAGGAATCACTTCGGCAGACGGCGCAGTCTGGCGAAAACTTCCTCTGCCGGAATAAGCTGAGCTGTGCCAGCTTCGATTTCTGCAATGCGACGTTTGATTTCTGCGTCCCACTCGGCGTCGACATCCTCGTCTACACCATGGACGGTGGCAAGAATTTCCTCGGCCAATTTGACGCGCTCGTCCCGAGACAAGTCCTTTGCCCGACGGGAAAGCTCTTCGACCAAACTAGCACTCATGCTGCACACCTCCGAGACGAACAGTCTACACCTTGCGAACGACGAACGGCCACGATGGCTCCCATGAGGGATAACGAATGAAAGGGACTTCCCCGTCCCAGGCGAGCCGCGTGTCTTGCGACTTGCGGTTTACGGCAACAACGTGCCACGATGGAGAGGTCGAACTGTTCATCAACTCACCGGAGAGGGGAAATCATGACTATCGTAACCGTTGGCATCGATCTGGCAAAGAACGTTTTCGCCGTGCATGGCGTGGGTGACGCTGGCAAAGCCGAACTGGTGCGCCCCGAGGTGCCGCGCGCCAAACTGCTCGAACTCATCGCCCACCTGCCGCCCTGCCTGATCGGTATCGAAGCCTGCTCGGGTGCGCACCACTGGGCGCGTGAGTTCACCACGTTCGGTCACACCGTGCGCCTGATGGCGCCCAAGTTCGTCACCCCGTATCGCATGAGTGGCAAACGCGGCAAGAACGACGCCGCCGATGCCATGGCGATCTGCGAAGCCGTGACCCGGCCCAACATGCGCTTTGTGCCCATCAAGACCATCGAGCAGCAGTCCCGGCTGTTCGTACACCGCGCCCACCAAGGCTATGTGGAGCCAGCACCGCGCTGATCAACCGCATCCGCGGCCTGTTGTCCGAACTCGGCATCGTGCTGCCGCTCAAAGCTGCCACCATCCGCCGCGAGGCGCACCAGCACCTGGAGGACCTGCCGGGCTGTTGCAATACGGTTGTCGGCGACGCCCTGAGCGAACTGACCCACCTGGACGAACGTATCAGCCAGTACGACAAACACCTCACGCTGATCGCCAAAGAGGACGAGCGCTCCAGGCAATTGATGCGCCTGAGCGGCATTGGGCCGACAACCGCCAGTGCCATCGTGGCCACGGTCGGCACGGGCCATGACTTCACCTGCGGTCGCCAGTTCTGCGCCTGGTTGGGCTTGGTGCCAGGCCAATACAGCTCGGGTGGCAAACAACGGCTGGGCCGGATCACCAAAGCGGGCGACCCGTATTTGCGCACGCTGCTGATCATGGGTGGCAAGGCGGTGTTGTCAGCGGCCAAGAACAAGACTGACCCGGTGAGCCGCTGGGCGATCGCGCTGCAGCAGCGCCGGGGTTACTGGAAGGCCGTGGTGGCCATTGCGGCCAAGAACGCGCGCATGTGCTGGGCGATGTTGCAGCGCGGCGAGGCGTTCAAGATGCCGGCGTAGTCCGCAGTCCATTGCCGCCGCATTGGAGATCAAAGCCGGAATCGTAATCGAAATCGGAATCGAAGTTGCAGATGTCACCGTGTGATGACTTGTCGTTGATGAGTGAAAGGTTTGGACCTGCGCCGGGGAATGCTCGTTTAGCTCAAGGAGGTCAACAGGATTGCGCAATCAGTTCTGAGCCTCGACTAACGAATGGAGCCCTCGGCGCGC
>JANLVB010000300.1:0-9211 GCA_031363785.1 Betaproteobacteria bacterium
CTGAATTGCTTTGCCAAAATGTGTCGTGTCTGTGTGTGTGTGTCAGGGCGCCGCCCCTGCGGGCGGGCCGGCGCAGGGGCCAGCGCCGGTGCGGGCTGCCACGTGCCAGCCAGGTCTTGCCCCAGGTCATGCCGTTGGCGAAACGGTGTGCTGCGCGCCCCATGCGGTGAGTCATCAGAAGTTCCCCACAAACCAGTCCTTGACCTGGCCAAAAGCAGTTTTCATCGAGCCGTTCTTCTGCGCCACCTTGAAGCCGCGCAAGCGGTCGATGCGGGCTTCTTCCAACAGGCCCATCACCGTTGCCGCTCGGGGCTGCGCCACCATGTCGGACAAGGCGCCCGCATATTTGGGAATACCCCGGCGCACCGGCTTGAGGAAGATGTCCTCGCCCAGCTCCACCATGCCCGGCATCACACAGCTGCCGCCGGTCAGCACGATGCCGCTGGAGAGCACCTCCTCGTAGCCGGATTCGCGGATCACCTGGTGCACCAGGGCGAAGATCTCCTCCACACGCGGTTCGATCACGCCGGCCAGCGCCTGGCGGCTGAGCAGGCGCGGGCCGCGGTCACCCAGACCGGGTACCTCGACCTGGGTTTCAGCGTCGGTCAACAACTGCTTGGCATAACCGTTTTCGACCTTGATGTCCTCGGCGTCCTTGGTCGGTGTGCGCAGGGCCATCGCGATGTCGCTGGTGATCAGGTCACCGGCGATGGGTATCACCGAGGTGTGGCGGATGGCGCCGTTGGTGAAGATCGCCACATCGGTGGTGCCAGCGCCGATGTCGACCAGGGCGACGCCGAGTTCGCGTTCGTCATCGGTCAGCACCGCCAGGCTCGACGCCAGCGGGTTGAGCATCAGCTGCTCCACTTCCAGCCCGCAGCGCCGCACACATTTGATGATGTTCTCGGCCGCGCTCTGGGCCCCGGTCACGATGTGTACCTTGGCCTCGAGCCGGATTCCGCTCATGCCTATGGGTTCCTTGACGTCCTGTCCGTCGATGATGAATTCCTGCGGCTCCACCAGCAGCAGTCTCTGGTCGGTCGAGATGTTGATCGCCTTGGCGGTTTCCACCACGCGTGCCACGTCAGCCTGTGTCACCTCGCGGTCCTTCACCGCCACCATGCCGCTGGAGTTGATGCCGCGGATGTGGCTGCCGGTGATGCCGGTGTAAACACGCGTGATCTTGCAGTCGGCCATCAGCTCGGCTTCCTTCAGGGCAAGCTGGATGCTCTGCACGGTGGCATCGATATTCACCACCACGCCGCGCTTGAGCCCATTGCTTGGTGCCACGCCCAGGCCGGCCAGTTTGAGCTCGCCACCGGGAAGCACCTCGGCCACTACCACCATCACCTTGGCGGTGCCGATGTCCAGTCCTACGACCAGGTCCTTGTATTCTTTTGCCATAGTTCCACCTGTTAACTGATCCGGAAGCGCGGCATGCGCTGCCCCGGTGTTATTTCTTTGCCTCCAAGTTGACCAATGTGCTCACACCGCGTATGCGTACGGCATAACCGTCGGCATGGCGCAGGTCGGCCGATTCGACGGCGTCCAGCCGGCGCTGGTAGCGCGACGTGACCTGGGTCACGGTCTTCAGAAACTGGTTGGTGCGCGCCGTCACCTCCGCCGGGCTGCCGCGGCCGAGTTCGATTGCCGCACCGGTGTCCAGACGCGCCACCCAGCTGCCGCGGCCGGTCAGTTCAAGCTGGTCCAGCGACAGGTCCAGCGGGTCGAATAGTGGTTGCAGCAGGCGGTACATGGCCAGCACCTGCGGCTCCTGGCCGGGCGGACCGGCCAGCCGCGGCAATGCTTCGGACTCGACTTCACCGGTATTGGCCTCAAATACCTCGCCGAACGAATTGAGCAGTCGCGAGTCACTCTCATTGCCCCAATAGGCCACCGCCTGGTGTTCCTGCAGCACGACACGCAGCCGGTTTGGAAACTCGCGTCGCACCACCGCATGGCGCACCCAGGGTACCGATTCGAATGCCTGTCGTGTGCGCGCCAGATCCAGTGTCAGGAAGCTGCCACCGAGTTTGGGCAGGACGTTGGCGCGCAGTGTGACGGCATTGCTGTGCGCGACGTCACCGCGCACGGTGATTGCGGCCAGGGTGAACAAAGGATGGTTGGCCGCCCACACAGCGAGCGCCACCAATGCCAGGGCGGCGAAGACTGCGAACAGGGCGCTGGCGGTCAGGTTCATGAGCCGCACGTCAAACGGTGTGGCCAGCGCATCGGTCATGTCGGGCCTCCGGCTGCGCGCGTCTGGTCCAGACTGGCGCCTGCCAGCAATTCCAGGCACAAATCGTCGTAGTCCAGGCCGGCGGCTCGCGCCGACATCGGGACCAGCGAGTGGCTGGTCATTCCGGGCGAGGTATTGATCTCCAGCAAATAGGGTTGACGCGACGTTGCATCAATCATCACGTCGACGCGTCCCCAGCCACGGCAACCCAACACCCGGTACGCCTGCAGCGCCAGTTGCTGGATCGCCTGTTCTTCCCCCGGCGGTAACTCGCATGGCACCAGGTACTTGGTGTCGTCGTTGAAATACTTGTTCTGGTAGTCGTAGTTGCCGCCGGGCGCGACGATACGAATCACCGGCAGCGCGCGTGCGTTGTCGCCACTGCCCAGCACCGGGCAGGTCACCTCGTCGCCGCGGATGAACTGCTCGCACAGGATGTCGGCATCGAGCGCACCGGCCTGATCCACGGCATCGGGCAGCTGCGCGTGCGCCAGCACCTTGACAACACCGATGGACGAGCCCTCGCGGGCCGGCTTGACGATCAGGGGCAGGCCCAGCATGTCTGGCACCCGGCCCAGTTCGCTGGCGGTGAAGGCGCCATGGCGCAGTAACTGGTAGCGCGGTGTAGGCAGCCCTTCGGCCAGCCAGACGCGTTTCGTCATCACCTTGTCGATGGCGATCGCCGACGCCATGACACCGGAGCCGGTATAAGGCATACCGAGCAGCTCGAGTGCGCCTTGCACCGTGCCGTCCTCACCAAAACGGCCGTGCAAGGCGATGAAGCAGCGCGAAAAGCCCTCGTCCAGCAGCCTGTGCAGATCGCGCTGCGCCGGATCGAAGGCATGGGCATCGACGCCGCCGTTGCGAAGCGCCTGCAGCACGCCCTGGCCCGACATCAGCGAGATCTCGCGTTCCGCCGAGGCACCACCCATCAGCACGGCGACCTTGCCGAACTGCGATCCCCCGTGAGCCCCGGGTCGCGCAAGCCCGGGCGCAGTGTTGTTGCCGGCTGCCCTGATCATGCGGCTGCTCCCTGGCGGAAGAGTTCCATCAGCTGGCCTGGCAGGTTGCCAATCGATCCGGCGCCCATGCATAACACCACGTCACCGGCTCGGCTTGCCTGCATGATTGTGTGCGCCAGGTCGGCGATGTCGGCGACAAAGATCGGCTCCACCTGGCCGGCCACACGCAGGGCGCGCGCCAGGGCACGGCCGTCCGCTGCCACGATGGCGCTTTCCCCGGCCGGATATACCTCGCACAGCAGCAGCAGGTCACAGTGGCCCAGCACCTGGACGAAATCGTCAAAACAGTCACGCGTGCGGCTATAGCGGTGCGGCTGGAACGCCAACACCAGGCGGCGGTTGGGGAAGGCGCCGCGCGCCGCCGCCAGTGTGGCGGCGATCTCGACCGGGTGGTGGCCATAGTCGTCGATCAGGGTGAATTCACCACCGCACGGGGCGGCAAACGGACCATGCTGCGCAAAGCGTCGCGCCACACCCTTGAATCCTGCCAACGCGGCCTGCAACACCCGGTCGTCGATGCCAAGTTGGGTGGCGATGGCAACTGCCGCCAGGGCGTTCTGCACATTGTGTCGCCCGGCCAGGTTGAGCACGACGTCCAGATCGGGCAATACAACGCCGTTGCGCCGTTGCACGCGAAAGTGCATCTGGCCGGCGACCGCGCGGATATCGACGGCGCGCACCTGTGCCTGTTCGTCGAATCCATACCGGACCACGGCGCAGGAAACCCGTTGCAGAATGTCGCGTACGCCGGGGTCGTCGCTGCACAGGATGGCGGTGCCGTAAAACGGCATGCGGTGCAGGAAGTCGACAAAGGCCGACTTGAGACGACCGAAGTCGTGCCCATAGGTCTCCATGTGGTCGGCGTCGATATTGGTGACCACGGCCATGACCGGCAGCAGGTGCAGGAACGATGCGTCCGACTCGTCCGCCTCGACCACGATGTAGTCACCGCTGCCGAGCCGGGAGTTGGCCCCGGCGCTGTTGAGTCGCCCGCCGATCACGAAGCTGGGGTCCAGGCCGGCTTCGGCCAGCACGCTGGCGACCAGGCTGGTGGTAGTGGTCTTGCCGTGGGTGCCGGCAATGGCAATGCCCTTTTGCAGGCGCATCAGCTCGGCCAGCATCAGCGCACGCGGGACGACCGGAATTCGCCGTCGCCGGGCCTCTTGCAGCTCCGGGTTGTCAGGCTGCACCGCGGTGGAGGTGACGATGGCATCCGCCGCCTGCACATGGGCCGCTGCGTGACCAATGTAGACTGTTATTCCCAGCCCGACCAGGCGGTCCAACGTAGCGCTGGCCGCCAGATCGGAACCGGAAATGCGGTAGCCCAGGTTGGCCAGGATCTCGGCAATGCCGGACATGCCTGCGCCGCCGATGCCGACAAAGTGGATCTGCTTGATGGCGTGTTTCATGCGGCCACCAGTTCTTCGCAGGCTGCGACAACTGCCGCCACTGCGCCGGTTTGCGCGACGGCCCTGGCCCGGAGCGCGCGTTCCAGCAATTGCGCGCGATCAATCTGCAGCAGAAATTGCGCCAGACTCTGTGGGTTGAATGCGCGTTGCGGCAACAGCCAGGCCGCACCCTGGTCCACAAGGAAGCGTGCGTTGCTGGTCTGGTGGTCATCGACCGCTGTCGGCAGCGGCACAAAAGCCGCCGCGGCGCCGACTGCGGCGACTTCGGTCACGGTGCTGGCGCCGGCGCGGCACAACACCAGGTCGGCATCGGCAAAGGCCTGCGCCGTGTCGTCGATGAATTCGGTCAACTCGCCCAACACGCCAGCGGCCGTGTAGGCTGCACGCAATGTGTCCAGTTGGCCCGCGCCACTCTGGTGCCGGACCTGCGGCCGCTGTAGCGTCGGCAGCAATGCCAGTGCGCGGGGCACGGTGTCATTGAGCACCCGTGCACCCTGGCTGCCCCCGACCACCAGCAGCCGCAGCGGCCCGCCGCGCCGCGCGAAGCGTTGAGCCGGCTCGGGCTGCACGCAAAATGCCGTGCGCAAGGGGTTGCCGATCCATGTCGCCCGCGCCAGCGCTGATGGAAAAGCGCTGAACACCCGGTCTGCCACCTTGGACAACACTCGGTTGGCCATGCCGGCGACCGAATTCTGCTCATGCAGGACCAGTGGTTTGCCGAGCAGGACGCCCATCATGCCGGCCGGGAAGCTGATGTAGCCACCCAGGCCGATGACTACATCGGGTCGGATGCGGCGCAGTACCCGGATGCTTTGCCAGAACGCGCGCAGCAAACGTGCCGGCAGCAGCAGCGCGGTCAGCCATCCCTTGCCTTGCAGCCCACCGAAGTCCAGTGCTTCAAAGGCGAAGCCCTGGCCCGGAACCAGCCGGCTTTCCATGCTGGGCCGGCTGCGGCTGCCTTTGCCGCCCAGCCAGACCACCGTCCAGCCGCGTTCGCGCAGCGCGATGGCAACTGCCAGGCCAGGAAAGATATGGCCACCGGTGCCGCCTGCCATCACCAGGGCCCGGCGCGACTCTGCGGTCTTCAGAGTACCTTCGCTCTGGCGAGCTGCGGTGCGAGCTTGCTCGGGGCGGCCCAGCGCGGCGCTCATCAGGAATCCTCCATGCGGCGCATTGCGGAATTCGCCCTTGGGAGCGGCCCGGCGGTGCTCATGACCTCCCCCCATGCATGAGCTGGCGGCTTTCGATGTCGATACGCAATACCAGCGCGATGGCGACCAGATTCACGAGAATGGCCGAACCGCCATAACTCATCAGGGGCAGTGTCAGTCCTTTGGTCGGCAGGGCGCCCAGGTTGACGCCCATGTTGATGAAGGCCTGGAAACCCATCCAGATACCCACACCCTGCGCCACCAGGCCGGCAAACACGCGGTCCAGGGCGATTGCCTGGCGCCCGATATGGATCATGCGTCGGGTGAGCCATAGAAACAGGCCGATCACACACAACACACCCACCAGGCCAAACTCTTCACCGATGACAGCCAGCAGGAAGTCGGTGTGCGCCTCCGGCAGCCAATGCAGCTTTTCTACGCTGCCGCCCAGCCCGACGCCGAAGATCTCGCCGCGGCCAATGGCGATCAACGAGTGCGAGAGTTGGTAGCCTTTGCCCAGTGCGTGTTTTTCGCTCCACGGATCGAGGTAGGCAAAAATGCGCTCGCGCCGCCAGTCGCTCAAGGCGATCATCAGGCCGAAGGCGACGACCAGGATGGCGGCAATCAGAAAGAACATGCGGGCGTTCACGCCGCCCAGAAACAGTATGCCCATGGCGATCACCGCGATCACCATGAATGCGCCCATGTCGGGTTCGGCCAGCAGCAGCAGGCCGACCACGGCGACCGCGGCGGCCATCGGCATGACGGCGCGAAAGAAGCGTTCCTTGACTTCCATCTTGCGCACCATGTAGTCGCTGGCGTACAGCAACACGGCAAATTTCGCGAGTTCAGAGGGCTGGAAACTGAATGGCCCCAACACCAGCCAGCGCCGTGCGCCGTTGACACCCTTGCCCAGTTGCGGCACCAGCACTGCGATCAGCAGCAGCAGCGCGCCGACAAACAACCATGGCGCAAGCTTTTCCCAGCGCGCCACAGGTATCTGGAATGCAATCAGGGCCGCGACAAAAGACACCGCCAACCACAACAGATGGCGCAACAGGAAGTGGGTATGTGAATAACGGGCGAACTTCGGGTTGTCCGGCATTGCGATGGATGCCGAGTACACCATTACCAGGCCCCAGGCGAGCAGGGCCACCGTGACCCATACCAGCACTTGGTCAAAGCTGGCCAGGCGCACCGGCGCGCTGGACATGCCGGCGTGCGTGTGGCCACCCAGGCGCACCGGCAGCCGCATCGGCGCCGCTGCGGCCAGGCCGGAAAACCAGCCACCCAGGCGTTGCAATGTGGTGGCGCGCATCAGGCAAGCTCCGTGCTGTTGTCATGCCCCAGCGCTGCCACGGCATCACAGAACACCCGTGCCCGGTGCAGGTAGTTGTCGAACATGTCCAGGCTGGCGCAGGCCGGTGACAGCAATACCGCATCTCCCGCCCGTGCCAGCGCCCTGGCGCGGGCCACGGCGTCTTCCATGCTGGTCGCGCACGACAGTGGCACGCCGCAATGTTGCAGCGCCTGGCGCAACAGTGGTGCATCCCGTCCCATCAGCACGGCGGCGCGTACATGGCGTGTGACCGGCTGCGCCAGCGGGCCAAAGTCTTGCCCCTTGCCGTCACCGCCGAGAATGAGCACCAGTTTGCGCTGGCCACCCAGTCCGGTGATGGCGGCCACTGTGGCGCCGACATTGGTGCCTTTGCTGTCGTCGAAGTACTCGACGTCATCAACGATGGCGACGGATTCGACCCGGTGCGGTTCACCCCGGTATTCGCGCAACCCGTACAACATCGGCGCCAGTTCACAACCAGCCGCAGACGCCAGAGCCAATGCTGCCAGTGCGTTGCTGGCGTTGTGGCGCCCCTGAATGCGCAGGGCTTCGGCCGGAAGCAGGCGTTGCAGGACCAGTGGCGGGGCCTCCTGCCCGCGCCGCGGCCGGTCGGTCGGGTCGGTTGCCAGCGCTCGCACCAGCCAGGCCATGCCGTTCGATTCATCGATGCCATAGTCACCCGGCTGCTGCGGCATGCCAGCGCCAAATCCGGTGCTCGGGCGCCCCGGCCGCCGCCCGGGAGCTGGCGCCATGGCCGTTACCTGGGCGTCATCCCGGTTCAGCACCATGTGACCGCGGCTGCCAAACACACGTGCCTTGGCCTGGCAATAGGCTGGCATCGACCCATGCCAGTCCAGATGGTCCTGCGATATGTTCAGCACACAGCCAGCCGTGGGCTCCAGCGGCGCCAGCAAGCCGTCGCAGCCCATCGAGCTGACTCCATCGGCCAACTGGAAACTGGACAGTTCGATGACCCAGACCTGTGGCAACGCCGCGTGTGCAATTCTCTCGGCCAGCGTGTCAAGCAGGGTCGGGCCGATATTGCCGGCCACTGCCACTGTTTTGCCGGCACGCGCCACCAGCAGGCCAGTGAGTGCGGTGACGGTGGTTTTGCCATTGGTGCCGGTGATCGCCAGCACCATGGGCTGGTAGTTCTGCGTCAGGCGCAGTTGTTCGAGGGCACCGCAAAACAGCGCCAGTTCACCAGCAACGGCCAGTCCGGACGCGCTTGCACTGGCGCACAGCCCCGCAATCGCCTGGGGTGGTATGCCCGGGCTCTTGAGCACCAGCCTGGCCCCGCTGGACTGCAGCAGCTCTGGCTCCAGCGGCGCGCAGACAAACTGCACCGAGGGCAGCATGTCACGCAGCAGCGCGAGTTGTGGCGGGTTGGGGCGGGTGTCGGCCACTGTCACCCGCATGCCGGCAGCAGTACACCAGCGTGCCATGCCCAGCCCGGACGCGCCCAAGCCCAGCACCAAGGCGGCGACAGGGGATTGAAGGGGCGCGGACATGTGTTCAACGCAGCTTGAGTGTGGACAGGCCGACCAGGCACAACAACATGGTGATGATCCAGAAGCGCACCACCACCTGGGACTCCTTCCAGCCGGCTTTTTCGAAATGGTGGTGCAACGGGGCCATTCGAAACAGCCGCCGTCCTTCACCGAACCTGCGTCGCGTGTATTTGAAATAACCGACTTGCAGCATCACCGAAACCGCTTCAGCGACGAAAATCCCGCCCATGATGGCCAGCACGATTTCCTGACGAACGATGACTGCAATGGTGCCCAGTGCGCCGCCCAGCGCCAGGGCGCCGACGTCACCCATGAATACCTGCGCCGGATGGGTGTTGAACCACAGAAATGCCAAGCCGGCGCCAGCCATGGCCGAGCAGAAGATCAACAACTCGCCGGAGCCGGGAATGTGCGGAAACAGCAGGTAACGCGAGAACACCGAGCTGCCGGTCACATAGGCGAACACGCCCAGTGCCGAGCCGACCATCACCACCGGCATGATGGCCAGGCCGTCCAATCCGTCGGTCAGGTTGACGGCGT
>JANLVB010000451.1:0-2123 GCA_031363785.1 Betaproteobacteria bacterium
GGTCGCGCAACTCAGCCGCGGTGCGCAGCTTCATGCCGGCCAGTTGCTCGCGCAGCAGCGCCACCGGGTGGCTGCGCAGTGTGAGGCCGGTGGCGGCGTAGTCGAACACCACCTCGGTGCCTTCGCAGGCCGGGGGCAGTTCCAGGTAGTCTTCTTCCACCGGCGCGGTCTTGAGCAGCCCCGGCGCCGGCCGCAGCGCCGAGGCGTCCCACACCTGCTGGCGCCGATGGCCCGACAGGCTGATGAGCGCATCGGCACTGGCCAGCGCCTTGAGGTCACCCGCATCCAACGCGGCACGCAGGGCCAGGTCTTCGGTGCTGGTGAAGGGGGTCTCAGTGCGCGCCGCGACGATGCGCAGTGCTGCGGCCGTGGCCAGGCCGGACACCAAACGCAGGCCAAGACGCACGGCACGCAGTTGCAAGCCAGTAGCTGGCGCGTGGCCATACGGTGCCGCACGCGGTTCCTCACAAGACAACACCGGATGACCCCGGGTTGCCCGGCCCTCCTTACGCAAGGTGGATACCCCAAGGCAATCCTGGGCGCCTTCATGCACCGCCACGTCTGGCGCATCGGGCTCTTCCATGGTGCAATCCCAGTCGCTGTGTATCACATCCACCGCGCGCACCGGCACACCATGGCGCTGCGCGTCCTGCACCAGTTGCGAGGGGCTGTAGAAACCCAGCGGTTGTGAATTGAGCATCGCCGCCAAAAAACACGCCGGCTCGTGGTGCTTGAGCCAGCAGCTCACGTACACCAGCAGCGCAAAACTGGCGGCGTGGCTCTCAGGGAAACCGTATTCACCAAACCCTTCGATCTGCTTGAAGATGCCTTGTGCGAACTCCTCGGTGTAGCCGTTGGCCACCATGCCGCTGATCATGCGGTCATGGAACTTGTGCACGCCACCCTTGCGTTTCCAGGCCGCCATCGAGCGGCGCAGGGCATCGGATTCACCGGCACTGAAACCCGCAGCCAGCATGGCGATCTGCATCACCTGCTCCTGGAAGATCGGCACGCCCAGCGTGCGTTCGAGTGCTGCGCGCAGGCCGGCGCCGGGGTAGTCCACCGGCACCAGCCCCTGGCGGCGCTGCAGGTAGGGGTGCACCATGCCGCCCTGGATCGGGCCCGGGCGCACGATGGCGACCTCGATCACAAGGTCGTAAAAACAACGCGGTTTGAGGCGCGGCAACATGCTCATCTGGGCACGGCTCTCGATCTGGAACACACCCACCGTATCGGCGGCGCAGATCATGTCGTAGGTGGCCGGGTCTTCGGGGGGGATGTCCTGCATCTGGAAGGTGGTGCCTCGCTGCGCACCGATCAGATCCAGGCAGCGGCGGATGGCGCTCAGCATCCCCAAGGCCAGCACGTCGACCTTGAGCAGGCCCATGGCGTCGAGGTCGTCTTTTTCCCACTGGATCACCGAGCGATCCGGCATGGCGGCGTTTTCCACTGGCACCAGGCGCGTGAGTTTGCCTTGCGTCAGCACAAAGCCGCCCACATGCTGGCTCAGGTGGCGCGGCATGCCCATGAGCTGCTGCGTGATCTCCAACCACTGGGTGATGCGCTGGTCGTCGGTGGCGATGCCGGCAGCCACCACACGCTCCTGCAACTGCTGCGCCAGCAGGCTGCGGCCGTCGAACCAGCGGTGTTCCTTGGCGAAGGCGTCCACCAGGCCTTCGTCCAGGCCCAACGCCTTGCCCACGTCGCGGATCGCGCTCTTGGGGCGATACGTGACCACCACGCCGGTGATGGCGGCGCGGTCGCGGCCGTATTTGGCGTAGATGTACTGGATCACCTCCTCGCGACGCTGGTGCTCGAAGTCGACGTCGATGTCGGGCGGCTCGTTGCGCTCGCGGCTGATGAAACGCTCGAACAACACGTTCATGCGCGCCGGGTCGACCTCGGTCACACCCAGGCAATAACACACGGCGGAGTTGGCGGCCGAGCCGCGGCCCTGGCACAGGATGTGGCGTTCGCGCGCAAAACGCACGATGTCGTAGACCGTGAGGAAGTACATCTCGTACTTGAGCTCGGCGATCAGGTCGAGCTCGTGCTCCACCTGCAGCTGCACCGCGTCGGGAATACCCTGCGGGTAACGCTGGCTCATGCCCTCGTAGGTGAAG
>JANLVB010000480.1:0-4559 GCA_031363785.1 Betaproteobacteria bacterium
CCTTTCCGTCGAGCGTGGTGTTTTTCTTGGTGGAGGCCAGCATGGACGGGATGAACAGGTCGGTCTTGAGCTTGCTCAAGTCCATCGGTTTGTAGATCTTGAACTCCTGTTGCGGCCCGGTGATGCGGTCTTGTGACGGCTGGGCCAGGTCAAAACCGGCGCCGCCGGTGGCGCGCAGTTTGGAGATCATTTCTTCGTTGTTGGACAGGGTGATCTCGACCTTGTAGCCGGTTTCCTTTTCGAACTGTGCGACCACAGCGGCCGGCGCGTAGTCGCCCCAGGTCAGCAGCTTGAAGGTTTTTTCCTGCGCCATCGCGGTGCCTGCCAGTCCGAGCGACAACACGGCGAGCGAGATGAGGGTGCGTTTGGTCTGAATCATGGTGTGGTACTCCAGTGTTTGTGACAGTTTTTTGACTTGGAACGTTATTGAACCCCAATTCGAGGCGCCAAGAACTAGGTGCTTGCCCCAATGGTGGCAGTGTCACAGCGACGCGTGACAGTTGTGTTGCACTGGGTCAAGTGTCGCGCGATCACGGTTTTCGAGTCCGATTGACAAGTTTTATATTTTGATTAACATAGAAATATGGAAGAAAAAGCCGCTGTTGTTTCGCTGGCCGCATTGGCCCAAGGCATGCGCCTGCGCATTTTTCGCGCCCTGGTTGGCGCCGGGCCATTGGGGCTGACACCGGGTGCCTTGTCTGCCACGCTGGACGTGCCGCCGTCCACCCTGTCGTTCCATCTCAAGGAATTGATGCACGCCGACCTGGTGACACAGGAGCGTGATGGGCGCAGCCTGATCTACCGCGCTGCCATCGCACAAATGAATGATTTATTGGCTTACCTGACGGCGCACTGCTGTCAGGGCGCGACTTGTGCCGTGGCCACAGTCGTGGAATGCAAGGACTGCTGAAACATGACCACCCATATCCTGATCCTGTGTACACACAACTCGGCGCGCAGTGTCCTGGCCGAGGCCATGCTCAACCACTGGGCGCAGCGGCTCGGTCGCGATGTGCAGGCCCATAGCGCGGGCAGTGCGCCGAATGGCCGCATCAACCCCTTTGCAATCACGGCACTGGCAAGCGCCGGTATTGCCAACGAAGGCTACCGAAGCAAAAGCTGGGACGAGTTCAGCGCACCTGGCGCGCCGCCGCTCTGTATTGTCATCACCGTCTGCGACAGCGCCGCCGCAGAGAGCTGCCCGGTGTTTTATGGTCTGGCGAACGAGCAGCCGGTCAAAGTGCACTGGGGTTACCCGGACCCGTCCAATGCCGAGGGTGGTTCTGAGGGCAAAACCCGCGCCTTCGAGCTGACGCGCCAGGCCATCGGCTACCGCATGCTGCAGTTGCTGACGCTGCCGCTGCAAGATATGGAGCGTAGTGCTTTGCAGACCGCGCTGACAACCATCGGACGCAGTTGAAGCATGGCGGCCAACTCCAACTCCAACACCACGCTTGTCGAGCCCGCAGCCTCCATGAGCCTGTTCGAGCGTTACCTGACGCTCTGGGTGTTTTTGTGCATCGTCGTCGGCATCACCCTGGGGCAGTTGTTGCCCGCACCGGTGCAGATGCTCGGCCGCATGGAGGTCGCCCGGGTCAATCTGCCGGTTGGCGTGCTGATCTGGGTGATGGTGATCCCGATGCTGCTGCGGGTCGACTTTGGCGCTTTAAGCCAGGTGCGAAGCCACTGGCGCGGCATCGGAGTGACCCTGTTCATCAACTGGGCCGTGAAGCCGTTCTCGATGGCGTTGCTGGGCTGGATTTTTGTGCGCCAGGTGTTTGCGCCCTACCTGCCGGCTGACCAGCTCGACAGCTATGTCGCCGGCCTGATCCTGCTGGCGGCCGCACCCTGCACGGCCATGGTGTTTGTCTGGAGCCGGCTGACCAACGGCCACCCGCTGTTCACGCTGTCGCAGGTGGCGCTGAACGACACCATCATGGTATTTGCCTTCGCGCCCATCGTGGCACTGTTGCTGGGCCTGTCGTCCATCATCGTGCCGTGGGACACACTGTTGACCTCGGTCGTGTTGTATATCGTGATACCGGTGGTGTTGGCGCAGCTCTGGCGCACGGCCTTGTTGCGGCGCGGCCAAGCTGCACTGGACGCCATGCTGCAGCGGATTGGCCCCTGGTCCATCGCCGCCTTGCTGGCCACCTTGGTGCTGTTGTTCGCCTTCCAGGGCAAGGCCATCCTGCAGCAGCCGCTGGTGATCGCCATGCTGGCGGTGCCGATCCTGATCCAGGTGCTGTTTACGTCGTCCCTCGCCTACTGGCTGAACCGGCGACTGGGTGAGTCACACAATGTGGCCTGCCCGTCGGCGTTGATTGGCGCCAGCAATTTTTTCGAACTGGCGGTGGCAGCCGCCATCAGCCTGTTCGGTTTCGAGTCCGGCGCCGCGCTGGCCACGGTGGTCGGTGTGCTGATCGAGGTGCCGGTGATGCTGCTGGTGGTGCGGGTGGTGAATTCCAGCAAAGGCTGGTACGAACAGGGGAGTAAACCAAGACTACAACCATGATCGATTTGCCCCCTGTGGAAGCCGCGCTGTTTGAGGTCCCCAAGGCTCTGAACCAGTCGTGTTTTTGTTTCAGCCTGGACCGCACTGCATTGGCGCAGGCGCTGAAGTTCGACCTGCGGGCCTACACCTATGCGGGCGACGTGATGTGGATGGCGGCGCGGCTGTACCAGGGCCAGACCACCAACTTTCGCACACCAGGGGGTGGTTTTGCGCCGGTCTACAGTGCGCCGCCCAGTGCTTGTTCGGGGGTCACGTCACACGACCTCGATGCGTCAGCCCGTCGGCCTGAAGACTCTGCTCTGGCATGAGCACCGCCGGGCCGCTCCCAAGGGCGAATTCCGCAATGCGCAGCATGGAGGATGCCTGATGAGATCCAGGAGCTCGTCGCCGCGCTCGTCGAAGGTTCCAGTGCTGCGCCAGCCCAGGTGACGATAAAAGCCGTGTGAGCGCACAGCCGGGTCTGCGGCGCAGGCAAGGAACAGCCGTGCATGGCCTTGTTGATGGAGCAGTTCAACCACCAGGGAAAGCAATTGTCGTCCTATGCCTTGGCCCTCAAACGATGGAAGCACAGCGAGGACGACTACTTCGCCAGAATTGGAGTTGCCGAAACAATAACCAGCCATCTGCTGATCCGATAGAGCGATCGTGCCCTGCAGTGTTTTGGATCGGATGTCCTGTGCCCAGGACTGCGCGGTGATGCCCAACGCGCGCAACCGCTCTTCAGCGACCGCGTTCTCGCGGGTGAGGCCGCGCAGACGAACATAGTCAGCGGCGAGGTGCGCAGGGGCGGGTCGGAAGGTGATGGCCATGCGCGAGCTGCGATACAGGTGGCGACTGCTGTGTGTATTGCTCGTATGCCAGTCAACCTTGCCCGCCGATCCAGCAGCGCGGTGCGCCGGGCGGGTGTTGCGGTCTATAGGCGGACAAGATGCCCAGCCTTGGCACCCATCACAGCCGTCAGGGGAATGCGCTGGTCAAAGCTTACCAGGCGACCGGCATTCTTCACCGCCAGGGCCAGCAGATACAGATCGGTCAACTGCCGCGGGCTGTGCATGTGGCCGTGGTTGAATCGTGCGCTGTCCAGAATGCTGATGTCATCACTCCACAAAGTGTGGAATTCGGTAGCCGTGGACTGGCGCAACATGGTGGTCAGCACCGGCAGCGTCTGCGGGTTACTGTAGCCGCCTTGGCTCATGATGTGCAGACAGCCGTTTTGTGTCAGCGGACAACTCGCCCATCCGTCAGCGACATGGGTTTCCAGCCAGCGCGCGGCGCGTTCATGGTGCACGTGGTCGCGGTCGTGCAGCGCGATCAACACATTGACATCGAGCAACGCAACCATCAAACGCCCTCAGCGTCGCGCAGGCGGTCGATCAGCTCGTTGCTGACGATTCCGCCGCGCTGCGGCAACGGATGAATGCCAAACAGCGCCAGCCGTTCTGACACATGGGCCGGGGTGTGCAGTTCGGGCGGCGCGCCGATCGGCGCACACGACGGCAGTGCAAACGCCCGCCGCGCCAACTCGCTGATGATCTGGCCGATTGGTTTTTTCTCGCGCCGCGCGATCTCTTTGGCGGCGAACAACACGTCGTCGGCAATGTCCAGTGTGGTGCGCATCTCGGAATCCTCCAGGAAGGTCTTGATGTTAACGCATCATGCATCAAACATCTATCATTTCTGGGCTCCTAGGCCTGCAGATACCCCGGCGCGACTGCCATCAGCGCCTGTGGCGTGATGCCCAAAGCCTCCAATCCGGCCTGGTCCGGGGCGGCGACGTTGTCCACCCGCATCGATGCTACGTTGTCGCGGCTCATCAGCGTCTTGCCGGGCAGCCACTCCATCAGCACGGCCTGCAGGCGGCCGAGGGCGTCGGGCAGTGGCAGCACCAGGCGACGGTGGCCCGACAGATGGCCGGCAATGTGTACCAGGTCGGCCAGTGTGAAGACGTCCGGGCCACAGGCCTGCACTATGGCGGGCGGGCTCGCACCACGGCCTGGTTGCCAGCCGCCAAGCAGGTTCACCAGCGCCTGCGCCACGTCTTCCA
>JANLVB010000482.1:0-5882 GCA_031363785.1 Betaproteobacteria bacterium
GGCCGCCGCCGCCGTAGCTCAGCATCAACCCGCCGATGTTGGTCTTGGACGTGCGATTGGTGATGGATTTGCCGGTGGCGAACACCGTGTTCTGCTTCTGCACGCCCCACATTGCATGGATCGAGATATTGGTGTCGGGAAACAGGGCATAGATCATGAAGCGGTTGACGGCAAAAATGGTTTCTTCCTGGCGCAGGTCGAGCACCGCCAGGTTGCCGTGTACCGTGGTGCAGCGCCGTATCTGGTCTTTCGCCTTCTCGGCATGGTCGAAATACAGTTCGACCCGCTCCACCATGTCGGGCAATGCCAGCACCTCGTCGATGTCGTGGTCCCGCACATACTTGATCAGGTCCATCATCAGCTGGTAGTTGCTGACGCGGAACTCGCGAAAACGGCCCAGGCCGGTACGCGAATCCATCAGGTAGTTCAGCAGCACCCAGCCGCTGGGGTTGAGAATCTCATCGTGCGAGAACTCGGCTGCATCACCCTTGTCCACGGCAATCATCATGTCGCCAAACGAATCCGGAAAGCGGGAATCGCCGCCATAACACTCGTACACCACCCGGGCGGCGGAGGGTGCCCCAGGATAGATGATGTAGTTCTTCGGCTTCTCGCCCCCGGCGTTGCGAACCGTCTCCGACGCATGGTGGTCGAACACCAGGTGGGCGCCGGCGACATAGGGCAGGTTGGTGGTGATGTCGCGATCCGTGATCTCGATCTTGCCGTCCTGCATGTCCTTGGGGTGCACAAACTTGATCTCGTCGATCAGGTTCATTTCGCTCAGCAAAATGGCACACACCAGGCCGTCGAAGTCGCTGCGCGTGACAAGCCGGTATTTTTGGTCAGACATGGTGGGCTCCACAGGACGAAGAAAAAATCGATTCTATGCGCAGCCCACGTCACTCAGGGCAATTGCGCCGCCTCAATCAGGAATTTCAATTTGCGCACGCCGTTCCACTCGTCGGCGTCGAGCCGGAACGCGATGGTCACACGTGCCGGCAGGTGGTCCGTGTGCCCGAACCAGATGGCATCGACCGGTGCCCCCTGGTGCTTGAGCTTGAGCGCCAGATGTTTCTCGCCGACCAGGCGTTGTGACAGTACCTCGACTTCTTCACTGAAGGTCGGTGCTGCAAACCCCTGGCCCCACACTTCCTTGTGCAGGGTGTCCACCAGGTCCACGCGCCGGTATTGCGCTGCCAGCGGACCGTCGGTCTGCAGCCGCCGTGTCAGGGTGGCATTGTCCAGCCACTCGGCCGCCACCTCCGACAGCGCCTGCGCGAATCGGTCGAACTGTGTGTTGGCGATGGTGCAGCCAGCCGCCATGGCGTGGCCACCGAAGCGCAACAACACACCTGGATAACGCTTGGCCACCAGATCGAGGGCGTCTCGCAGGTGAAAACCGGCGATCGAGCGGCCCGATCCCTTGAGTTCGTGTTCCTTGCCCGGCGCCTGGCTGGCGGCAAAGACGAATGCCGGGCGATGCAGTCGGTCCTTGATGCGGGCCGCCACGATGCCCACCACACCCTCATGAAACTCCGGGTCGAATACACACACCGCCGGCGGCGGGTCACTGCCTTCGACAAACAGCGACTCGACCACCAGCATGGCCTGGTCACGCATGTCGCCTTCGATGACACGGCGCTGGCGATTGATCTGGTCCAGTGTGTGCGCCAGTTCGCCAGAGCGCACCGGATCGTCGGTCAGCAGGCATTCGATGCCCAGGGTCATGTCACTGAGCCGCCCTGCCGCATTGATGCGTGGCCCCAGCGCAAAGCCAAAATCGAAGGTGGTGGCCATGGCGCTCGGGCGGCCGGCGGCGTCGAACAGGCTGGCCAGTCCTGCCGGCATCTGCCCGGCACGCACGCGCTTCAAGCCCTGGGCCACCAGGCGCCGGTTGTTGGCGTCGAGCCGTACCACGTCGGCCACCGTGCCCAGTGCCACCAGCGGCAGCAGCGCGTCGAGTTTGGGTTGGTTCTGGTTGTTGAAGAGCCCGCGCCGGCGCAATTCGGCACGCAGCGCCAGCAACACATAAAACATCACACCCACGCCGGCGATGGCCTTGCTGGCAAATGCACAACCCGGCTGGTTCGGGTTGACGATGACGTCTGCGTCGGGCAACTGCTGCGCAGGCAGATGGTGGTCGGTCACCAGCACCTGCAGGCCCAACTCGCGGGCACGCTGCACACCGTCGATGCTGGCAATGCCGTTGTCAACCGTGATCAGCACATCGGCCCCGCTGGCCTTGACGCGCTCCGAGATTGGCGCTGTCAGGCCGTAGCCGTCGCGCACCCGGTCGGGCACGATGTAACCGGTGTGCTGCGCACCCAGCAGCCGCAGACCGCGCAGGCCAACCGCACACGCGGTGGCGCCGTCACAGTCGTAATCGGCAACAATGCACAGCCGCTTGCCCGCCGCCATGGCGTCAGCCAAAAGGACGGCCGCCTCCTGCGCACCCTTCATGGAGGCTGGCGGCAGCAGACGGCCCAGGGCGTTGTCGAGTTCATCCGGGGATGCCACCCCCCTTGCCGCGTACAGGCGCGCCAGCAGCGGATGGACGCCAGACTGCTCCAGCGCCCAGGCGGCGCGCGGAGGAACATCGCGCACGGTGATCTTCACAGCTGCTCCCATAACCCGGCCAGTGTCGGCGCTCGCAGGCGGTGGATCAGGCGCTGCAGCGGCCTGTGCCGACGTGGCCCGAACGTCTGCGCCGCGTGTTCGCCACACAGGGTGATCTGCACTGCTGCACCGGCATGCAGCGCACGCAACAGCGTGGCACAGGGTCCTGCATCGACGCCGGCCCAGGCTGCAGCCCATGCTGGTGCATCACGTGCCAGCGCTGCCTGGCGCAGGCTGTCGTCCAGCACCAGACCAGGTGCGGGGGCAGTCAGCACGGCGGGCGGCAACACACCGCTGCCGTGCAGCCAGAACGAATTCACCACCGGCACACCACGATGCTCGCGCGCCGTGTTGACCGGGTGCGTGTAGAGCAGCATCTGCATTTCGTTTTGCAGACGCCGCAGGTTTGGCTGGGCTGGCATCCAGCGGCTGATGTCAGACTCCAGCAGAACCCGGTCGATTGACGCACTGGCCCATCCGCCCAGTGCCGGACCGCTGGCCCACCAGCGCACTGCGGATTCGTAGTGCAGTGTGATGCCATCTTGCGTGAAATACGGCTGCATGGCCTGCAGCAGTTCCAGTGATTCGTCGGGTTGCAGCTGCAGGGTCGCCGGATTGGCCATACCAATATGTGCTGCGGCAACGTCCCAGTGCACCGGCGATACCCAGGCCCAGCCGGTGGTGCCAGGTGTGTGGCCCGCCACCGCCCGGGCGTGTGCTGCCAGTGGCAACAGGCCATCGGGCGCGCTGATGCCGTGGGCGAGCGCAAACGCGCGTTCGTGCGGCGGGCTCAGGCTGGTGCCGCCGGCCAGGACCATCGGCATCGGTGCCAGTTCACACAGTAGACGACGCAGGTTGGACAATTGCCGCTCCTGCAGCGCCGCGCGCGCCGCGGAGAACTGCAGGCAGGCAAAGGGAATCAGCAGGTGCATGGCGTTATTGTCCGGGATGCCACAATCGGGACCGTTCCCTCAGACCACGCACCACCATCTGCCGCCCCGCATGCAACTGCCTTACGAACTGATTCTGGGTTGGCGCTACACCCGAGCCGGACGCACCACGCGTCGCAACGGTTTCATCTCGTTCATCTCCGGCGTATCGATGCTCGGTATTGCCCTGGGTGTGGCGGCGCTCATCATCGTGCTCAGCGTGATGAACGGTTTCCAGAAGGAGGTGCGGGACCGCATGCTGGGTGTGGTCTCGCACATCGAGATCTTCGCCCAGGGTGGCGCCGCATTGCCCGACCTGGAACGTACCCTGTCCGAGGCGGGTGAAAACCCCCAGGTGGTTGGTGTGGCGCCTTTTGTGGCGGCACAGGGTTTGCTGGCCCGTGGTGAGGACATGCGGGCGACGCTGGTGCGCGGCATCGACCCGGCGCGCGAACCGGAAGTCACCGATTTTGCGCACAGCCTGAAAACCGCTGGCCTGCAGCGCCTGGTAGCTGGCGAGTTCGGCATTGTGGTCGGAGCCGAGCTGGCGCGCGCCCTGGGCGTGCGCCCGGGTGACAAAGTGACGCTGATCACACCGAGTGGGCAGGTCACGCCAGCGGGCGTGGTGCCCAGGCTCAAGCAGATGACGGTGGTGGGTATTTTCGATTCCGGCCATTTTGAATACGACTCGGCGCTGGTGCTGCTGCACATGGACGACGCGGCGCGCATCTACCGGCTGGAAGGGCCGACCGGCATCCGGCTCAAGCTGCGTGACCTGCACCAGGCGCGTGTGGTGGCGTCGGCGCTTGCCAAGACGCTGACGGGTGACCTGCTGGTGCGCGACTGGACGCGCCAGAACCGTAGCTGGTTTGCCGCCGTGCAGGTGGAAAAGACCATGATGGCCATCATTCTCACGCTGATCGTGGCGGTGGCCGCGTTCAACCTCGTCAGTACCCTGGTGATGACGGTGACTGACAAGCGGGCCGACATTGCGATATTGCGCACGCTGGGCGCCAGCCCATCCAGCATCATGGGCATTTTTGTGGTGCAAGGCGCCATGGTTGGAGTCATCGGAACACTCGTCGGCTTGGCGCTCGGGCTGGGGGTGGCCTATAACATCGACCTGATCGTGCCGGCACTGGAGCGGCTGTTCGACGCCAGTTTTCTGCCCAAGGACATCTACCTGATCAGCCGCATGCCCAGTGACCCGCAACGCGCCGACATCCTGCCGATCGCCCTGGTGTCGCTGGTGCTGGCCTTTCTGGCCACGCTGTACCCGAGCTGGCGTGCCAGCCGTGTCAACCCCGCCGAGGCGCTGCGTTATGAGTGACGTGGTGCTGGGCGCAACCGGTCTTTGCAAACGATTTGCCGAGGGGCGGCTCGACGTCAGCGTGTTGCAGGGTGTGGACCTGCAGGTGCACCGCGGCGAGACAGTCGCCATCGTCGGTGCCTCGGGCTCGGGCAAGAGCACCCTGCTGCACCTGCTGGGCGCGCTGGATGCGCCGACCAGCGGCACGGTGCAACTGATGGGGCACGACCTGTCGAAGCTCGGCGCGACCAGTCAGGGGCTGTTGCGCAACCGGCATCTTGGTTTTGTCTACCAGTTTCACCATCTGCTTCCCGAGTTCAACGCACTCGACAACGTAGCTATGCCCTTGTGGATACGGCGCATGCCGCACTACGAGTGTGCCGAAGCGGCCCGCAAGACATTGGCCAGTGTCGGGCTGGAAGGCCGGGTGCTGCACCGCCCGGCGGAGTTGTCCGGTGGTGAACGCCAGCGCGTGGCCATCGCCCGTGCCCTGGTTACCAAGCCGGCCTGTGTGCTGGCCGATGAACCCACGGGCAACCTGGACCGCAGCACAGCCGACGCTGTGTTCGAGCTCATGCTGCGGCTGGCGCGCGACCAGGGTACAGCCTTTGTTGTCGTCACGCACGACCACAGCTTGGCGGCGCGTTGTGCGCGCCAGCTTAGCCTGGTGCAGGGGCGGTTGGCAGACCTCGCAACCTGATCGGGCTTGGCGGCTACCCGCCAACGGAAGGTCTGAATGACTTTGACCGCCCTACAGAATGCGGTTGAACCACAGCAGCGAGAGTGTGGCCGAGCTGATCGCCAGCACTGCCGCCAGCAAGGCCAGCAAGCCGGAAATCTCGGTTTCCTTCTTTTCCACCGTCAGGCGCGAACTGAGCTTTTCATAGATCTTTTTCAACGACTCGGCCGAGCCGGCATAAAAATATTCAGCCTGGGTTTGAGTGGCTACCGCCTTGAGCGTGGCTTCATCCAGCCGCACCCGCATCGACCAGCCTTCGAAGCCTATGGTTTCGCCCTCGACCGTGCCC
>JANLVB010000549.1:0-3104 GCA_031363785.1 Betaproteobacteria bacterium
GGTGAAGGTGCGCACGGCGCTTACCTGCGCCACGCGATTTGGCATCTGCGCCAAGTGTTACGGCAGCGACCTCGGCCGTGGCGGGCTGATCAACGGCGGCGAGGCGGTCGGTGTGATCGCCGCGCAGTCGATTGGCGAGCCAGGCACGCAGCTCACCATGCGCACCTTCCACATTGGTGGCGCCGCTTCCCGCGCCGCCATCTCTTCCAGCGTCGAAGCTAAATCGAACGGCAGCATCGCGTTCAACGCGACCATGCGTTATGTGACCAACAGCAAGAAAGAGCTGGTGGTGATTGCCCGCTCCGGCGAGATCGTGATCCACGACGAGCATGGTCGCGAGCGTGAGCGCCACAAGGTTCCTTACGGTGCAATCCTGACTGTCAAGGTGGACCAGACTGTGAAGGCCGGCGCCATCCTTGCCAACTGGGATCCGCTGACCCGCCCCATCATCACCGAATTCGCCGGACGCGCGCATTTCGAGAATGTCGAAGAGGGCCTCACGGTGGCCAAGCAGCTCGACGAGGTGACTGGTCTGTCCACGCTGGTGGTGATCGATCCGAAGCGCCGTGGTTCTGCCAAGATCGTGCGGCCGCAGGTCAAACTGATCGACCCATCCGGCAACGAGGTCAAGATTCCCGGAACAGACCACTCGGTGACGATCGGCTTCCCGATCGGTGCGCTGATCCAGGTGCGCGACGGTCAGGACGTGGGCCCCGGCGAGGTGCTGGCCCGTATCCCGATCGAGGGCCAGAAAACACGCGACATCACCGGCGGTCTGCCGCGGGTGGCCGAGTTGTTCGAAGCCCGCTCACCCAAGGACAAGGGTGTGCTGGCCGAGATGACCGGTACCGTGTCGTTCGGCAAGGAGACCAAAGGCAAGATTCGCCTGCAGATCACCGATCCGGAAGGCAAGGTCCACGAGGAACTGGTGCCCAAGGAGAAAAACATCCTGGTGCACGAGGGCCAGGTTGTGAACAAGGGCGAGAGTGTGGTGGACGGCCCGGCTGACCCGCAGGACATTCTGCGCCTGCTCGGCTCGGAAGAACTGGCGCGCTACCTCGTGGACGAGGTGCAGGACGTGTACCGCCTGCAGGGCGTGAAGATCAACGACAAACACATCGAGGTGATCGTGCGCCAGATGCTGCGTCGGGTGGTGGTCAACAACGTTGGTGACTCCAACTACATCGGTGGCGAGCAGGTGGAGCGCTCCGAAATGCTCAACACCAACGATGCGCTGCGCGCCGAGGGCAAGGTCCCGGCGACCTTCACCAACCTGCTGCTCGGTATCACCAAGGCGTCGTTGTCCACCGACAGCTTTATCAGCGCGGCCTCATTTCAGGAGACCACGCGTGTGTTGACCGAGGCCGCCATCATGGGCAAACGCGACGAGTTGCGTGGCCTGAAGGAAAACGTCATCGTCGGGCGACTCATTCCTGCGGGCACCGGGATGGCCTACCACGAAGCGCGCAAGGTGCGTGAGAACATGGACGACGCCGAGCGCCGTGCCATTGCCGACGCGGAGGCCGCCGAACTCGCCGGTGATACGGCAGAAGCCACGGCCGACGCCGATGCGGGAACCGCGGCCGAATAAGCCTGGCCGCGTGACCGCCGCAAGCGCCCCTGATCCTGCCCCGGCAGGCCGCGGGGCGTTTTTTTTGCTGCCGCCTGGTGTCTGCGCCCGGCACGGCCTGCGGCGGCTTGCATGATGGATGCCGGCTGGTTGTGGCTGCTGCCGGGTGCGATCATCGTCTGGATGCTGGGTGCCTACAACCGCCTGGTGCGTTTGCGCTCCCGGGTATTGCAGACCTTTGTCGCGGTTGACTGTTGCCTGGCGCGTTACACGCTGCTGATCGACGAGTTCATGGGTGGCCAGAGGCCGGTGGCTCCCGCCCGGATGGGCTTGCACAGCGCAGGCGTGCAGCTTGACAACAACCTGCGGGTAGCCCGTCAGCGCGCGCTGGACGCAGCATCGATGGCGGCGCTGCTGTCTGCCGTATCCACCTTGCAGGTATGGTGGTTGCGGCTGATCGGCGAAATCGCGCAACAGCAACCCGGTGAAGTTGCCGATGTCTGGCGCGCCGCCTGGGCGGAAAACAGCCGTGTGGCGGGCGACGCCATCACCCTGTTCAATGACGCGGTTGTGCTGCACAACACGGCGGTACAACAGTTCCCGGCGGTTTTCGTGGCCTGGCTGTTTGGTTTTCGCCAGGCGGGCACACTGTGAACGGGCGGCGCGAGCCAGCCACGGCCAATTCGTTGATTCCGCTGTGGCGCCAGTTGCAGGCCACGGCCGATGCCTTGTTGGCTCTGCGCTCTGGTACGTCGGGCAGTGCGGCATTGCTGCGGGCAGACCCAGTGTTGCGCCCGGCGGTACAGGCGCTTTTTTACCAGGTGCTGCGGTCGCTGGCACGGGCGCAAAGCATTGGCAGGCTGCTGGCCACGCGGCGCCCACCACCCCAGGCCGATGCGCTGTTAAGTGTTGCACTGGCGCTGGCCTGGCGCCGGGAGGACGCGCCCTACACCGGGTTCACCCTGGTCAACCAGACCGTTGAGGCGGCCAAGCGGCAACACGCAACGGCCGCGCAGGCCGGGTTTATCAACGGCTGTTTACGCCGTTTCCTGCGCGAGCAGGACGACCTGGTGGCTCAGTCGGAGCAGGACGTTCTGGCCCGCTGGAACCACCCGCCGTGGTGGATACGCCGCCTGCAGCGCGACCATCCGGCGCAATGGCAAGCCGTGCTGCAAGCCGACGCCCGGCACGCTCCGATGACGCTGCGCGTCAATGCCAGGCGCAGCACCGCTGTGGATTACCGCGACCGGCTGCTTGCGCTGGAGATCCCGTGCCAGCTGGTCGGGCGCCACGGCGTGCTGCTGCAGCAAGCGCTGCCGGTGCACGATGTGCCGGGTTTCGACGCTGGCGAAGTGTCGGTGCAGGACGCTGCCGGGCAAATGGCCGCTGAGTTGCTGCTCGGCGACGCACCGGCTGCAGTGAGGACCACGCCGCTGCGTGTGCTCGACGCCTGCGCGGCGCCAGGCGGCAAGACGGCGCACCTGCTCGAACTCGCCGAGGCCGAGGTCTGGGCGCTGGACATCGACCCGGTGCG
>JANLVB010000588.1:0-10329 GCA_031363785.1 Betaproteobacteria bacterium
GGCCGTCCTCCCCCATCACATGGGGCATGGCGTCGATATCGGCGATTTTGGACCTGGGGTGTACCCGGATGGCCCGCCCCGCAGTGCGCGGGACTGGGGGTGGCGGTACTTCGCAGCTTGTATCTTGTCGTAGTCGGCGCGGGTGAAGCCCATGGACTCAAGCGTCGAGGTCTTGAGTACCGCATCCTGGAAACTCTTGCGATCCACCGTCACGATTTGCAAGCCCTTTTTCTTGAACTCGTCGACCAGTTCACCTTCACGCTTCTTGATTTCGGCGCTGGCCTTGGCCGCCGCCTCCCGGGTGACTTCGGTGAACATGGCCTTCTCGGCATCGGTCAGTTTGTTCCAGAGGTGGGGCGCAACCTGCGTGGTCAACCCGTCGACGATATGGCCAGTCAGCATGATGGCTTTCTGTACCTCGAAGAACTTCTTCGCCTCGATCGTCGTGAGCGGGTTTTCCTGTGCATCGACGGTGCCGTTCTGCAGCGCAAGATACACCTCGGCAAAAGCAATCGGCGTTGGATTGGCGCCACAGGCCCTGGGTGTCGCGGTATACGCCGGTACATCCGGCACACGGATCTTCAGGCCCTTCATGCCCTCACAATTAGTGAACGCCTTTTGCGACGTGGTGTGACGCGCACCGTAGTAGGTGTAGGCGGTGATCTGGATGCCGGTCTTGGCGCGGAATTCGTCGGTCATTTCCTTGAACACGGCGCTTTTGCTATAGGCCAGCAGGTGTTCACCGTCGCGGAAGATGAACGGGTAATAGGCAATGCCCAGGCGCGGGTAGCTGCGCGCGGCAAACGACGGCCCGCTGATGATTATGTCCACCGTGCCGAGCTGCATGCCCTGGTTGATGTCGGTCTCCTTTCCCAAGCTGGACGCCGGGAACACCTGGATGTCGAACTTGCCGTTGCTGCGCTTCTTGATCTCTTCGGCCGCCCACACCGACTGCGTGTGATAAGGCTCCGAGGTCTCGTAGACGTGGGCCCATTTGAGCTTGGTCTGCGCCTGTGCGGCGCCAAAGCCGCCGGCGGCCAGCGCCAGCACCGCGCCAGCGGCCATGGTCTTTATCAGGTTGCGTTTCTTCATGGATATCTCCTGGTGGTTGGTGAGGAAAAAGAGCGGGGGAACATGCTGGGCTAATGGTGGGTTTTGTTCGCGCGGCGCCAGCTCGCGCTGAATCGGGCATGGGATTTGTCCATATGGGTGTGCATGGCTGCGCGTGCTGCCTGCATGTCATGTGCGCGAATGGCGCCAAAAATGGCTTCGTGCTCGGCAATTGCTGCGCGCCATGACGGTACCGATTCGAAATGCCCGCCCAGGCGCTCGAACACCGGGCCACGGCGTGAATCCCAGAAGGTCTGCACGGTCTCGATCAGCACACCGTTGCCGCCGGCTTGCACAATGGCGATATGAAAGGCGCGGTCCCCGGCCAGGGGCATCACATCACGCGCGGCATCATCGGCCATGTCACCGATGGCTTGGCGCATGGCATCCAGGTCGCGTCTTTTTGCCAGCTTGGCGGCCAGTGCAGCGGTTTCGCCCTCGACCACGCGGCGGGCCCGGATCAACTCCAACGGACCCCATTCCGGCGGAGCGGTATCGGCCGCTGCTGCACGACCATTCAAACCGCGCGCCATGGCATACACGCCCGAGCCGGAGCGCACTTCGACCCAACCTTCGACTTCCAGCGCAATCAGTGCCTCGCGCACGGATGGCCGGCTGACACCGAGCTGCTTGGCCAGGTCGCGTTCGGCCGGCAAGCGCGTGCCCGCTACAAACTCGCCTTTGCCGATAAGCGCGCGCAACTGTTCCGCGATCTGGCGGTACAGGCGTTGCGGCTCGACGGTCTGCAGTGGCATGGCGTTGGCTTGGAGGTGAAGCTAGGGGTTAACCAGAATTGGACAGGTGGTAAGGCCAATTTATGATCGCAGCTAGCGTCCGGATTGCCATCCGGTAAAACCCTGCCATCCCCCGATCCAGAACATGGATATCCACATCACAACCGCAAACGGAGCAATCACAGTATGAGACTACAGGGCAAGACGGCGCTGGTCACCGCCGCAGGGCAGGGCATTGGGCGCGCCAGCGTATTGGCCATGGCCGAGGCCGGTGCGCAGGTGCTGGCGACCGACGTCAATCCGGCTCTGCTGACCAGCTACGCCGGGGTTGCCAATGTGCAGACGGCCGTGCTCGACGTGCTGGACAAGGCGGCCATCCAGGCGCTGGTTGCGGGTATGGCGCGCATCGATGTGTTGTTCAACTGTGCCGGGTTCGTGCACAACGGCAGCGTCTTGCAGGCGACCGACGACGAGTGGAACTTCGCCTTCAACCTGAACGTGCGGTCCCAGTTCTGGATGATCCAGGCCGTCGTGCCCAGGATGCTCGCCGCGGGCGGTGGCAGCATAATCAACATGGCCAGTGTGGCCAGCAGCCTGAAGGGCTTGCCAAACCGGTTTGTCTATGGCGCCAGCAAGGCGGCAGTCGTCGGGCTGACCAAGGCGGTGGCGGCTGACTTTGTGGCCAAAGGCATACGCTGCAATGCGATTGCGCCGGGTACCGTCGACACGCCCTCACTCGGTGACCGCATCAACAGTTATGCCGACCCGGTGCAGGCGCGCAAGGACTTCGTCGCACGCCAGCCCATGGGGCGTTTGGCGCAGGCGCAGGAAATTGCGCCCATCATCGTCTACCTGGCCAGTGACGAATCGGTGTTTGCCACCGGTCAGGTATTCTCGGTGGATGGGGGGATGACGATATGAACCAATTGGACATGGCAGGCCGCCACGCGGTGATTACGGGTGGTGCCACCGGCCTCGGTTATGCGATAGCGCAACGCATGCTGGCGTCGGGCGGATCGGTGAGCTTGTGGGACATGGATGGGGCGGCTGCTGCCAAGGCCGCCGTCACTCTGGGTGCCAAGGCGAGTGCGGTCACGGTCAATGTGGCGGAGCACGGCTCGGTGGTGGAGGCGCTGCGCCAGACGCTGGCGGGCGCGCCGGTGATCGACGCCCTGGTCAATTGCGCCGGTATCACCGGCCCCAACAGCAAGGTCTGGGACTATCCGGTGGACGCCTGGCAGCAGGTGATGCAGGTCAATTTGAATGGCCTGTTCTACTGCTGCCGTGAAGTCGCGCCGCACATGCGTGCACGCAACTACGGGCGCATCGTGAATATCGCGTCGGTGGCCGGTAAGGACGGCAACCCGAACGCCAGTGCCTACAGCGCCAGCAAGGCCGCCGTGATGGCCTTGACCAAATCGCTTGGCAAGGAATTGGCCGACACCGGGGTGCGGGTCAACTGCGTAACCCCGGCTGCTGTAAAAACTGCCATCTTCGACCAGATGTCACCCGAGCACATTGCCTTCATGCTGTCCAAGATTCCGATGGGGCGCTTCGGCACGCCAGAGGAAGTGGCCTCCATGGTGACCTGGCTGTGCACCGAGGATTGCTCGTTTTCCACCGGCGCGGTGTTCGACCTCTCCGGTGGACGATCCACCTATTGATATCCCAGAAAGGCAACCCATGAAACTCGTACGCTACGGCAACCCCGGCCGCGAAAAACCCGGTCTGATCGATGCCGAAGGCAAGCTGCGCGACCTCAGTGCCGTGGTCAAGGACATCGGCCCGGACCAGTTGTCTGACGCCGCGTTGGCCAAATTGCGCAAACTCAAGGCCGACAAGCTGCCGCTGGTCAAGGGTAGCCCGCGCATGGGTTGCCCAGTGGCGGGCGTCGGCAAGTTCGTGGCGATCGGCCTGAACTACTCTGACCATGCCGCCGAAACGGGGGCGGCCATTCCAAAAGAACCCATCGTGTTCATGAAGGCCACCACCTGCATCCAGGGGTCGAACGATGCTGTGATGTTGCCCCGCGGCTCGGTCAAGATGGACTGGGAAGTCGAGTTGGGCATCGTGATCGGCACGCGTGCGCGTTATGTGTCGCAAAAGGCGGCGCTGGATCATGTGGCGGGTTACTGCACCATCAACGATGTGAGTGAGCGCGAGTTCCAGACCGAGCGCGGCCCGCAGTGGGACAAGGGCAAGGGGTGCGACACGTTCGGCCCCATCGGCCCGTGGCTGGTGACCCGTGACGAAATCAGCAACGTACAGAAACTCGCCATGTGGCTGGACGTGAACGGCCAACGTCGGCAGACTGGTAACACCAGGACGATGATCTTCGGAGTCGCCAAACTGGTGAGTTATGTCAGCGAGTTCATGACCTTGATGCCGGGGGATGTGATCACCACCGGCACGCCGCCGGGTGTTGCCATGGGCATGAAGCCGCCGGTGTACCTGAAGAAGGGCGACGTCATGACGCTCGGCATCGAGGGCCTGGGCGAGCAACGCCAACTGGTGGTGCCGTTCCAGCGTTGAGGCTCGCGTATTCCACGTGAGGCGGGTAAACCCCTGCCTTGCCTAGACAATTTTCCCTAGATGGCCAAGGAATGTACGGGCCTGAAGCGACTTCGTGCAAAATAGCACGACCGTTCGTTCTTTAGTTTTTCCTCTTCATGTCCAGTCCCCATCCGGTCCGCAACGCAGCCTCCGCCACGCTGGACGCTGCGCGCTTCAATGAAGGGCGGGCCATGCACAAGGGCCAGCAGACCAAGGCGGCCATTGTCGAGGCGGCGCTGCGGCTGGCTACCCAGGTGGGCCTGGAGGGACTCAGCATCGGCGCACTGGCCGAAGTGATGCACATGAGCAAGTCGGGCGTTTTTGCCCATTTTGGCTCACGCGAAGAACTGCAGATATCGGTCGTCCGCGAGTACTTCCAACAGTTTGAGCAAGAGGTTTTTTACCCGGCGCTGGCGGCGCCGCGCGGCTTGGCGCGGGTCGAGGCGCTGTTTGCCAACTGGATGCAGCGGGTGGCGCAGGAGATCCAGTCGGGCTGCATCTTCATCAGCGGCGCGGTCGAGTTCGACGACCGCCCCGGCCCGGTGCGTGATGCCCTGGCGAGCTCGGTCAAAACCTGGCATGCGGCGCTGCACCGCGCTGTCATGCAGGCCCAGGAACTCGGCCAGCTGCATGCTGACGCCGACGCGCAACAAATGGCGTTTGAAATCCATGGTCTGATCCTGGCCTTGCATTACGAAGCGCGTTTTCTGAACAACCCCGGCTCGGCGGCACGGGCGAACACCGGTTTTGCCCATGTCATTGCCAGGTACGGGCGGGGGGCGCGTAAGTTGCCACCTGCCGCAACACACCACGCATCCTGAATCGCCATTTTTTAGCGGAGTACCTTCATGCCGACCTATACCCCCCCTTTGCGCGACATGCAGTTCGTCATGCACGAGCTGTTCAAGGTGACCGAACAGTTCCAGGCCATCCCGCAACATGCCGACATCGACCGCGCGACCATCGACGCGGTGCTGGAGGAGGCCGGCAAGTTTGCCACCGAGGTCACGTTGCCGCTCAATGTCACCGGCGACGCCGAAGGTTGCCATCTGGACCCGGCCACCCATGTTGTCACTACGCCCAAGGGCTTCAAAGAGGCCTATGCCAAGTTTGTGGAGGGCGGCTGGCCGGCCCTCAGCGCCGACCCGCAGTTTGGCGGTCAGGGTCTGCCACTGGTGGTGAACCAGTGCCTGAATGAAATGCTCACTGCCTGCAACCAGGCTTGGACCATGTACCCCGGCTTGACCCATGGCGCGTATGCGGCGCTGCGCGCCTATGGCACGGATGCGCAAAAACATACCTATCTGCACAAGATGACGAGCGGCGAATGGACTGGCACCATGTGCCTGACCGAGCCGCATTGCGGCACCGATCTGGGCCTCATGCGCACCCGGGCCGAGGCGCTGCCCGACGGCACCTATCGCATTACCGGCAACAAGATATTCATCAGTGCCGGCGAGCACGACATGGCGGGCAACATCATCCACCTGGTGTTGGCGCGCATGACCGATTCGCCGCCTGGTATCAAGGGCATCAGCCTGTTCATCGTGCCCAAGTTCAACGTCAACCCTGACGGAACACTCGGCAGCCGCAACGGCATCTACTGTGGCGGTATCGAACACAAGATGGGCATCCACGGCAACGCGACCTGCCAGATGGTGCTCGATGGCGCCATCGGCACCCTGGTGGGGCAACCGAACAAGGGCATGAACGCCATGTTCGTGATGATGAACGGCGCCCGTCTGGGGGTTGGCAACCAGTCGCTGGGGCTGACCGAGATCGCCTACCAGAATGCCCTGGCCTATGCCAAGGACCGCATACAGATGCGCTCGCTGTCCGGCACCAAGGCCAAAGACAAGCCGGCCGACCCGATCATCGTGCATCCGGACGTGCGCAAGATGCTGCTCACGGCCCGTGCTTATGCCGAGGGCGGGCGGGCGCTGGCGATTTTCTGCTCGGTGTTGCTGGAAAAAGAGCACTACCACCCGGATGAGAAGGTACGCAAGGACAGTGGCGAAATGTTGTCCTTGCTGACGCCGGTGATGAAAGCCTTTTTGACCGACAACGGCTGGATTGCCGCCTCGCTCTGCATGCAGGTCTTTGGTGGCCACGGCTATATCAAGGAATGGGGCATGGAGCAGTTTGTGCGGGATGCACGCATCAACATGATCTACGAAGGCACCAACACCATCCAGAGCCTGGACCTTTTGGGGCGCAAGATTCTGGGCAACAACGGCGCCACGTTGAAGAAGTTTGGCAAGCTCATTGCCGCCCTGGTGGAAGAGGAGGGCGTGAACGAGAAAATGGCCGAGTTCATCAACCCTATTGCGTACCTGGGCGACAAGATGACCAAACTCACCACCGAGCTTGGTTTCAAGGGTTTCCAGAACGCCGATGAAGTGGGCGCCGCGGCAGTGGATTACCTGCGCGTGGCCGGGCATCTGGTATTCGGTTATTTCTGGGCCCGCTCGGCGCAGGTGGCGCTGCGCGAAATCGCCACTGGCAACACCGACCCGTTCTACCAGGCCAAGCTGCAGACAGCGCGCTTTTACTTCGCCAAGCTGTTCCCCGAGACCGCGTCCCTGATGTTGACGGCGCGCTCCGGGGCGAAAGTACTGATGGACACCGAAGCGGTGTTTGCCTAGCATGCGGCAGCCGGCGTGCTCCGGCTTGCGCTGGTTTTACTTCATTTTTTCAGGAGACAGACATGGTCCGGCATCTGTTCGCAGGTTTGATTTTGGTCGCAGCAGCGGGCGCTGCCTGCGCGCAGACGAGCCCCATTGGCAATTGGCACACCATCGACGACAAGACCCGGGAATTGAAGTCCGAGATTCAGGTCAGCGAGACAGGCGGTGTGGTGACAGGAAAGATCACCAAGTTGTTGCGCAAAGATGCCAAACAGGACGCCGTGTGTGATGAATGCAGTGATGATCGCAAGGGCAAACCAATTCTGGGCCTGGAGATCATCCGCAGCGCCAAGAAAGCCGATGGCAAGGATGTGTGGGAGGACGGCAAGATCCTCGACCCGGAGAACGGCAAGACGTATGGCTTGAAAATGACACCCATCGAAGGTGGCAAGAAGCTCGAAGTGCGGGGCTCCATTGGCCCCTTTGGCCGTACCCAGACCTGGGTCCGGACACCGTAATTTTTCATCTCTCTGCAGGCCGATCCGGGAACCCAATGTCCAGATTTCAAGTCAAAAAAGTCGCTGTTCTCGGCGCGGGCGTGATGGGTGCACAGATTGCTGCGCACCTGGTCAACGTCGGGGTTCCGGTGGTCCTGTTCGATCTGCCAGCCAGGGAGGGGCCGAAAAACGGCATCGTCATGCGTGCCGTCGAGGGCTTGAAAAAGCTCAAGCCCTCCCCGCTGGGTGTGCCGCAGGACGCAGCCCTGATAGTCCAGGCCAACTACGAGGAACACATGGAGCAGCTGCGTGGCTGTGACCTGGTGATCGAGGCGATAGCCGAGCGCATGGACTGGAAGCTCGATTTGTACCGGAAAATCGCGCCCTTTGTGTCGCCACATGCCATCGTGGCATCCAACACTTCCGGCTTGTCGATCACAAAACTGAGCGCGGCGCTGCCAGACGCCATCAAGCCGCGTTTTTGCGGCATCCACTTCTTCAACCCGCCGCGCTACATGACGCTGGTGGAGTTGATCAACACACCCGCCACCGACGCCCTGGTGCTGGACCAGCTCGAAACCTTCGTCACCAGCAGCCTTGGCAAAGGCGTGGTGCGGGCGTACGACACGCCCAATTTCATCGCCAACCGCATCGGTATTGCCGGCATGCTGGCGACGCTCAAGCAGGTGGAGAACTTCGGCCTGAGCTACGACGTGGTGGACGACCTGACGGGCAAGAAGTTGGGGCGTGCCAGCTCCGGCACGTTTCGCACGGCCGATGTGGTCGGGCTCGACACATTGGCGCATGTAGTCAAAACACTGCAGGACAACCTGAGTCTCGAGACGGATCCGTTCTACGGTAACTTCGCGACACCGGCGGTGCTGGAAAAGCTGCTCGCCATGGGGCATCTGGGGCAAAAGGCGGGTGCCGGTTTTTACAAGAAGGTCGGCCGCGACATCCTGCGGTTTGACGCGGCCAGCGGCGACTATGTGGCGAGCGGTGCCAAGGCCGACGAGGTGGTCGGGCGCATGCTCAAGAAGCCGCCGCTGGAGCGCCTGCGGCTGTTGCGCAATGCCGAGGGCAACGAGGCGCGTTTCCTGTGGGCCATCATGCGGGACCAGTTTCACTATGCGGCGGTGCATCTGCATACCGTGGCCGAAACGGCGCGCGATGTGGATCTGGCGATGCGCTGGGGCTTTGGCGTCAAACAGGGGCCATTCGAGCTCTGGCAGCAGGCCGGATGGCGCGAAGTGGCCGCCATGGTGCAGGAGGATATCGATGCCGGAGGTGCCTTGTGCAACACACCATTGCCAGACTGGGTTTTCACGGGTCCGGTAGCAGACGCCGGCGGTGTGCATACGGCTGCGGGGTCGTGGAGTGCCTCGGCCGGCAAGTTCATTGCCCGGCGCAACATGCCGGTCCATGCCCGGCAACACTTCCGTGAGGACGTTTCCGGAGCCGGTGCACCCGATGCCGCGACTGCCGGTCGTACGCTGCATGAAGACGATGCGATCCGGCTCTGGACGCTGGACGAGGCGGTGCTGATTGCCAGCATCAAGAGCAAGATGCACGCCATCAGCCCGGACGTGGCCGAGGGGCTGACGCAGGCCGTGGACCTTGCCGAGCAGGACTTCGAAGGCCTGGTGATCTGGTCCAACGACGAGATGTTTTCGGTCGGTGCGGATTTGCAGGTGATGTTGCCAGCCTTCATGGTGGCTGGTATCTCGGCCATCGATGGCGCGGAACACGAGCTGCAAAACACCATGCTGCGCCTGCGTTATGCCAGTGTGCCCACGGTGTCGGCAGTGCGCGGTCTGGCGCTGGGAGGTGGCTGCGAGATGGCGGTGTACAGCGCCAGGCGCGTCGCTGCGTTGGAGAGTTACATCGGTCTGGTCGAAGTCGGTGTGGGCCTGGTTCCGGGTGCCGGTGGCCTGACCTATATCGCCCGGCGCGCGGCCGAGAACGCCGCTGCCTCGACCAACAAGGATTTGTTGCCGTTCCTGACCGAAGGTTTTACGGCAGCCGCCATGGCCCGGGTCGGCACCAGTGCCATCGAGTCGCGCCAGCTGGGTTACCTGCTGGAGGGCGACGTCATTGTTCCTCACAAGGACGAGTTGTTGTTTGTCGCCATCGCCCAGGCGCGCGCCATGTACGCCTCGGGTTACCGTCCGCCGCAGCGGCGCAGCTTCCCGGTGGCCGGGCGCAATGGCCTGGCCACCATCAAGGGCTCGCTGGTGAACATGCGCGACGGTGGCTTCATCAGCCAGCATGACTTCCATGTCGGCAGCCTGATTGCCAATGTAGTCTGCGGCGGTGATGTGGACGCCGGAACGCTGGTGACCGAAGAGTACCTGATGACTCTGGAGCGACAGGCGTTTTGTGCCCTGGTGGCACATCCCAAATCGCAGGAACGCATCATGGGAATGATGTCCACCGGCAAGCCGCTGCGCAACTGATGGAGAGCACCATGAAACAAATCCAGGAAGCCTATATCGTTGCCGCCACCCGCACGCCCATCGGGCGCTCGCACCGTGGCTTCTTTCGCGCCATGCGGCCAGATGAGTTGCTGGTCAAGGCGATTCATGGTGCGCTGGCACAGGTGCCGTCGCTCGACCCCAAGGCGATCGAAGACCTGATCTGCGGTTGCGCCATTCCCGAGGGCGCGCAAGGCCTCAATGTGGCGCGTATCGGCGCGGTATTGGCCGGTCTGCCGAACACGGTGGGTGGTATCACGGTCAACCGCTTCTGTGCCTCCGGCATCAGCGCGATCCAGATGGCGGCGGACCGGATACGGGTGGGCGAGGCCGA